>NZ_JBHXSL010000027.1:0-98871 GCF_042714725.1 Streptomyces sp. NPDC058685
GCCCGCCGGCCCGCCGGGCCAACGCTCACACCCCCCCCCCGTCCCCGCCCCCCCCCTCCCCGGGGGGGGGGCGATCCGGCGTTCCGGCCCACTCCGCCGCGCAATCCGTGTGTTTTCCGGGTGTCTTGGTACCGCCCGGTGGCGTGGATCCGCGTCGAGCGGTCACACGAGAGAGCAGGAGCCCGATCGGCGTCGCAGCCGCCTCGGCCGTCACCGGCCGCCGGGGTGGCGTTCGCGTCGTACGGCTGCCTCGTGCGCGAGGATCACCGGTGCGGTGCCACTGAACGATCCCCCTGGCACGGGGGTGAGACGAGGAGAACCGACGTGATCAAGAGTGCAGACATCCGGGAATGGCGCACCCACGGCGTGATCGACCCCGACGGGCGCAAGATCGGATCGCTGGAGGCCGTCTACGTCGACACGAGGACCGACGAGCCGGCGGTGGCGACGGTTCTCATCGGGCTGCCGACGCGGCACCGGCTCGTGTTCGTGCCGCTGGCAGGCGCCGTGGTGGGGCCCGACTACGTGCGGGTCGCGTATCCCAAGTCCCTGGTGAAGGACGCGCCGTCGATCGGTACCGACGATGTGCTCCCCGCCGAGAACGAGAAGGGGATCTTCGAGCACTACGAACTGTCCTACCAGCCGGGCGCGGGCGGCGAACGTCAGCTCGCGCGGCGCTGACCCGCTCCGTCTTCTCTCAGAAAGTCACGCCATGGCTCTGGTCCTGTTCGTGGTCATCGTGGCCCTCGTGCTGGGCATCATCGGCGTCGCGGCCGAGGGGCTGGCCTATCTGCTGGTCATCGGCGCCCTCGTCCTGCTGGCCGATCTGGTCTACGCCGCACTGCGCTGGCGCCGTACCGGCCGCCGCCCCGCCCGCTGACGCCGTCCTCCGGCGGGGCCGGAGCGCGGCACGCACGCGTCGTCGCCCCACCGGATCGTCGGCGCACGTCTCCTGGGCCGGCCCGCCCCACCGTCAACTCCGCGATCGCGGCGGGCTCCTGGCCGTCCACCCTGCGTACCGGATCCGCTGATCCCGGGTGCCGCGCGAGGCAACGTCGCTCCCGTGCGAGGATTCCGCGGTCTTCGGGGAAGCCGATGACGAAGGACGCTGTGCAGCGGACCAGGAGCTTCGCCTTCAGGGGCGGGGGGTGGAGGCGGACGATGGGAACAGCGGTGCATGTGCCGCAGACGCGGGACATGGTGGGCGAGGAGCTCTCCGGGGACGAGGCCTTCGCCGCGCTGCGCCACTACGGCGGGCGCAAGCTGTTCCTCGACGCGTTCGCCCGCTTCCGTTACGCGGACGGCTTCAGTTCGTCGCGCTCACTCGGCTACCAGGTCGTGCTGGGGATCGTGCCCTTCGTCATCGCCCTCGTGGGCGTGGCCACCACCCTGCACACGGAGAGCGTGGGCAAGATCGTCGATCTGACGCTCGGCAGGATCGTGCCGGGTGCGAGCTCCGACCTCATCCAGCAGGCACTCGCCGACACCCGGCGCAGCGCCGACGCGGACCGGGCCGGCGCCGTCGCCATGTGGCTCGGCCTCGGCTTCGCCGTGGTCAATCTGGCGTCGGCCATGGGGCAGATCGAGCGAGGCTGCAACCGCATCTACGGGATCGAGCGCGACCGCCCGTTCCTCCGCAAGTACGGCAGAGGTGTCGTCCTCGCCCTCTTCGCGGGGCTGCCGCTCGGCGGCGGCTTCCTCGCGATCGTCGCCGGGCAGGACGTCGGCGCGGCCGTGGTGGAGGCCATGGGCTGGCCGCAGACCCTGCTGGACTGGTGGCGGCCGTTGCACATCCCGGTGGGCGTGCTGCTCGCGGGCGTCGCGTCGGCGGTCATCTTCCGCTGGTCGCCGCGCCGTGATCAGCCGGGCTACACCTGGCTCGCCTTCGGCTCGGGCGTTCATCTGATCCTGTGGGTCACGGCCACCTGGCTCCTCGCCCTCTACATCGGCGAGAGCGGTTCCTTCGGTGCGGTGTACGGCCCGCTGACGGCATTCGTCGCGCTGTTGCTGTGGGCCAACGTGACCGGCGTGGCGCTCTTCCTGGGCATCGCGTTCGCCGCGCAGCTGGAGGCCGCGCGGGCGGGCATCGAGGACGCGGTGCGCCCGGACCCGGGTCCGGGCGACTGATCCCCCTCAGCATCCGCTCGGACTTTGCCGATACAGCAAGGACGTTTGTCGTTCTGGACAGTACGGCTCCATCATCGGCCCGGTACGGAGGTACTGGGACATGAAGGAGCGAGCGATGCGGACATCACCCGGAACAGCGAACGGCCACCGCTACGACGTCGTCGTCATCGGGGGCGGCGCCGCCGGACTCAGCGGGGCGCTGACCCTGGCCAGGGCCCGGCGTTCGGTACTGGTGATCGACGGGCGCAGGCCCCGCAACGCGCCGGCGGCGCACGCCCACGGCTTTCTCACCCGCGACGGCGTGCCGCCGCTTCAACTGCTTGCCATGGGACGCGACGAGGTCACCGGATACGGCGGCGAGATCGTCGAAGGCCAGGTCGTGGCCGCCGAACGGCCGGCGGGCGGTGGCTTCCGCCTCACCCTCGACGACGGCACGGCTGCCCTCGCGAAGCGGCTCCTGGTCACCACGGGCCTCGTCGACGAACTCCCCGACATCCCCGGCCTGGCCGACCGCTGGGGCCGAGAGGTCCTCCACTGCCCGTACTGCCACGGCTGGGAGGTGAGCGGCCAGGCCATCGGCATTCTTGCGACGGGTCCGCTGGCCGTGCACCAGGCCCTGATGTGGCGGCAGTGGAGCACGGACGTGACGCTCTTTCTGCACACGGCGCCCGAGCCGGATTCCGAGCAGTACGAGCAGCTCGCCGCCCGGGACATCGCCGTCGTCGACGGGGAGGTGACGGCGGTGGAGACGACGGACGGCCGGCTCAGCGGGGTGCGGCTCGCCGACGGCCATGTCATCGCGCGGCAGGCCCTCGTCGTGGCCCCGCGGTTCACCGCGCGCGCCGATCTGCCGGCCCAACTCGGACTGCGACCGACCGAGCAGGAGGTGAACGGTGCCGTCATCGGCAGCTACATCGCCGCGGACCCGACCGGGGCGACGGATGTCCCCGGGGTGTGGGCGGCCGGCAACGTCGTCAACCTGACCGATCAGGTCGTCGGTGCCGCCGCCGCGGGCGTGCGGGCGGCCGCGGCCGTCAACGCCGATCTGACCGCGGAGGAGACCCGCCGGGCCGTCGCGGCGCGGCGTACGGTCTTCTCCCCGGAGAGGGAGCGGGAGGTCGCCGAGCGGGTGCTCGGCGACCGTCGTCACGGCTTCTGAACGCCACCTCGTCGTCTCGCACCGTCCGCACGGAGACGCGCCCTCTTCTGCCCGGTGTTCGGAGGCGTCGCGGTACCCGCTCGCGCCTGCCTCCTGTGCGGCCCGCACCGGGCGATGCCACCCGATGCGGGCCGGAAGGCGTCTGCGCCGTCACATGTCGGTGGCGTCCACCACCGCGCCGAGATCGACGAACTTGAAGCCGGTCGTCTCCCGTTCGCCGCCCTCACCGTCCGGTGCGGCGGGCGTCTCCTGGCCGTCCTGGACGACGAGGAGGCCGCGCGGGTACCGCCGGCCGAGCGGCTCGTTCAGCACCGCCGCACCGTCGCACACCTCGCTGCCGTCGAGCGTGGCGGAGGCGGCGCCGACACGGAACCCGCCCTCGTACTCGTTGCGCTCGGAGATCTCCCGGTCGTAGAGCGCGAAGGTGTCGTCGCCCTGGCTGGACGCCAGCAGATAGCCGTCACCGTCACGCTCCTGGAACAGCGTGAGCCCTTCCACGTCGGCCGACAGGTGCTTGCCGCCGTACCCCGGGTCGGCGCCGGGTGTGCACTCCTCGGTCTCCTCGTCGTAGACGCCGGGAACGCCGAACTCCCGCACCTTGTCGACGAGTACGGGCTTGCCGGACAGGTCGGCGCGCATCCGCCAGATGCCGACGTCCTCCTGGCCCGCGTAGAGGACGCCGGTCGCGGGGTCGACGACCATGCCCTCCACCTGGGGCAGTTCGCCGGGCTCGCCGCAGGGGGTCCACGTCGTGCCGTTGGGCAGGCGGTGGGACGCGGGGAGTTCGATCGTGCGGATCTTCCGGTAGCCGATGGTGCCGGCGGCTGTCGGGCGGAGCTCCAGCAAGGCGACGGCGGTTTCGCTCCGCCTGCTGACCAGGGCGTACGAACGGCCGGTGCGGCGGTCGGTCCACGTGGCCAGACCGTAGGCGGTGCGCTGGTCATCGACCTCGGACTCGCTCGCCGAGAACACGGGCGCGGCGTCCGGGTCGGTGACGTCCACCAGCGGGCGGCCCGGGCGGGAGGGGTCGATGCGGTAGACGCGCAGCCGGTCCCGGCCACGGTCGGTCACCACGGCGATGTCGGCGCGGCCGCCGGGGGTGCGCAGCCCGGAGACGAGGTCGACGTTGTTGAACCTGCCGGGCGCGGCGCCTTCCGCGGGCGGGGCGGGTGCGGCGATCGACTGGACCAGGTCGGCCTTGAGGTCGTAGACCCGCAGGCCGCCCTCCTTCGCCGTGGCGACCACCAGACTGCGGTCGGGGTGGGCGTCGTCGCGCCAGATCGCGGGGTCGTCGGCGTTGGCGTTGCCACCCGCCTCGTCGTCGTGGAGAGGCGCGGTCTCGGCGGAGGGGGTGACGATCGGCAGGGCCGACGGGACCGCCTGCGCGGAGGACGGGACGAGGAGCGCCAACAGCGCGGTGCCCACGGCGGCGCCGGCCGTCGTGCGGGGAGAACGGTTCAGTCTCACGGGCGCTTCCTTCGATGTCGGGGACCGGAGGTGTCGGGGACCGGAGATGTCGGGGACATGCCGATGGTCCGTCAGGAGCCTCCGGCGAAGCAACGACGTGTGGCCGTCATCGAGATGACGGCCCTGTGTTCGAACCGTGAACTCGGGCCGCGGGAACGGGTGTCGGGGCCCGCGCGGGCAGCCGTTACGAAGGGCCTCCGGGACACGTCCCCGTACCGCACGGGCCGGTCCGCGACGACAGTTGCCCTCGCCACGAGCACCCGCCGCGTGACGGCGAGTGACAGCGGAGGCCCCGGGGGCGGGGCGGCTGTCAGCCCCCCGGCGCTGCCGGCAGGGGCACCAGGACACTGATCGCCTTGCCGCCGGAACGGGGGATGACGGCGATGTCGCGGGCGAGGCGGCGGATCAGCGGCCAGCCGTAGCCGCCCACCCGTACCGTCCCCTCGGCGTTGGTCGGGGTGATGACGGTGGGCGGAACCTCGCTCCGGTCACTGACGGTGATGCGCAGACCTCGCTCGGTGAGGTCGGCCTGGAAGGCGGTCAGGCCGCCGCCGTGCCGGATCGCATTGGTCACCAGCTCGGTGGTGACCAACAGCGCGTCCGCGAGCACGACCTCGTCGGCCACGCCCTGCCGGGCGCGCCGGAACCAGTCGCCCAGCAGTCTCTGGACCTCGTCCCGTGCGTCGGCAGCCGTCGTCGGAACCGATCGCGGAACGACGTCTCCACGCTCCCTGCCGGCTGTCACCTCGTCAGCGGTCACAGGCGTACCCTGCCCTTTCGCATCCCCCGTTGTTGTGCGTACACCTCATCTGCCCGACCTTCGGGGGCCTACACGGCACAGTTCGTCCGCCGGTGTGCGCCGGACCGGACCGCACAGGGCCGCTCCCGGCTCCGGCCGGGCATCACGCTTCCGCGCTCAGCCAGGCGGCGACCGCCGCCGCGATCGGCTGTTCGGTCTGGAGTTCGATGAAGCCGAACTGGCCGCCCTGATTGCACTCCAGGAACCACCACGTCCCGTCGCCGTCCTCGGCGAAGTCGAAGGCACCGTAGGCGAGGCCGGCCATGTCCTTGTACGTGGCAACGGCCCGTGCGACGCGAGGCGGCACGTCGACGGGCTTCCAGTCGTGGCCGGTCTCGCCGTACCGGCCGTCCACCTGCCCCGGCTCGGCGACCTTGCGGGCGGCGAAGAGTTCCCGGCCGACGCTGGTCAGCCGGATGTCGGCGGATTTGGTGATGTAGCGCTGAAGCAGCGTGGGGCCCGCGGCGACCCCGGAGAAGTCCGCGTCGGGCGGTACGAGTGTCGTGGGCAGCGCCATCGGCGGATCGGCCGGCGGCTTGCCCGACACGGCTTTCACGACGACGTGCCGGTACTGCTCGGCGAACCGGCGTGCCACCTGCGGATACGTGGTGATGATCGTCGCCGGGACGGGAAAGCCGCTGCGGTGCGCCGTGCGCAGCTGCCAGGGCTTGAGGCGCGCTCGCGCGGCGGCGCCGGGGTGGTTCATCCAGCGCGCGGTGGTGGAATCCAGCATGCCGTACAGCGCCTGGCCGGTCTCGGCGGACAGCCAGGGAGACGGTTCGGACGCGTGAGCAGCCGGTTCACCGGGTCTTCGGATCCAGATGGAACGCAGTCCGTCCATGCTGACGACCCGCCCACCGGTGGACAGGTAGCCGCGGAACTCGCCCCGTACGTATTCGGCGGACAGGGCTCCCTCGCCGGGAATGTCACCCGGGTCGAACCGTACGAGCGGGACGCAGCTCTTGTGCAGCTCCGCCACCACCATGTCCGCGGTCACATCCTGCTCGCAGGTCAGGATCAGTACCGTCATCGTGCGCGTCGGGTCAGTCGTCGAAGTGGGTCGCGGAGCCGGCTGTCGAGGTGGTGGTGCCGACCGCCGCGAGCAGGGCCCTGTCCATGATGGCGGGGCGCCCGTCGGGCAGGACGTTCAGCTGCAGGGCAGCGTCGTACGAGTACTGGTCGACCACCGGCGACAGCGCGGCCGGCCGTGCGTAGGTCCACGCGAACGGTTTCATGCTTCTCTCCCTGGCCCGCAAGGGGCTGTCTGGGGGCCACTGCGTGGCCTCACGGTGAGCAATACGTGGAGATGGATGTATTGGTTTCATCACATACCGTCATATTCCGGATACCGCTCGCCAGACAGGACATCGGATCGGAGCGGCCGCACAACCGGCTCACGAACAGGCCCTCGCACACGGGCCGTTGACGTCCCCCTGACATAAGTAGAGACGCCTGAGGGAGGCATTCCGTGCACCGAGGGGGTGCGTGACCTCCGTCACTGCCGTCTCAAACGCCTCAACAGTCACAGCTTTATCACTGTTCACACAGGTAACAGCGAGGGCCGACGGACCCGCCCGCGCGGAAAACTTTCCGCCACACCGCAGGGCGATGTGGCGAACGAACGGCCCCGTCCGACGCGGGGATGGAGGCAAGAGATGGAGACACCCGACACAGGTCGCGTACCTCAGGAGGACGGGATCATGCGAATGATCATGTATCTCGTCCGTTCGCCCGAGGCCGACCGAGGGCGGGAACGACCGTGGCCTGGTGGTAGTACATCCGCCATGTCCCGTCATGTCCCCTGCGCCACAGGGAACTCCGGCGCGCCCGCTCCCCGCGGATGGTGGTCTCGTAGGTGAGGTGCACCAGTCCGGGCGCCGGCACCACACCCCTGAGGTCCGAGGGTTCGTACCGGGGGCCGTCGTCGGTGGCGCCGTCCATCTCCGGCAGTGCGGCGAGCATCTCCTCGTAGCTCCACCGCCGTCCCGAGGCGCCGACTTCCACGAAGTCCAGGTCGAGCAACTGCCGGGCCAGGTCCCGTGCGGAGCGCACCGTCGGGTCCATCAGGCGCAGCTCGCCCGCGATCGCCTCGCGCACGCCGTCGTCCAACGGGCCCGACTCGTCGTGCTCGTTCGCCTCGTCCAGCTTCTTCGCCTCGTCGGTCATGGAGGCATCTTCGTCCGGGTGCCCACCGCCCGGGCAACCGGATTTCGGCGGGGTCGCAGGGCGCACGCGGCGCGAGATCTCCCCACGGGCAGCTCGACGCCGCCCCGGACGCCGGCGTCTCCACGTCGATCGCCGTCCCGCGCGGACATGCCCCCCGCCTGCGAAGGAAGGGACGCGAGGGCACACTGGTCGAGGAGGGGCGGCCACGGCCGGGCGGCCCCTGAGAGGCCGCGTGGCTGCCGCCCCACAGCGATGCGGACCGGCCCGTCACCGATGCCGTGAACCACCCGTCCCCCATGCCTTCGGAGAACCATGAGCAGCCCCGCCCACGATCCCTGCGTACGGGTGCGTGGTGCCCGCGAGCACAATCTGCGCCACATCGACGTGGACATCCCACGGGACGTGCTCGCCGTGTTCACGGGAGTCTCGGGGTCGGGCAAGTCCTCGCTCGCCTTCGGCACGATCTACGCGGAGGCGCAGCGGCGCTACTTCGAGTCCGTCGCGCCCTACGCCCGCCGGCTGATCCACCAGGTCGGAGCGCCCGCGGTGGACGACATCCTCGGGCTGCCGCCGGCCGTCGCCCTCGAACAGCGGCGGGGTTCGGCCACCTCCCGCTCCTACGTCGGCACCGTGACCACCCTGTCGAACACGCTGCGGATGCTCTTCTCCCGGGCGGGAACCTATCCCCCGGGTGCCGAACCGGTGGACTCCGACGCCTTCTCCCCCAACACCGCGGCCGGCGCGTGCCCGGTCTGCCACGGCCTGGGCAGGGTGCACCGCACCACCGAGGAGCTGATGGTCCCCGACCCGTCGCTGAGCATCCGTGAAGGCGCGATCGCCGCATGGCCGGGGGCCTGGCACGGCAAGAACCTGCGGGATGTGACAGGGACCCTCGGCCACGACATCGACCGTCCGTGGCGGGAACTGCCTCAGCAGGACCGGGACTGGATCCTGTTCACCGACGAGCAGCCGGTGGTGACCGTGCACCCGGTGCGGGAGGCGGGCCGGATCCAGGCGCCCTACCAGGGCACGTTCCAGAGCGCCCGGCGCTATGTGATGCACACCTTCGCGGACTCCAAGAGCCAGGCGCTGCGCGCCCGTGCCGAACGGTTCCTGGAGAGCTCGCCCTGTCCGGCCTGTGGTGGCAGCCGGCTGCGCCCGGAGTCACTGGCCGTCACCTTCGCCGGACGCACCATCGCGCAGCTCAACGCCATGCCGCTGACCGCTCTCGCCGAGGTGCTGCGACCCGCCGCCGGGGGCGAAGTGGCGGATCTCCCCGAAGGGCCCGAACGGCAGATCGCCACGACACTCTCCGCCGACCTGGTCGCCCGGATCGAGGTGATCACCGAACTGGGGCTTGGCTATCTGAGCCTGGACCGCACGACGCCCACGCTCTCCCCCGGCGAGCTGCAACGGCTGCGGCTGGCAACACAGTTGCGGTCCGGACTGTTCGGCGTGGTGTACGTCCTGGACGAGCCGTCGGCAGGCCTGCATCCCGCGGACACCGAGGCGCTGCTGACCGTGCTGGTGCGGCTGCGTGAGGCCGGGAACTCCGTCTACGTCGTCGAGCACGACATGGACGTGGTCCGCAGGGCCGACTGGATCGTCGACGTCGGGCCGCACGCCGGCGAACTCGGCGGCCGGATCCTGCACAGCGGGCCGGTGGAGGCGCTGGCGTCCGTCCCCGAGTCGGTGACCCGCCGGTTCCTGTTCGACGGGGAACCGGACACCGCGGCGGAGCGGACCCCGCGCGAGCCGTCCGCCTGGCTGCATCTGCGGGGTATCACCCGGCACAACCTGCGTGACCTGGACGTGGACCTGCCGCTCGGGGTCTTCACCGCGGTCACCGGGGTGTCGGGGTCGGGGAAGTCGACACTGATCGGTCAGGTGCTCGCGGGCGTGCTGACCGAGCACCTGGGCGCCGATCCGGCGGACCAGGGCGGCACCGACGCCGCCGAGGGCGAGGGGGCGCTCAGCCATGACGCCCGCGCGGGAGCGGGCGTCGAAGCCAAGGGCATGGACGTCGTGGACCGTCTCGTGCAGGTGGACCAGAAGCCGATCGGCCGTACCCCACGCTCCAACCTGGCGACGTACACAGGGCTGTTCGACGCCGTACGGAAGGTCTTCGCGGCCACCGACGACGCCCGGCAACGGGGTTACCGGGCCGGGCGGTTCTCGTTCAACGTCACCGGAGGCCGGTGCGAGACCTGCCAGGGTGAGGGATTCGTCTCCGTGGAGCTGCTGTTCCTGCCCGGTACCTACACGCCCTGCCCGACCTGCCACGGCGCCCGCTACAACGAGGAGACGCTACAGGTCCGTTACCGGGGACGGAGCGTCGCCGACGTCCTCGGCATGACGGTGGACACGGCCGCGGAGTTCTTCGCGGACGTCCCCGCGGCGGCGCGGAGCCTGCGCACGCTGAAGGAGGTGGGTCTCGGATATCTGCGGCTCGGTCAGCCGGCGACCGAGCTGTCGGGCGGTGAGGCTCAGCGCATCAAGCTGGCGTCGGAACTCCAGCGCAACCGCCGTGGCCACACGGTCTATCTGCTGGACGAGCCCACGACGGGGCTGCATCCGGCCGATGTGGAGCTGTTGATGGGCCAGTTGCACGGGCTCGTGGACGCGGGCCACTCGGTGTTCGTGGTCGAGCACGAGATGGGTGTGGTCGCGGGGGCGGACTGGGTGCTGGACCTCGGCCCGGGCGGCGGAGACGCGGGAGGAGGCATCGTGGCCGCGGGCCGCCCGTCGGAGGTGGCGCGGACGCCGGGGAGCCGGACGGCGGAGTACCTGGCGCGCAGGTTCACCCGTTGAGTGCGTACGTACGCGACGACTCGCCGCGAAGCCGGGCCTCTGCAGTCGGCGGTCCCGTCAGGAACGGGCCCATTTCCGCTCCTCGGACCGGCGTGCGATCCCCGAGAGCACGCGCCGCACACCGACCCCATGTCCTCCCGTGCCGATGACGAGCAGCCGGTAGACGCCCCCGGCCGGGCCGGGGAAGACCGCACGGCTCTCGGCACGCAACCGCGTACGGCCGGGGCCCTCCTCGTCGAGACGGAAGATCAGCGCGTAGGACGAGAAGCGATGGCGCCCTTGGAGGACCAGCTCCCGCCCGGGGACCGCTGCGACGACCCGGAACCCCGGAAGTACCGACCCTTCGGCGAGCGGGCGCGGCCCGGACGCGGAGCGGTCGTCGCATCGGACGAGCCGCGCGTAACCGGCCGCGCCCGGACGCGAGAACGACCGGTCCAGGATGTCGAGGAGACCGCGCCAGACGTCGTCCGAGCCCGCCTCGACGACCGTCGCGTGCTCGTCGAGGTAGGGCAGCGAAGCGATCTGCATCCGAGTCCTCCGTGAGGTCCGAGCGCGACGGCCCTCCGGTGGCTGCCGGCACGGCCCTGTCCCAAGCGTCGCACCTCGCCCTCGCGTCCCGGGCGGCAGGCGTGCGGATCGCTCAGCGATCCGTCAGCATGCCGGTACGGAGCTTCGTCAGCGTGCGGGTCAGCAGGCGGGAGACATGCATCTGGGACACGTTCAGTTCCCGGCCGATCTCCGCCTGCGTCATCTCCTGCCCGAAACGCATCTGCAGAATGCGCTTCTCACGCTCGTCCAGCTGCTCCAGCAGAGGGGCGAGCGAGTGCAGGTCCTCGACCAGCTCCATGTACGGGTCGTCACCGCCGAGGATGTCCGCGTACGCACGGCCGGCCCGGGCGCCGACCGGGGCGTCGTCGCTGTCGGCGTTCGGGGTGTCGAGAGAGCCGGCGGTGTAACCGTTGGCGGCGACCAGGCCCTCGCGCACCTCGTCCTCGGTGAGTTCGAGCAGCTCCGCGAGCTCCTTCACCGTCGGGTCGCGGTCCAGGACGGCGGCGAGTTCGTCCTTGGCCTTCGCCAGTTCGGTGCGGAGTTCCTGGAGCCGTCGGGGCACATGGACGGCCCAGCTGGTGTCGCGGAAGAAGCGCTTGATCTCGCCCACGATGTAGGGAATCGCGAACGAGGTGAACTCGACCTCCCGGGACAGGTCGAACCGGTCGATGGCCTTGATGAGGCCGATCGTGCCGACCTGGATGACGTCCTCCATCTCGCCGCTGCCGCGGTTGCGGAACCGGCGCGCCGCGAACTGCACGAGGGAGAGGTTCATCTCGATGAGCGTGTTGCGGGCGTACTGGTACTCGTGGGTTCCTTCCTCCAGCACCTGGAGGCGGTCGAAGAACACCTTCGACAGGCTCTTCGCGTTCTTCGGCGCGAGCTCGCCGGCGTTCTCGACCCACGGCAGTTCCCCCACGCGCGAGGGGGACCCCGCGGAAACGTCCTCGTGCTTCGTCCCGCTCCGGGTGCTTTCGGACGGCATGGTGCTGAGCATGATGTTCCCTCCCCTTCGGCGATGCTGCGTGGGTGCAGGTTCCCCGCTTCAGCGGCATCACGCATCCGATTCTCCGGACTCCCCCGAGGGGAGCCGGACGGGTTCAGTACGCGGTGTCGAGCCTGGTCCGCTGCTCTGCCGTCAGCTCCAGATCGACCGCAGCGAGGCTCTCGTCGAGCTGCGCCACCGAGGACGCGCCGACCAGCGGGATGACCGGTATCTCCCCGCCGATGAGCCAGGCGAGCACCACCTGGTTGACGGTGGCCCCGGCCTCCTGCGCCACCGCATGCAGAGCGGCCTTCCGCGCGGGCGTGCCCGCGTGGTCGAACTCGGGGCCGAACGGCTTGTCCTCCCGCACATAACGGCCTCCCAGCAGCGGCGAGTAGGCGACGAGCGTGAGCCCGGGGTCGTGACGGACGTAGCTGAGCAGATCCCCGCCGGCGACGCCCTGGCTGCCGTCCGCCGACATGTCCCCCGGCCGGTCGGTACGGGGTCGCAGATAGCTGTGCTGGTACTGAAGCACCTCGTAGCCGGGCAGTCCGGCCGCCGCGGCGACGGTGCGGGCCCTTTCGACCTTCCACGTCCAGTGGTTGCTGACGCCGAGCAGACCGACCGTCCCCTCGGCGACGAGCTGGGCGAACCCCTCCACGGTCTCCTCGACAGCGACCGACGGATCCTCGATGTGGGCGTAGAGCAGATCCAGTTTGTCCATGCCCAGGCGTTCCCTGCTGCGCTCGGCGGACTCCCGGATCACCTTGGCCGAGAGCCCTTCGGCGTTGTCGAGGTAGCCGGTGCCGGGGGCGAGGGGACGCGCACCGAGTTTGGTCGCGACGGTGATCTCGTTCCCGATGCCCCGGCTGCGGCGCCAGCGACCGAGCAGTTGCTCGCTCTCTCCGCCCTGACCGCCGGTGAACCAGTACGCGTAGTTGTCGGACGTGTCCACGAACGTGCCGCCGGCCTCGACGTAGCGGTCGAGGATCGCGAACGCTGTCGGTTCGTCGGTCGCCGTCCCGAACAGCATCGCTCCCAGGCTGAGTACGCTGACCTCCCGGCGGTGGTCCGGGTTCTGGCCGATGGTGCGGTATCGCATGACAGGTCCTCCCTGTTCGGCCCCGACCGGCCGGGGCGATGAGCGGGAGTCTGGGTGTTGGAGCGCTCACGAAGTCAAGGAGCCGACGGCCGACGGAGCCCCCCAGCCCCGCGACGCCGGGCCGAACGCGCCACGGTTCGGCGCCCGGTGTCCGGCCGGCGCGAACGTGCCACGGCCCCGGGTCGGTACGCGACGGAAATCCACGTGCGCCGACCGCTTCGGCCTGGCACGCTGCGCCGGTGAACCGTGAACTGATCTCCCGAATCGCCCATGCGGGCCACCCCATCGCCGCGCCGCTCGACGACGACGCTGTACGCGACCTGCTCGACCACGCCCTTCCGCGGGGCGACGAACGCGTGCTGGATCTCGGCTGCGGAGGGGGTGAGTGGCTGCTGCGCGCTCTGGCCGGCCGGCCGCAGCTGCGTGCGGAGGGCGTCGACCTCGCCGAGAGCGCTCTGGCGCACGCCCGCGAGGCCGCACAGGCACAGGGAGTCGAGGACCGTCTGGTCCTGCACCGCCAGGACGCTTCGGACTTCACCTCGCCGCACGCCTTCGACCTCGTGATCAGTGTCGGTGCGACCCACGCCTTCGGCGGCCTGCTCCCCACCCTCGCGGCAGCGCGCAAGCACCTGGCCCCCGGCGGGCGCGTTCTGGTCGGTGACGGGATATGGGAGCGCGAGCCCTCCGCGGAAGCCGTCGACATGCTCGGCGACTTCGCCGATCTGGCGACCACCATGGACCGGGTGGCCGCCGAGGGTTGGACGCCGGTTCACGGGCATGTCAGCACGCTTCGGGAGCGGGACGACTACGAGTGGTCGTGGACGGGCTCGCTGGCGTCCTGGGCGCTGGACCGGCCCGAGGACCCCGACAGCGCCGAGGCTCTTCGCGCGGCCACGATCCACCGGGAGGAGTGGCTCCGGGTCTACCGCGACACCATGGGGTTCGTGTCGCTGGTGCTGCGCCCGACGTCCGGCTGATACGGCGTCCCGCTGATAGGGCGTCAGTCCACCTGGGCGGCCACCGATTTCTCGATGTGGGCGAGTTCGGCGGCGAGGACCCTCAGCCAGTGCTCCAGGTCCATCAGCAGCGGGAGCGGCCGCCCGTGGCGCGGTTCGAGGGACAGACCGGTGGGCGGGCCGTCGGGAGGCGGCGGCCCCTCACCTGCGCAGAGCGTGGCGATCCGGTCGGTGGCGAGCTCCAGCCGGTCGGCGACCGCCCGCGCCCATGCCACGTCGTCCGGCCGTCCCGCGGCCGCAGGCGGGTCGAAGCGCGGCAGCAGCTGGACGCCGAGGAGGATGTCGTTCGCGGTGATGAGCACGGCGTGCCAGTCCGTGCCGGCCGCCGGGCGCTGCCCGGGCTCGCTCTCGAACTGGAGGTACGCCGCCTCCGCGAGCCGCAGCCGGTGCAGCGCGGGGAGCGTCGTGGGCTGCGGCTCCGGGCCCGCCGGCAGCAGGACGCGCACGGTCGCGGGGATCAGCGGACCCGCCGCGCGCAGCAGCTCGGCCATGTTCCTGTGCACCTCCCGCCGGGCGCCCGTGGGCCAGGCGAGGAGCCCGCACAGCAGCCCGATGACGCTGCCGGTGATCACGTCGATGAGCCGGACCTCGGCCAACTGCCAGGAGACGTGGGCGATCTGGGCGAAGGCGGCCGACACCACCAGGGTGAACAGCGCCTGCGCCCAGGCGACTCCCAGCATCGGCCCGAGGGCGAACGCGGCAAGCATGGCCGGTGCGAGGACCACG
Source organism: Streptomyces sp. NPDC058685 (assembly GCF_042714725.1). NCBI lineage: Bacteria > Bacillati > Actinomycetota > Actinomycetes > Kitasatosporales > Streptomycetaceae > Streptomyces > Streptomyces sp. NPDC058685. The sequence goes on from NZ_JBHXSL010000027.1 coordinate 14,908, forward strand.
GCGTACGCGTCGGTGTGGTGTCCGACCGCGAGGAGCAGCGCCCCCGCCGCCGTGGCGCCGACGAGGGTGCCGATGAGGGCCGAGCGCACTGCCGACCAGGTCTCCGTCGCCGTCGTGCGGCCCAGGGTGAGCACCGCGAGTAGCACCCAGAAGCCGTGGGTGAGGTCGAGGGAGCCGGCCACCAGGCGGGCTGCTCCCAGACCGAGGGCGATCCGCACGGCGTTCTGGAACTGGACCGAGCGCAGGGTGGTGTTGCCGGCGACGCGCCGCCACCAGAGGCGGGCGGACGTGAGACCGGCGTACCAGAACAGTTCCTGCGGCTGGACGCCCGGAGTACGCCTGCCGTCGAGACCGATACGGACCGACGTCTCGAGGATCCGGGCGGACTCGGCGATCGCGAGAACCGCGGCCTGTCGGCGCAGTACCTGAAGAGGCGGCGCGGCCTCGGACGGATTCGTCGTCTGCGCCGTCCGTACCGCCTGGAACTCGTCGATCGCGGCGCCGAGCCCCATCATCCCGTACGCAGGCATCGGCTGTCCGCCGCGCAGCGCGGTCGCGGCGGTGGCACAGAGGGCCGCGACACGGTCGAGCATCGCGGCCGAGGCAGCGTCCACCGAGGCGGGGGCGTCCCGCAACCGTGCCAGCTGTACGAGGAGCCTGCGCGCGGCACCGCTGGCCTGTGCGAGGGCGCGGTCCCTGCGGCCTGCGCCGGCCGGCCGCTCGGCGGTCGGCAGCCGGGACAGCCGCAGCCGCCCGCCGAATTCCCGCAGCTTCTCGGGCGACATCTCGTCCGCCACGGACCGCCGCACGGCCGGTGTCTCGGCGGCTGTCGACTCGCGCTCGGCCGGTGGGTCGGCTTCGGGGGCGGCTCGGCCGGCCGGTGGGTCGGCGGTGGCCGCGGCTCGGCCGGCGAGGTCCACGGCATCGGCGAGGAGCTTCCGGTAGGAGACGGTGGCCGGTGCGGGCAGCAGCAGGACCTCGCAGGCCGCGAGCAGCAGGACGCCGAGGGTCAGGCCCGCCAGCCGCTGGCCCAGGGCCTCCGGCGCGTAGGGCGGGAAGCAGGCAAGGATGTAGAAGAGCTGGAGTCCGGGCGCCGCTCCGGCGGGTAGTGGTCCGCCGACGGCCGCGAAGGCCAGGAGGAAGCCGACGACGAGCATGCCGGCGACCGCCGCCCAGGTCTCCACGGCAAGGACGGTGCCCAGGGTGACGAGCACCAGGCCGACGGGCAGTGCCCGCAGGATCACCCCGGCCCGGACGCGTCCGGACCCGGGGATCGGAGAGAGCATGCCGAGCGCCACGGGGGCGAACAGGGCGTACAGCGCGACCGCGGGCCGGTCCACCGCGTAGACGAACGGGTAGAACCCGGCGCAGGACGCGGCACTCACCCGGACGGCGCGGTGCACGATCGTCGTACGGTCCGCCCTCGGCACGCGCATGGGCACGTTCCTCTCAGCCGCGGCACCGCCGGTGGGCGCCACGCACGGCCCGCCGGGCGCCCTCGTCCCATTGTCGGCTCGTGATCAACGGTCCGCAGCCCGGACGCGTCCGGATCGCGCGAGGGGCCCGACCGAGGTGACCATGGCAGGAGACCACCGGCGGGGCGCGCCTCGCCCGTCCTCTGGAGGCCCGTCACGCTGCACACCCTGCTCCCGGTCGTCTTCGCGCTCTGCGCGGCGTTCAGCAACGCCGTCGCCACCGTTCTCCAGCGCAAGGCCGCGCTCACGGTGCCGCGGTCCGAGGGGCTTCGCGCCGGGCTGATGCTGGATCTGCTGCGGCGTCCCGTCTGGCTGGCCGGGATCCTCGCGGTGATCGCCGCCGGTGTCTGCCAGGCGCTGGCACTGGCGACCGGGCCGCTCACGATCGTGCAGCCGCTGTTCGTCCTCGAACTGCCGCTCACGCTCGTCGTCGCCTCCCTGCTGATGCACCGGCATCTGCCGCGCACGGGCTGGCTGGCCGTGGCTGTCGTCGTGGGCGGTCTGGTGGTCGCGCTGGCCTCCGCGGCCCCGACCGGCAACCGCACCCATGTGGCGCTGGACCGCTGGATTCCCGCGCTGGCCGTGTGCGTGGGGGCGGTCGTCGTCCTCGCCCTGGCCGGGCTCAAGCGTCCCGAGGGCCGCGCGCGTGCGGCCTGTCTGGGCGGGGCGACCGCGATCAGCTACGCCCTGACGGCCGCGCTGATGAAGGCGTCGATGCACATTCTCGACGACCAGGGGATCACGGCGTTCTTCACCGCCTGGCAGACCTACGGCTTCGCCGCGGCCGGCGTCTGCGCGCTCTTCCTGCTGGAGAACGCGATGCAGGCCGGCCCGCTGGTGGCGTCCCAGCCCGCGCTCACCCTCGGGGACGCGGCGGTCAGTCTGGCGCTCGGCATCACCCTGTACGAGGAGGAGATCCGCTCCGGCTGGTGGCTGCTGCCCCAGCTCTGCGGTGTGGCGCTGATCGCCGCTGGAGTCCTCGCACTCTCCCGGATCCCGCTCACCCGTTCCGTCGTGGCCCCGGACGACTCGGAGTCGGAGAAGGCCACGGAAGCCCCCTGAGGACGACGGCCCGCGGTACAGCCGGCTCGCCGGGAGAGATGTCCGTATCTGTGGGTTGCCCGGCCCCACAGCCATGGCGGCGCGGACGGCGGCCGTCGAAGCTGGAGTCGTCGGACCGACCGGCACGCCGATGACGAAAGGTCTGTGACAGCGATGACGACCACCTCTCCCGCGCTCGCCGGAGTGAGCGTTCCGGACACCCGGCTCGCCCGTGAGGCGACCGAGCTGGTGCGCGACACGACCGACGAGCTGATCTACGGCCACTCCCGCCGTGTGTACTTCTTCGCCGCCCTCCAGGGCCGCAATCGTGACCTGTCCTTCGATCCCGAGCTGCTGTACGTCGGCGCGATGTTCCACGACCTGGGCCTCGGCGAGCGCTTCCGGTCCAGCGGGCGGCGTTTCGAGGTGGACAGCGCGGACGAGGCACGGCGCTTCCTGGCGGCGCGGCAGGTCCCGGAGGACAGCATCCGGCGGGTGTGGACGGCGATCGCCCTGCACACCACCCCGGGGATTCCCGAGTTCATGGAGCCCGAGGTCGCGCTGGTGACGGCGGGCGTCGAGTACGACGTCCTGGGCATCGGTTACGCGGATCTCTCCGACGCGGAGCGCGCGGCCGTCGTGGCGCTGCATCCGCGCCCCGACTTCAAGCAGCGCATCCTGGCGGCGTTCACGGACGGGATCCGGCCGAAGCCGGAGACGACGTTCGGCAACGTCAAGGCCGATGTGCTCGAACACTACGTACCGGGCTTCCAGCGGGGTGACTTCGTCCGTACGATCCTCGACTCCCCGTGGCCGGAGTGACCGGCGGCCCGGCGCCTCATGTGGTGGCCGTGGTGGCGTTCGACGAGGTGCAGTTGCTCGATGTGACGGGCCCGGCCGAGGTGTTCACCACGGCCAACGCCTACGGCGCGCGGTACGACGTCCGGATCGTCTCCACCACCGGTGCCGATGTGCGCACGTCGTCCGGGGTGCGGGTGGGGGTGGACGGCGGGCCGGAGAGCCTGCCGCGACGCGTCGGCACGGTGCTCGTGCCCGGCAGGAAGGACTGGCGCCGAGCCATCGCTGACCGGGATCTCGTCGCGTTCGCCGGCGGGCTCGCGGACCGCGCGAAGCGGGTCGCGTCCGTGTGCGCGGGCGCGTTCGTCCTGGCGGAGAGCGGAGTGCTCGACGGGCGGCGTACGGCGACCCACTGGCAGCTCGCCGGGGAGCTGGCGACCGCCTACCCCGACGTGCGGGTGGAGGCGGATCCCGTCTTCGTCCGGGACGGCAACGTGGTCACATCGGCCGGTGTCACCGCGGGGATCGATCTCGCGCTGGCGCTGGTCGAGGAGGACCACGGGCCGGACGTGGCCCGGGACGTCGCGCGCGAGCTCGTGGTGTTCATGGCCAGGCCGGGCGGACAGTCCCAGTTCAGCGCGCGCCTCACGCCCCGCGAGTCCGGGCACCCCGTGGTGCGCCGTGTGATGGACGCCGTCGGGGCCGACCCCGGCGCACCGTACGGTCTCGACTCGCTGGCCCGCGATGCGGGCGTCAGCGCACGGCACCTGACCAGGCTCTTCCGCAGCGAGATCGGAATGACGCCGGGTCAGTATCTGGAATCGGTGCGTCTGGAGGCCGCCCAGGCGCTGCTGGAGGCGAGCAGTGATCCGGTCGAGGAGGTCGCCGGCCGTTCGGGCTTCGGGTCCGCGGAGACGATGCGGCGTACGTTCCAGCAGACGCTCGGTGTCTCCCCCACGGTCTACCGCGCCCGGTTCCGTACGACGGCTGTCACGGAGTCCCGTGGTCAGCGGCTCTCCTGATGCGCCGGGTCAGATCGACGCCGTGCCGATCAACGCGTTGCGCGACACCAGGGCCGCCAGCTCCTCCTCCGAGAGCCCGTCGGTGTCCTGCGGCCGACGCGGCAGGACCATGTACCGCGTCTCCGAGGTCGAGTCCCACACCGTGATCCGGGTCTCCGGCGGCAGGTGGAGGCCGAACTCCGCCAGTACGGAACGGGGTTCACGGACCACCCGGGACCGGTATGCCTCGCTCTTGTACCAGCTCGGGGACGGACCGAGCAGCCGGATCGGGTAGCAGGAGCAGAGTGTGCAGACGATGACGTTGTGCGTGTCGGCGGTGTTCTCGACGACGCGCAGGCGCTGCGGTTGCACTCCCCCGGCCGCGAATCCCAGCTCCGCGACGGCCGCGGTGCCGTCGTCGAGCAGCCGGGCGCGGAAGGCCGGGTCGGTCCAGGCGCGGGCCGTCACCCTGGCCCCGTTGGCCGGTGAGGCCTCGCTCATGAAGGCGTCGATGACCTCGTCCAGGGCGGCGCCCGCGATCACGCCGCGCTCTTCGAGAAGTGTTTCCAGGCGGCGTACGCGACGGGAGACGGCCGCGTCGGTGTGGGTTCCGGTCACGGGCGGTCGTCCTCCAGATAGCTCTCGGACAGGTCGAGCACCACGTGGTGGTCGCCTGTGCCCCACAGCTCGCGGGCGGCGAAGCGTACGGCGTAGACCTGCTCGACCGGGGCGTCGTCGCGGCCCTGGGAGCGGATGTCGGCGAGCGGGGACCGGCCTTCGGGCTCGACCACGGTGCCCGGCTTGCCGCGGGCGTAGCGCGGGAGCCGGGTGTGGTGCGGCGGGTCGTGGTGGATCGTCCGCACGCGCGCGCCGGGCACGAAGCGGTCGGCGGTGTCAGTCATCGAGCTCACCGGCCTCGATGACACCCTTGGCCTCCAGGAGGGCGACGATGGCGTGGAGCCAGCGCTCGTAGTACGAGGCTGCCAAGTAGTCGGACGGCGGCATGGATTCGACGGCGTCGCGGAACTCGTCGAGGTTGAAGACGTTGCCCGCGACCAGGGCGCGGTTCAGTGCGAAGACCCTGGCTTCCCAGTCCGCGTGGAAGGGCTCGGTGTCGTCGGTGGTGTCGATGGGGCCGAAGCCCTCCATGCCGCCGACGTCGTTGATCCTGGCCATGGCACCAGCCTAGGACTTCCGGTGGCGCGGGACACGGCCGGCCACGGAGCCGGACCGAGCACGGTGACCGCGGCGGCCCACGCCGTGACAGTGCGCTGCCGTCCCGCCCGGGCCGCGGGGTCAGTCGTTCGGCGGAGTGGAGCTGATGTCCCCCAGCGCCGATGTGGGGTCGCGCTCGATGGCGAGATCTCCGAGGCCGATGATGCCCACGGGCTTCCCGCCGTCGATCACGGGCAGCCGGCGCAGCGAGTGCTTGCGCATCAGTTGCACGGCGCGCAGTACGTCGTCGTCGGCGGCGACCGTGACCGGTTCGTCGCTGCAGGCTTCCTGTGCGGTGGTGTCGTCGGGGTTCCGCCCCTCTGCCATCACCCTGACGACCAGGTCCCGGTCGGTGACCAGGCCGCGCAGCCGGTCCCCGTCGATGACGAGGACGGCGCCGATGTCCGCGTCCCGCATCCGGTGCGCGACCTCGCTGACGGCGGTGAGAGCGCCGACGGTGACCGGCGGGCCGGTCATGATCTCGCGAACCTTCTGTGTCATCTCACAGTCCTCCTCCGACGGACGACCGCGTGCCCGCGGTCGCCGGTTCCGCCGCTCGGGTACCCGCCAGGATCGACGCCACGCTCACGGTGCACGAACACACCAATCGGTGGAAAGTGGGTGTGTTCCCGGCCGGAATCCGGGTACCGACGGCCCGTACCGGAGCGTGGCGTTCGGCCGCGCGGACCGGCGCACCACGGGAATCGGACGCACAAGGAGTACGAGGAGAAGGCCATGCCGCGAGGTTCCAGCCCCCAGCGCGAGCGTCAGTACGAGCACATCAAGGAGGGTGCCGAGAAGCGCGGCGCCTCCACCGGCCGTGCCGAGGAGATCGCCGCACGCACCGTGAACAAGGAGCGCGCGCGTTCCGGCGAGGCGAGGACGGCGAGCAGGACGTCCACGCAGGACAGGAAGTCCGCCTCCCAGCGTGGCGGCGAGCGTTCGCACAGCGGTGCGCAGGGGCCCACGAAGGACCAGCTGTACGCCGAGGCGAAGAAGAAGGGCGTCGAGGGACGGTCCTCGATGACGAAGGCCCAGCTGGCCAGGGCCGTCGGCCGCTGAGTCCGCGGGCCGCGACGCGCGGCCCCGACTCCGCACGCTTCCCATGAGCGGCCTCCTCGACGCGCTTCCCGCCGCGCAGCAGCGTCTGCTGAGCCCCGCCCCCTCCGGGGGCGAACTCGCGACGCACCCCATGCTGGCGGTGCTCAGCGACCGCCGCGTCTTCGACGACACCTGGGTCTTCGAGCGCAAACTCGACGGCATCCGGGCGCTGACCGTCCGCGCCCCCGACGGCACGCGACTGCTGTCGCGCACGGGCCGCGCCATGAACAACAGCTATCCCGAACTGGTGGAGGCGCTGGCCGCGCAGTCGTGCGAGGACTTCACCGTGGACGGCGAGATCGTCGCGTACTCCCACGGCCGCACCGACTTCGGCAGGCTCCAGCAGCGCATGCAGCTGACCGACCCGCGGAAGGCACGCGCGAGCGGGGTCGCGGTGACGTACTACCTCTTCGATCTGCTCACGCTGGACGGGAAGGATCTCCGGCGTCTGCCGCTGCGGACGCGCAAGTCCCTGCTGCGGCGTGCGCTGGACTTCGCTCCCCCCGTGCGCTTCACACCGCACCGCAACCAGGGTGGGCAGCGCGAGCTGGACGAGGCGTGCGCCCGGGGCTGGGAGGGCCTCATCGCCAAGCGGGCCGAGGGGACGTACCTGCCGCGGCGTTCACCCGACTGGCTGAAGCTCAAGTGCGCTCGGGCGCAGGAGTTCGTCATCGGCGGATTCACCGAACCGGCGGGCAGCCGGGTCGGCTTCGGCGCTCTGCTGATCGGCTACTACGCGGACGGAGACCTGAGGTACGCGGGGAAGGTGGGCACCGGCTACGACCAGGCCGCACTCCACCGGCTGCGCGGAACGCTGGACGGCCTGGGGCGGCGGCAGTCCCCCTTCGACGGGGTGATCCGCGAGCGGGGCGTGCACTGGGTGGAGCCGCGGCTCGTCGCGCAGGTCGGGTTCACCGAGTGGACGCGGGACGGCATGCTGCGCCACCCCCGGTTCCTCGGGCTGCGCGACGACAAGGAACCGGCCGACGTGGTCAGGGAAGAACCGGCGGCCGGCTGACACGGCCGGCACGGCCCGCACAGGAAAGGCGGCTCACATGGCCGGGAAGGACGAACTGTCGGAGTACCGCAGGAAGCGGGACTTCGACAGGACCCGAGAGCCGCAGGGCGGTGCCCCGTCGTCCGGACCGGCCCCCCGGTTCGTCGTTCAGCTGCACGACGCGCGCAGCGTCCACTTCGACTTCCGGCTGGAGGTCGACGGCGTGCTGAAGTCCTGGGCGATCCCCAAGGGGCCCTCGCACGATCCGCACGACAAGCGCCTCGCGATGCCGACCGAGGACCATCCGCTGGACTACCGGGACTTCGAGGGCGTCATCCCCGAGGGGCAGTACGGCGGCGGCACGGTGATCATCTGGGACGAGGGCACGTACCGGCCGAAGGGCAGCCCGGAGGAGTTCGAGAAGGCCCTGGAGAAGGGCCATGCCTCATTCTGGCTCGACGGCCGCAAACTGCGCGGAGGGTACGCGCTCACGCGGTTCCGCGGCGGGGACGGCGACGACGACCGCGAGGCATGGATGCTGGTGAAGCGGAACGACACCCATGCCTCCGACCGGGACGCGCCCGACCCGAACCGGGCCCGCTCCGCCCGCAGCGGCCGCACGCTCGGGCAGATCGCCGCCGACCCGGACGCCGACCGGTGGGAGAGCGACCGGTCCTGACGCCCGGCGGGCGCGGGCGGCGTCAGGCGCTCCGGTGCACCGTCGTCAGCCAGTCGACCAGGAGGCGGTTGACCTCGTCCGCCCGTTCCTGCTGAATCCAGTGGCCGCAGCCCTCGATGATGTGCGAGGAGACCAGGCCCGGCAGCGTCGCGGGGAAGGCCTTGATGGCGTCCGCCAGCCAGGCGGTGGACGCGTCGCGTTCGCCGCCGATGAACAGCGAGGGCTGGGTGAGCGGCGCGCCGTCCCAGGCTGCGAGGTCCTCCCAGTCGCGGTCGATGTTGCGGTACCTGTTGAGCCCTCCGGTCAGCCCGGACCGCTCGAACTCCGCGGCGTAGACGTCGAGATCGGCCTCGGTGAGCCAGGCCGGCCGGACATCGTCGGTGAAGCGGTCGCGCAGTCGCGCCCCCGGCGGGACGAAGAACAGGCTGCCGTCGCCGCCCGACGGCGCGGTGTCGCCGGAGAGCGCGGCGTAGAACCCGGCGAGCCAGCCGCGTACATCGGGCTCGATCTCCGATTCGGCGCGGCCCGGCGCCTGGAAGTAGCTCATGTAGAACTCGGCCGCCCCGCCGAACTGGGCGAAGAGTTCCGTCGGCCGCCCGCCGCCCCGCGGTGCGTACGGCACGCTGAGCAGGGCGGCGGCGGTGAAGACGTCGGGGCGCAGCAGTGCCGAGTTGGAGGCGATGGGTGAGCCCCAGTCGTGCCCGACGATCGTCGCGGTCTCCTCGCCCAGGGCGTGGACGACACCGACGTTGTCGGCGACATGGGCGAGCATCCGGTAGGCGTCCACGGCGCGGGGCTTCGAGGAACGTCCGTAGCCGCGGACGTCGATGGCGACGGCGCGGAACCCCGCGGCGGCCAGGGCGGGAAGCTGGTGGCGCCAGGAGTACCAGGACTCGGGGAAGCCATGGACCATGAGGACGAGCGGTCCGCTCCCCTGTTCCACCAGGTGGATACGGCCACCCGGAACATCCACCAGACGGTGTACGGCCTCATCGGCCGGCGGCGCGGATGTGCCGTTGGGCTGCGACATGGTTCCTCCCCTGGAACGACTGCTTCTGTCGGCGGCCGTCAGCACCGCCGCCGCTGCCCACGATCATGCCGGGGCGGAGGGCGGCGGTGCGACGGATGTTGCCGATCCGGCAAACCGGCCGCCCGCCTACTCGCCGGGGGTGTCCCACAGTTCGCGGCTGCGATCCGCTACGAGTGCGCCGAGACGGGCCAGGGCCTCGTCCGCGGGCAGTGCCTTCAGCCGGCGTCCGTCCCGAAGCCGCAGGGCGACCAGGTCGTCGGCAGCCTCCTCGGAGCCGATCACCGCCTGGTGCGGGACGAGCCGGGCGGCCCTGATCCGCGCACCCAGACTGCCCTGCTCCGGCCCCGCCAGATCGGCCCGCAGCCCCTGTTCGACGGCCCGCCGCACCACCTCGGCGGAGCGCGGCACCTGTGCGTCGGTCACCGGCAGGACGACCAGTTGGGTGGGTGCCAGCCAGGCCGGGAAGGCGCCGCCGTACAACTCGATGAGGTGCGCGACGGCCCGCTCCACGCTGCCGATGATGCTGCGGTGGACCATGACCGGGCGGTGTTTCGCGCCGTCGGCGCCGATGTAGTGCAGATCGAACTGCTCGGGCTGGTGGAAGTCGATCTGCACGGTCGACAGGGTCGCCTCCCGGCCGGCGCCGTCGGCGACCTGGACATCGATCTTGGGGCCGTAGAACGCCGCCTCGCCCTCGACGGCCTCGTACCGCACGCCCGACACGTCGAGCACCTCCCGCAGCAGCAGGGCCGCCCGCTGCCACATCCCCGGGTCCGCCACGTACTTCCCGCCCCCGCCGGGCAGCGAGAGCCGGTAGCGGACGGGCCGGATGCCGAGGACGTCGTACGCCTCACGGATCAGCTCCAGAGCAGCCCGTGCCTCCTCGGCCACCTGATCGGGGGTGCAGAAGACATGGGCGTCGTTGAGATGGATGGCCCGCACGCGGGTCAGCCCGCCGAGCACACCCGAGAGTTCGGAGCGGTACATGCCTCCGAGTTCCGCCATTCTGAGGGGCAGCTCGCGGTAACTGTGCGGTCGGGACCGGTACATGAGCGCGTGGTGGGGACACAGGCTCGGACGCAGCACCACCTGCTCCCCTCCGATGTCCATGGGCGGGAACATGTCCTCGCTGTAGTGGGACCAGTGGCCGGAGATCTCGTACAGCTCCCGCTTGCCGAGCACCGGCGAGTACACATGCCGGTAGCCGGCCCGCTGTTCGGCGCCGCGGATGTACTCCTCCAGCGCATGCCGCACGACCGCTCCGTCGGGCAGCCAGTACGGCAGACCGGCGCCGATCAGCGGGTCGGTGTCGAACAGGTCCAGTTCACGTCCGAGCCTGCGGTGGTCGTGCATGGCGGTCTCCTCGCGGAAAGGGAGCGAGTGACCGCACGGCGAAGCCCCGGGGCACTCGCCCCGGGGCTTCGGCTTGGGTCAGCAGTCAGCGCGCCGGGACACTCTCCGGCGTCGTCGTCACATCGGCGCGCTTCATGCCCCGGACGCTAGCAGGCACAGCGGCTCGGGGCCCACGATTTTCCGTGTCCCTCGCACCAGGGGTCACCGGGCCGGCCCGGCCAGGGCAGCGCGCAACTGGTCGCAGACGTCCGCCACGTCCGCCACGCGGGGTACACGGCCGGCTGCGAACATCGCGACCTGGAGCCCGGGACCGTACGCGTCGTGCCGGGCCAGGTCATCGGCGCGGGCGGGCTGGACGACGAAGTGGATGTGGCCGGGTACGCGGCCGGCGTGCGACCAGAGGCATACGTAGACCTGCTCGGGACTCGTCACCGCGGTGACGGCCTCACTGGTCCGGCGCAGCAGCGGGCCGAGTTCGGCGGACTCCTCGGCGGTGAGGTCCGCGACGTGCACGACGTGCCGGAGCGGCTTGACCACCAGGGTGCCCAGGCCGAGCGGTCCGACGCAGTGCTCGACGGTCCAGTGACCGGTCCTGCCGATCGTCCCGCCCGGCAGCGGCTCGGTACCGGCGATCAGATCGCACGCGAGACATCCCCCACCGCTCCCGTCCTCGCTGTGCTCAGTACTCGCCCCCCACCGCGCTCCCCCTCCGTCAGGTCTGCTCTGCCGGGTCCGGGAAAGGCAGCGGGCATCCGGGGCTCGCCGCACATACCGTCAGATCCTCGCAGCCCACGGCCGGCGCGGAGACGATGAACGAGCAGCAGGCGCTCTCCCGCCGGGCGAGGTCGCGCGCCGGCCCGTCGGCCGGACGGTCGGGAACCAGCCGCACCGACCCGTGGCCGCACCCGCTCCACACGATGCAGGGAGCGGGCGAACAGGGCGTCGGATTCCGCGAGCCTCCGTCGCTCCCCCGTCGGCAGCGTGCAGGTCTCCGGCACCCTCACGGCCAGGTCCGCACCCACTTCCGTGGAGCACGCACTCCCCTCGTGCGGCGCGTCTTCTCCGACGGTAGACCTGTACCCGAGTACCGGACGCAAGCCCGATCGCGGTCGGCGACGATCCGCTGCCCACGTACGATGCTGACCGGTGTCATCGCCGCCGCGCACCTCCCGCTCCCTGGGGTAACTCTGAATTCCGTCGTCGCCGAGATCCTCTCCGTCGCCCTGCTGCTCGCCGTACTGGCCTTCGCCGTGGCGCGCCCTCGCGGATGGCCGGAAGCCGTCGCCGCGGTCCCCGCGGCCGCGCTCCTCGTGGCCCTCGGCGCGGTCTCCCCCGCCGAGGCCTGGGAGCAGACCCAGAGCCTGCTCCCGGTCGTGGGCTTCCTCGCCGCGGTCCTGGTCCTCGCTCAGCTCTGCGCGGTCGACGGGCTGTTCACCGCGGCCGGCGACGTCGTCGCCCGGGCCTGCCGGGGGCGCGCCGACCGGTTGCTGGGGGGCGTGTTCGCGGCGGCGGCGCTGATCACCGCCGTCCTGAGCCTCGACGCGACCGTCGTGCTGCTGACCCCGGTGGTGTTCGCCGCCGCCACCCGCGTCGGAGCCAGACCGCGCCCGCATGTGTACGCCACGGCCCATCTGGCCAATTCGGCCTCGCTGCTGCTGCCGGTGTCCAACCTGACCAATCTGCTGGCCTTCACCGCCAGCGGTCTGACCTTCACCCGGTTCGCGGTGCTGATGGCGCCCGCCTGGCTGATCGTCATCGTGATCGAGTACGTGGTCTTCCGCCGCTTCTTCGCCGCCGACCTGGCCGCCGGCGCACCGGACGAGCCGAAGGCCGCACGGGTCGGCGTACCGGTCTTCACCCTCGTCGTCCTGGGGCTGACGCTCGCCGGGTTCGTCGTCGCCTCGCTCCTGGGCGTCGAGCCGGCCTGGGCGGCACTGGGCGGCGCCGTCGTCCTCGGCGTCCGGGCGCTGGCCCGTCGCAAGACGTCCGTGCGCGCCATGGTCGGCGCGGCGAGCCCACAGTTCTGTCTGTTCGTCCTCGCGCTGGGCGTCGTCGTCAAGGCGGTCGTCGACCACGGGCTGGAGAGCGGGATCAGCCAGGTGCTGCCGCACGGCGACAGCCTGGGCGCGCTGCTGGCGATCGCGGCCCTCGCGGCCGTCCTGTCCAATCTCATCAACAACCTCCCCGCGATCCTCGCCCTGCTGCCGATCGTCGCGTCGAGCGGCCCGGGTGCCGTGCTGGCGGCGCTGATCGGCGTGAATCTCGGGCCGAACCTCACCTACGTCGGCTCGCTCGCCACCCTTCTGTGGCGCCGGGTGCTGCGCGAGCACGACACCGACTCCGGTCTCGGTGACTTCACCCGCCTCGGTCTGTGGACTGTGCCTCCGACCCTTGTCGCCGCCACCATGGCCCTGTGGGCAATGCTTCAGGCGACCGGAGGGGGCTGAATCCGTGGCGGTGATCATCTGGATCACGGAGGGCACGTGGCGTGCGTGCGTGGATGCCGCCCGGGCGCAGGTTCCCGCCCGGGCCGATGTGACCCTGCTGTACGTCACCGGCGACGATGTGGCCGAGGCCGCTCACGGAGCGTTCGCGGGTCTGCTCGGCCGCGGCCACCCGGAACGCGACCCGGGCGACCAAGTGGCGGCCCTCTCGGCGTCCGCCGCAGCCGAACTGCTGGACCGGGCCGCTGAGCGCCTCGGCAGACCCGCCGAGCGCCGTTTCGCGCACGGTCGCGTGGAGCGTGAGGTCGTCACCGCCGCGGAGGGTGCCGATCTGCTCGTCTGCGCCCGGGACGGCGACCCGCACCGCCTGGGCCCCCGCAGCCTCGGTCCCGCCACGCGCTTCGTCGTTGATCACGCTCCGTGTCCGGTACTGCTGGTGTGGCCCGGGACCGCGCCCGGTATCGACCGTCTTCCGCCGCCTCCGCCGCCTCCGCCGCCTCCCCCGCCCTCCCCTCCGCCGCCTCCCCCGCCTCCCGGCTGACGCTCCGTGGCAGCCGCGCGCGGTCTCGAATGGCGAAGCGGGGACCGCCGGGCGAAGAATGGATCAGACCCGCGTCCGGGGAGGTCTTGATGCTGATGCCGAACGAACCTGTGGTCGCCGAGCTTCTGAGCAACTACCGTCTGCAGGAACGCCGCATGCTGCGCAACCCGGCCGATGCCGAGATCAGCGCGAGCTTTCGGGATGCCGCAACCACGTTGTGCGTCCTCATGGGCCGGCGCACCGCCCTCGAGGCGGTACGTCTGGCGGAGAGCTATCTCGGAGTACGCCCGCGCGGCAGTAGCCCCACCACGGCCTGAGCAGGAGTGACGATGAGCATTGCAGGTGAATCCGGCCGAGCCCAGCAGATGCGGGACAAGGCACAGCAGCTGAGTGAAGCCGCTGAGCAGTCGACGGACCCGCGCAGGCGTCAGCGACTGCAGGAGAAGGCGCGCAAGCTCCAGGACCAGAGCGAGGTCGAGCGCGGGCTCGGCGCCGACGACGGCAAGCCCTCGCAGTAGCGGCCCCCGCTCCCGGTTGTCCGGCAGCGGCCCGGCGGTCACACCACCTGGATACCGACGACGCAGGTGTCGTCGTCGGTGTCCGCCCTGCTGTGCGTGAGCAGCCGGTCCAGCCGGTGCTCCAGCGAGGGCGTGGCCAGGCCCGCGGTGACGATCAGATGGCGCAGGGAGTCCTGGAGCGAGGAGTCCCTGCGCTCGACCAGTCCGTCCGTGTACATCAGCAGGGTGTCGCCGACCTCCAGCTGGACCTCGCCCTCCTCGTACGCCGCCTGTGCGACGGCGCCGAGGAGCATGCCCTTGATGAGCGGCAGGTTGGCGGTCGTCTCGCCGCTCACGAGGACGGGCGGCAGATGCCCGGCCCGCGCCCAGCGCAGGGTGCGGCGGTCCGGGTCGTACAGTCCGCAGACGGCCGTGGCCGTGACCTGTTCGGTCAGATGGTGGGCCACGATGTTGAGCCAGGTCAGCAGCTGTGCCGGTCCGGCGCCGGTGACGGCGAGACCGCGCAGCGCGTTGCGCAGCACGATCATGCTGGTGGCCGCCTCGATGCCGTGGCCCGCGATGTCGCCCACGCAGACGAGGACCTGCTTGGAGGGCAGAACGAAGGCGTCGTACCAGTCACCGCCGACCAGGTGCTCGGTCTCGGCGGGCCGGTAGCGCACGCCGACGCGCAGACCGGGAGCGTCGAGGGGACCGCGTGCGGGCGGCATGATCGCGTGCTGGAGCTGCAGGGCGAGCCGGTTGCGTTCGGCCGACTCCTGCTCGGTGTGGGCCAGTTGGTCGCGCGTCGCGGCCAGGGCGACCTCGGTCCAGTGCTGCGACGAGATGTCCTGGTAGGCGCCGCGTACGGCGAGGAGCCGGGCGGCGGGGTCCAGCACCGGTTCGGCGATGACACGGACGTGGCGGGTGACCCCGTCGGGGCGTTGCAGCCGGAAGGCGGTGGAGGCGGGCCGCCGTTTGTGCAGCAGGGTCCGCAGGAACCGTCCGATGGCGACCGCGTCGTCGGGGTGGGCGTGGGCGGGCAGTTGCTCCAGTGAGACCGGCGCGGCGGTGGCCGGCAGCCCGTAGAGGCTGCTGAGCTGCTCGTTCCAGGTGATCTCCCCGGTGACGGTGTTCTCCTCGAATCCTCCTATACGGCCCAGGCGTTGGGCGTGCTGAAGGAGACTGGCGAGCCGGGCCGCCTGGTCCTCGATCCGCCAGATGAGCAGCACCGCGCCACCGTGCCTGCTGATGCCGACGTCGGCGACGGCCTCCAGCGGCACCTGGTCGACCAGCGCGGTGAGGGCCATCCGGGAGGCGCGGAACGCCTCGCCCGTGGCCCACACCCGCTCGGCCTGCTCGAACAGTCCTCCGTCACCGGCGGCCATGGGGTAGGCCTCCAGCATCAGCGTTCCGGCCACGGCGCCTCGGGGGCGCCCCGCCGGATCGATGAAGCTGCGGTTGGCGTGGTGGATCCGGAAGTCGGCGAGGTGGCCTTCCGTGTCGAGGTGGGGCAGCAGGACGAGGGCCGGGTCGTGGAGGCAGTCGATGAGGTCGACCAGTTCGGCGAGGTCCTGCTGGAGCGGGCTCGCGGCGGACGGGGAGCCGGGAACCGCCGGCGGGTGCGACCCCAGCGTGTGGGCGCAGAGTTCGGCCAGAGCTTCCATCTGGCGCTGGATCTGCGGCGGCTGCGGCGGCAGATGGTGGGGCCAGCAGATCTCCAGGACGCCGAGGATGCGGCCCCCGGTACCGGCGGGTACGGCGACGCGCCCGCCGTCCGTGGTGGGCTCGTCGTGGATGGACGGCACACCGGCTTCGGCGAACTCCCGCAGCCACACGGTCCGGCGCTCCGCCAGCGCCTGGCGGGCCACGGTCGCCACACCGGGCGGCACATAACGCCAGCGCCCGGCCTCCTCCGTGGGGAAACCGGCGTGGCCCGCGAGGGTGAGGGAGCCGTCGTGGCCCGCGGACCAGACGGCGACGGCGGTGGCACCGAGGGGGATGAGCGCGTGCTCCAGGAGCGATTCGGCGACGGCCTGGGTGTCGTCGGCGGCCAGTGCGGCGCTCTCGGCGGTACGCAGCCGTACCGCGGCGGACCGGACGGTGTCGTCCGGCGGCGCGGCGGTGCCCGCCTTGGCCACGAAGTCCCCGACCGCTTCGGAGAGACGGTCGCGCGCCGTCTCGTTGATGATGTCGGCCGCCAGCTCCAGCTGGGTGAGACCGGCCTGGTCGGCGAGGTCCGCGAGCTGCCGTGCCGCCTCGGCGGGGCCGCATCGCAGGCGCTCGACCAGCATGCCCTTGGCGAGCTCGATCAGCGCGCGCCCGTCCGCGGCGGCGTGGGCCGCCTGCACCTCCTTGCGGAGCCGGTCGACGGTCGCGGCCAACCGCCCGACCGCGGACGAACGGTCGTCCGCCGCCGGAGCCGGGTCCACGGTGCGGGCCATCACGAGATCACCGCCCCGGGCCGCGGGCACGGCGCCGGGGGCGTGTCCCGGCGGACCGTCGTCGCGGCCCGGTTCACCGGGTGGCTGAGTGTTCACGTACCGCTGCTCCTGGGCGACATGGTGAAGGGACGGGCGTCGTGGGCGGGAAGGTTCCGCCCGGCGGCGGAGGACCTAGGTGGTGACCCACCGGCGGACGCAGGCGATCAGATCGTCGGCGTCCAGTGGTTTGGTGACATAGTCGCTCGCCCCGGCGGCCAGGCACTTCTCGCGGTCGCCCGGCATCGCCTTCGCGGTCACCGCGATGATGGGCAGGCTGCTGTGCGCCGGCATGCGCCGGATCTCCGCGGTGGCCGCGTAGCCGTCCATCTCCGGCATCATCACGTCCATCAGGATGAGGTCGATGCCGGGGTGCTCGGCGAGGGTGTCGATGCCCTTGCGTCCGTTCTCGGCGTGCAGGACCTGGATGCCGTGGAGTTCCAGGATGCCGCTGAGCGCGTAGAGGTTGCGGGCGTCGTCGTCCACGACGAGCACCGTGCGCCCGGCGAGGGTGGCGTCCGTGTCCTGCGGCGAGGTGTGCGCCGCTTCCTCGATCCGCATCAGCGGCAGGACGTCGCCCGGCTGGTCCGCCGACAGGTACAGCGCGATGCGCTCCCTCAACTCGTCCAGGCTGGAGAGCAGCTCCAGAGGCCGGCTCTCGGCGCGCATCTGGAGGGTGCGCTCCTGGGCCGCGCCCAGCCGGCGGTTGTTGTGGGCCAGCACCGGTACGTTGCGCAGCGCCGCGTCGCCGTCCATCGCCTCCAGGAAGCGGAAGGCCTCGCCGTCGGGCATGTCCAGATCGAGTACGACACAGTGACATGCCTCGGCCGCCAGCGCGGCAGCCGCCTCCTGGGCTCCGACCGTGCCGATGACGTCGACCGTCGCACGAGGGTCGGCCAGTTCGCGCCCGCCGCTGAACTCGGCCACGACACTCTCGGTGACCAGCGACATCAGCCCACGAGGACGCTCCTCGATGACCAGCAGGCGCCGGCGCCGCGGGGGCGGCTCGATGGCGATCCGTGCGGGCCGGGCGCCGAGGTCGACCGCCTTCTCACCGCGCGGCTCCGCACCGATCTGGCGGGGCAGGGCGCCGTCCTTGAACTCGGTGTGCGTCACCGGCAGATACAGCGTGAAGGTGCTGCCCTGGCCCGGTGTGCTCTCGGCCGTGACGGCTCCGCCGAGCAGATACGCGATCTCGCGGCTGATGGAGAGTCCGAGCCCGGTACCGCCGTACTTGCGGCTCGTGGTGCCGTCGGCCTGCTGGAAGGCACCGAAGATCGCCTCCAGTTGCTGCTCGGCGATGCCGATCCCGGTGTCCCGGACGCGGAACGCGACGACCGGGCCGCCACGGGGAAGCGCTCGCGGCAGTTCGCTGTCGGCGGCCGGTTCGATCCGCAGCTCGACGCTTCCCCGTTCGGTGAACTTGACCGCGTTGGACAGCAGATTGCGCAGCACCTGACGCAGCCGTGAGTCGTCCGTGAGCAGGTCGGAAGGCGCGCCGGGGGCCGTGGTGATGGTGAAGTTGAGACTCTTCTGGGTGGTCAGCGGCCGGAAGGTGGCCTCGACGTACTCCAGCAGCCGGCGCAGCGACACCCGTTCGGGGTTGATGTCCATCTTGCCGGCCTCGACCTTGGACAGGTCCAGGATGTCGTTGATCAGCTGGAGGAGGTCGGAGCCCGCGGAGTGGATGATGCCCGCGTACTCGACCTGCTTGGGTGTGAGGTTCCTGGTGGGGTTCTGCGACAGCAACTGGGCCAGGATCAGCAGGCTGTTGAGCGGCGTACGCAGCTCATGGCTCATGTTGGCCAGGAACTCCGACTTGTACTTCGAGGTGAGCGAGAGCTGCTGGGCTCGGGTCTCCAGCTCTCCCCTGGCCTGCTCGATCTCCAGGTTCTTGGCCTCGATGTCCCGGTTCTGCTCGACCAGCAGCGCCGCCTTCTCCTCCAGTTCGGCGTTGGAGCGCTGCAACTCCTCCTGCTGGACCTGCAGTTCCTCGGAGCGGGCCTGGAGCTCGCCCGTCAGACGCTGGGACTCGCCCAGCAGCTCGTCGGTGCGGGCGTTGGCGACGATGGTGCTCACGTTCACGCCCACGGTCGCCATGAGCCGTTCGAGGAAGTCGCGGTGGAGGGCGGTGAAGGCGGTGAAGGAGGCCAGTTCGATGACGCCCAGAACCTGTTCCTCGACCAGGATCGGCAGCACGATCAGACTGCCCGGCGCGGTTTTGCCCAAGCCGGACGAGAGGGTGACGTAGTCGCCGGGCACGCCGTCCGCGGCGATCACCCGGCGGCTTCGGGCCGCCTGGCCGACCAGGGACTCCCCGAGCGCGAACCGGGTGATCTCGAAGGATCCCGCGGGACGGCCGTAGGCGCTGACCAGGGTCAGTTCGGTGCCCTGCCGTCCGTCGACGGCGAGATAGAACGCGCCGTACTGGGCGTTCACCAGCGGGGTGAGCTCGTCCATGATGTTCTCGGCGACCACGGCGAGATCACGGTGGCCCTGCATCAGACCGGAGATTCTCGCCAGGTTCGTCTTGAGCCAGTCCTGTTCCTGGTTGGCCCGTGTCGTCTCGCGCAGGGACCCCACCATCGAGTTGATGTTGTCCTTGAGTTCGGCGACCTCGCCGGAGGCGTCGACGGTGATGGACCGGGTCAGGTCTCCCTCGGCGACCGCGCTGGTGACTTCGGCGATGGCCCGGACCTGGCGGGTGAGGTTCCCGGCCAGCTCGTTCACGTTCTCGGTCAGGCGCTTCCACATGCCCGAGACGCCCTCGACCTCGGCCTGCCCGCCGAGGCGTCCTTCGCTGCCGACCTCGCGCGCCACACGGGTGACCTCGGCCGCGAACGAGGACAGCTGGTCGACCATGGTGTTGATGGTGGTCTTCAGCGCGAGGATCTCGCCGCGGGCGTCGACGTCGATCTTCTTCGACAGGTCGCCGTTGGCGACGGCGGTGGTGACCAGGGCGATGTTGCGGACCTGGTTGGTGAGGTTGTTCGCCATCGAGTTGACGTTGTCGGTGAGGTCCTTCCAGGTGCCGGCCACGTTGGGCACACGCGCCTGCCCGCCGAGCCGCCCCTCGGTGCCCACCTCGCGGGCCACACGGGTCACCTCGTCCGCGAACGCGGACAGGGTGTCGACCATGGTGTTGATGACGCCGGCGAGGGCCGCGACCTCGCCCTTCGCCTCGATGGTGATCTTCTGCGACAGATCACCACGGGCGACGGCCGCGGCGACCTGGGCGATGGAACGGACCTGGCCCGTCAGGTTGGACGCCATGACGTTGACGTTGTCGGTGAGGTCCTTCCAGGTGCCGGAGACTCCGCGCACGGTCGCCTGGCCGCCGAGGTTGCCCTCCGTACCCACCTCGCGGGCCACACGGGTCACCTCGTCGGCGAACGCGGAGAGTTGGTCGACCATCGTGTTGATGGTGTTCTTCAGCTCCAGGATCTCGCCGCGGGCGGTGACGTTGATCTTCTGCGAGAGATCGCCCTCGGCCACGGCGGTCGCCACCTGGGCGATCGAGCGCACCTGGGCCGTGAGGTTTCCGGCCATGAAGTTGACCGAATCCGTCAGATCGCGCCACACACCACCGACGCCCGGCACCTCGGCCTGGCCACCGAGGCGGCCGTCCGTTCCCACCTCACGCGCCATACGCGTGACCTCACCCGCAAAGGCGGAGAGCTGGTCGACCATCGTGTTGATGGTGTTCTTCAGTTCCAGGATCTCGCCGCGCGCATCGACGGTGATCTTCTGCGAAAGATCGCCCTCGGCGACCGCGGTCGTCACCTGGGCGATGTTGCGGACCTGGTTGGTCAGGTTGCCGGCCATGAAATTGACCGAGTCCGTCAGATCGCGCCACACACCACCGACACCGGGCACCTCGGCCTGACCGCCGAGGCGGCCCTCGCTGCCCACGTCGCGTGCCATGCGCGTGACCTCGTCGGCGAAGGCCGAGAGCTGGTCCACCATCGTGTTGACGGTGTCCTTCAGCTCCAGGATCTCACCGCGGGCGTCGACGTCGATCTTCTGCGAGAGGTCTCCCTTGGCGACCGCCGTGGCCACCTGGGCGATGTCCCGCACCTGTGTGGTGAGATTGCCGGCCATGGCGTTCACCGAGTCGGTGAGGTCGGCCCAGGTGCCGGAGACACCGGGGACCTCGGCCTGCCCGCCGAGCGTTCCCTCGGTGCCCACCTCCCGGGCCACGCGGGTCACTTCGGACGTGAAGAGCGAGAGCTGGTCCACCATGCCGTTGAAGACGGTGGCGATGTCCCCGAGCAGTCCGTCGGCCTCGTCGGGAAGGCGGGTGCCGAAGTCCCCGTCGCGAACCGCGGTCAACCCGACCAGCAGCTGGCGCAGTTCGGGTTCTCCGACCTTGCCCGTGCCGCGCGCGACCCCGCCCCCCGCGGGACGCGATACGGACTTCTCAACCATGCCAACCTCGTTCCAGTTCTTCACAAACCGCCGGAGAACCCACGCAATGTGCGCGGATTCTGCTGCATGGAAATTCGTCAAAGGCTAGCTCAGCGCGCGGGACACCCACAAAGAGCTCCGGCGCCGCCCGGCACCGGAGCCCAGAGGTCATCAGCATGCTGTCGCCCCCCTGCCGACCGCCGCTCCCCGGCGCCGGCCGCTGGAGAACCTTACCTGGGCGGCGGTTTCATGTCTACATCGGCCACAATAGATTTGTTTTGATCAAGGAGCCAACTAGTCTCCCCCGGCCCGGATGTGCACCGCCTGGCCGGATCCACGGGACGGAGCCGGAATCCAGGAGCTTTCCGCCGACCGCCCGGGCAGGATGTGGCCGTGAACCAACTGCTGCTCGGCATCGCCGCCAACCCGTCCCTGCCGTCGGACCTGACCGATCGTTTGATCGCGGTCGCGATTGCGGATGCGGATGCGGATGCGGATGCGGCCGACGATCTCGCCTCGGCCCTCGCCCACCGCACGGACCTCAGCCGCGCTCAGACCCTCGCGCTCGCCGCGCGCTGCGACGACGACGCAGCGGCGCTCGTCCACAGCGGCGGGCTGACCGCCGCCGACATCGACCCGGCGACTCGGCCGCGGGCCGCGCTCGCCCTGCTCGACGCAGGTGCCGCACCGCCCGAATGGGCACGCCGCCTCGCGGAGGACGCCGACGCCGGGCGACGGTGGGCTCTGGCCTCCTGCCCTGATCTCCCGCCGGACGTGACGGAGAGACTGGCCGCGGACCCGGACCTGGACGTCGTCGGGGAGCTGGCGGCGTTCACGACGCCGGAGACGGCCACCCGGCTGGCCGGACATCCGCACGCCGAGGTCCGCCGGGCAGTGGCGGCCAACGAGGCGACACCACCGGCCGTGCTGGCCGCGCTGGCCACAGGCGCCTGCGCGTATCCCGCCGAACGGTGCCTGGTCTGCGACCGCGAAGAGATTCCCTTCGTGCACGACCCGTACTGCCCGCGACCCGACTGCGACCTCCGGGCGGGAGCTTCCTGTGACGGCTCCCACGAGTCCACGGTGTACGACACCCAGCTGGCCGCGCTCCAGAACCCGGCCACACCGGTCGAAGCGCTCACGGGATGCGCCGACCATCCCTCCGTGCTGCTGCGCCGCGAACTGGCCGCCCGCACGGGCCTGTCGCCGGAGGTGTGCGCGCGACTGGCCACCGACTCCGACCCCGGAGTGCGAGGTGAACTCGCCGGGAATCCGTCGCTCGGCGAGCCCTTCATCCGCGCCCTGGAAGCGGACACGGGCTACGACGTGCGGCGCCGGCTGCTGCACCATCCGCGCATACCCCTGGACGTGCTCACACGGCTGGCGGATCTCGTCACGGTCGGCCCGACCCTGCTGCCACGGATCGCCACCGCCTCGGCGGCGGAGCTGGCCGACCTGAGCACGTCGCCGACCGCGGCCGTACGGATGCTGCCGGCCGAACGTCGCGACCTGCCGCCCGCGGTCCGCGACACACTGGCCGCCGACCGGGACGCCAGGGTGGCCAAGGCCGTGGCGCCGCATCCCGGCCTCACCGACACCCAACTGCGGGCGATGGTCACCGCCCACGGCGTCCAGGTCGTCGCCGGGGTGGCCGCCAACCCGGACGCGTCACCGACGCTTCTCGCGGACCTCGCGCGGCACAGCCCGCCGGCCCGCAAGGCGCTCACCGCGATCGCGCGACGCGCGGACGCACCGGCCGCGGCCCTGATCGCCTGCCTCAGGGACAGGAAGGCACGACGCCCGGCCGCCGGCCATCCGACCCTGCCGGCGTCGGTCATCGCCGGACTGCTCGCGGATGACGACTGGCACGTGGTGGAAGCGGCGGCGTCCAACCCGTCACTGCCGGTCGGCGTGATGAGGGAGGCGGTGGCCCGGGAGGAGGCTCGTGCCGCGGCCGCCGCGGGGACGAGCTGAGGGCGGACGCGCGTTCGACGCGTGCCATGCGACCGGCCTCCCGAGGGGACCGGAGCGCGGCGACGTGAGGCCAAGTGAACCGCCCGGTGACACTCCCGGGCGACATCACGGCCCGGCACTCGCCATTCGAAATCGAACAGGCGTACCATTCCGCTGTGGCCGAAAAGTACGACTTCCCCGACGACCTCCGTGACGCGCAGCTCGAGCTGCACCAGGCACAGGCGGAATACAGGGCGCTGTGCCGAAGGCTGCCGTGGTCGGTGGAGCCGGAACCGGGCTGGACGAGCGAGAAGCAGATGCTCAACGAACGCGTGGTGTCGTTCCCGGCCAGCCCGGGATACTCGGCCGAGGAGCGCGCGCAGGTGGAGGATTTCCGGCGACGGATCCTCGACCTGTCGGTGACGGTGAGCACGCACCCGTACTGGACGTCGCTGACGGCGGGCGTGGTGGACGCGCGCATGGCGCTGAAGCACACCGGCGGGACGGGCGACGAGGACGCGGCAGCCTGAGGCTGGTGGCGGTTGTCGGCCACCTCCTGTCCACGAACCGCGGGACCGCGTCGCGGAGGTGCCGCCGCGGGTGGTGTGGGTGCACCGCGCCACCAGCCTGCGGGACACGGTCGGCGCGTCCCTGCCGGAGGCCGCGGGGCGAGTTGTCGTCACCCTCGACGACAAGCTGGACGCCGCGGAGACGGCAGGTCTGAGGTCGGCGACCGACGTCCGGGGCCGCGCTCAGATGCCGCCCTCCTGATCGCCAGCTCCGGTCAGGGGGCCGCTGCCGGCCGCGCTGAGCAGCTCGCCGGTGCCGGTCAGGTCGAGCAGCCGCCATACACATCTGCTGGCCTCGGTCACCGCGACGGTCCGGCCCGAGGCGAGCGCCGCGAAGTGGACCTCCATGAGGACGCGAAGGCACGAGCAGTCACAGAACGAGACGCGGCTGAGGTCGAGGTCCAGCCCGGTGGCCGCACCCAGGGCGGAGTCGAGAGCCACCCGGAAGGCCGGAGCCTCCTCGAGGTCGATCTCGCCCACGACGACCACACGGGAACGGCCGCTCACACCCGTGGTCACGGTGACCGCGAGGCGGCCGTCGCACGCCGGACCGCTGCCGTGCCGGTCAGGCGCCCGGTCCCCGTAACCGCTGGAAGGGGATGCCATCGGTCCACTCCCTCGAACGGAATGCTCTCGTCACTCATGTTGAGCCGTTCGCCAACACACGTCAAGGGATACCGGAATCTCATTTCATGTACTGGGAAACATGCATGGCGCGTCGTACGATGAGTCCATGGAAGCAGCACCGGGGCCCCGCAACACATGGACCTTTCTCACCAGCCATGCGCGCGTGCTTTCGGCCGTCTCCCGTGATCCGTGGGCCCGGATCCGCGATCTCGCCGTGGCACTGCAGCTCACCGAGCGGACCGTGCAAGCCGTGATCGCCGACCTCGAAGAGGCCGGCTACCTCTCACGCACGCGTGAGGGCCGGCGGAACAAGTACGAGTTGCGAGGTGGCCGGTTTCGGCATCCCGCGGAGGAGCACCGGGACATCGCCCCCTTGCTGGACATCCTCGCGACGCCCCCGCACCTGGCCGGCGACGACAGCGGCGCGAGTGACGGGGCACTGCCGGAGAGCGGTCCACAGCAGTCCGTCGACGTGGACCGGCGGACGCCCTGAGGCGGTGCCGACGGGGTGCGGACGCCCTGAGGCGGTGTCCGACGGGGTGCGCGCGCCCTGAGGGTCGCGCCGACGGCGACAGGCCGAGCCACGGGTTTGCCGTGCCGCTCGCACGGCCGGGGCAGCATCCCGTACTGCCCCGGCCGCGCACCTGGGTGATCCGAACCGGTCAGCGCCTCAGCGTGCCGGCGCGGAAGAACTTCCAGATCACGGGAGTCGCGTCGATCACCGTGGGCGTACTCGAATCATTGTTGGAACCGGTGCTGGGCCACACATGCCCGGCACCTTCGACGCGATAGTGCACGAGGCGCGACGACCTGTCGCAGCCGGTCCAGCGCTGGGTCTCCACCTCCGGGCGGGGACGGGAGGACTTCGCCTCCGGCCGGCATCCGTTGCGCCCGGCCCAGTCCGCGAGCCAGTTGTTCAGCGCGGGAAGCCCCTTGGCCGGGTTCCCCTCGTACGGAATGGTGGCGTCGGCCGTGCCGTGGAAGGCGATCACCGAGGTGGGGCGGGACGGTTCGCACGGTCCGCTCTGCGGGTAGTAGGCGCCGGCCACCGGGGCGAAGGCGGCGATCCGACCGGGCATCCGGCAGGCCAGGACGCCGACGAAGCCTCCCCCGTTCGACTTTCCGGCAGCGTAGATGCGCTTGTTGTCCACGCAGAACTGCCGTTGCAGCCGGTCGAGAAGGTCGCCGGTGAAGCGGACGTCGTCCACCGGGGCGGAATACGGTGCGCCCTGCCAGGCGGACTCCCCGTCGGTGCCGACAAGGCCCTGCGGGTAGACGGCGATCGTGTCCAGGGCCGAGAAGCCGGAGAGCTCCTCCTGCCACTGCGAGGTGCGCTTGTGGCCGTGGAAGGAGAGAACCACCGGGTAGCTGCGCCGGGGGTCGTAGCGCTTCGGCAGATGGACGGTGTAGGTCCGGGCCACACCCCCGGACTCCATCTCCTGCGCGGTCGTGACGCCGGGCGGCACCACGGGAGTCGTACGGCAACCGGTGGTCCTGACCGGCTCGTCGAGCCTGTCCGGTGCCTGCTGCGAGGTGGTGTCCGGCACCCGGTTCGGTGCCTGGCCGGGTGCCGCGTGTGCGGCACCCGGAAGAGCGAGCACTCCCAGTGCGGTGAGTGCCGTGGCAGTCGCGGCGGCTCGTGCAAACCTCAGGTGTCTGCTGATCGCGAGCATGCGTCATGTCCTCCGCATCGGTCCGCGGGTGCGGACGTGGCTGGTGAAGTCGACGTGGTGGAGGAGACTTTCGACGACAGCCCGACCGCCGTACAGCTTGAGTTCTTTCTGTTCTCGGCGGATCGGCCGCCTGGCCCCGGCGTGTGGGCGGGACGCCGTCAGCCGTCGATGCGGCGGTCGTCCGTAGGGGCCTCGTAGAAGCGGGACTGACGCGCCATCACCACCACGTCCGCGCCGATGCGCACCTCGTCGTCCTCGGCGGTGCGGACCGCGCCGCGCGGAACGCATGCGCGCCGGCCCAGGACGACCGCTCCGCACAGGACGGCGGAGGGTGCGACACAGGCGGACTCAGGGACGACGGGTTGTCTGCCGCGGTGCTCGTACAGCATGTGCCGAGCCTGGGGCCGATGGTTCGGACCGGGCCGGATCGTCGAGCGCGGCGCTCAGGTGAGTGCCCCTTCCGCCCGGGCGATCGTCGCCGCGTGGCCGAAGAGGCCCGGCATCCCACCGGTGTGCAGGAAAACCGTGCGCTGTCCGGGGACGATGTCGCCGTCCTCGACCGCCGCCACCAGGCCGGCCATCGCCCGGCCGGTGTAGATCGGGTCCAGCACCAGCCCCTCGGTGCGGCCCGCCAGTGTCAGCGCGGCCATGACCGGCTCCGTCAGCGTGCTGTACCCGGCGCCCACCTGGTCGGTACGCATGCGGAGTGCGGCCGGACCGCACGGGCTCTCGGCGAGACCGGAGACCAGTCCGGCGACGGTGGCGGCCGGGTCCGCGACCGCGCCGACGTGGACGCCGAGGACCCGGTCGACGCCGAGCGCGCCGACGAGGCCCGCCATGGTGCCGCCGGAGCCGGCAGCGACGACGACATGGGCCAACCCCGGTGCCTGGGCCAGGAGTTCCTGTCCGCAGAGAACGTAGCCGCGCGCTCCGAGCACACTCGAGCCGCCGAACGGGATGAGCGAGGGAACCGCTCCGTCCTTCCTCAGGCGCTCGACCACCTCGTCGGCAGTGGCGGCGAGCTGCCGTGCGTCGGCGTCACCGGCCCATACGACGCGCGCGCCGAACAGGCCGTCGAGCGCCAGGTTCCCCGAGGCCGACGAGGCGGGCGTCCCGGCCAGCACCAGGACGACATCGAGCCCCAGCCGCGCTGCGGCGGCCGCGGTCAGCCGTGCGTGGTTGCTCTGCGGGGCTCCGGTGGTCACCAGGACGGTGGCGCCCGCGGCGCGCGCCGCGCCACAGGTCCATTCGAGCTTGCGGACCTTGTTGCCGCCGCCTCCGAGCCCGATGAGGTCGTCTCGCTTGACCAGGAGGTCACCGTCACCCAGACCCAGCGCGCGGGCCAGCCGCGGCGCGGGCTCCAGCGGCGTCGGCCAGGTCCCCAGTGTCACCCGCTGCGGATCCGATTCCTCGGCAACCAACGTCACCATCTCCTCAACCGTGCCTGACCACCTCGGCGGGCGGCCGGGCGGTCGGTGCGTACGCGACCCGCCCACGCCGGAAATCTACCCGCGCACGCCGGCCGACGACTCGGCGGCTCCCGGCGTACGCGAGGGAACCACGGCGGTGCCCAGGAAGTGGAACCCCGGCCGGGGATGCATCAGGAAGTCATGGTGCGAGATGTTCCACGCGTACGCCCCGGCCAGCGCGAACACCACCCGGTCACCCGACCGCAGTCCTGCCGTAGGCACCCCGCACGCCAGGACGTCCTTCGGCGTGCAGAGCTGACCCACGAAGGTGACCGGGCCAGGCCCCACCGCTGCCCGTGGCCAGGGATGCGGCCAGGTGTCGTGGGGAAGGACGGCGCACGGCTGGTCGTGCCCCTTGGTGGCAGGGGTGCGCAGATGGTGGGTCCCGCCGCGCACGACCGCGAAGTCCTCACCGTGGCTGTGCTTCACATCCAGCACGTCCGTGGCGTACCAGCCGCAGTAGGCGGTGAGGGCGCGGCCCGGTTCGATGCGCAGCAGCAGGCCGGGGTGGTCGTCGGTGATGCGGGCGAGACCGGCGCCGAAGGCGGCCCAGTCGAACCGGGCATCCGGGTCGGCGTAGTCGACGGTCATCCCACCGCCCACGTTGACCTCCCGCAGCGCGATGCCGTGCCGTGCGGCGAGCTCCGTCGCCCAGACGACGACGGACTCGGTGACCGCGAGCTGTGGCCGCACTGTCAGGCCGCTGGCCAAATGCGCGTGCACACCG
The DNA here is from genome assembly GCF_042714725.1 of Streptomyces sp. NPDC058685. Taxonomy (NCBI): domain Bacteria; kingdom Bacillati; phylum Actinomycetota; class Actinomycetes; order Kitasatosporales; family Streptomycetaceae; genus Streptomyces; species Streptomyces sp. NPDC058685. Next base: position 42,982 of record NZ_JBHXSL010000027.1, read on the forward strand.
TGCAGTTCGAGATGCGGGAGGCTGCCGTCCGTCAACTGCCGGACCAGGCCCTCGGCCTGCGACGGGTCGATCCCGAACGGCGCGGGTCTGCCGCCCATCGCCAGGGCGCTCGATTCCAGGTAGTCCGCGGGAACCGGCAGGTTGAAACGGAGCAGGACGCCGATGCGGACCCGAGGCACCAGGCGTTCGGCGAGCTCAGCGAGCATGCGGAGTTCGTAGGCGCTCTCGACATGGAAACGCTCCACCCCGAGCAGCAGGGCGGACTCGATCTCCTCGGGGGTCTTGCCGGGCCCGCCGAAGGCGAGCGCGTGCCCCGGGACCGCCTTCGCGACATGGGCGAGTTCACCGCCGGAGGAGACCTCGAAGCCGTCCGTGCAGGGCGCGAGAGCCCTCAGGATCTCCGCTTCCGGATTGGCCTTGGCCGCGTAGTACAGCTCGACGCGTTCCGGCAGAACCGACCGGACGAAGGCCGCGTGCTCGCGCAGTGCGTCGAGGTCGTACACATAGGCCGGCAGTCGGTCGGCGGGAAGCGACAGCGCGAGGTCGCGTGCGGCGTCGGTCAGCAGGGTCATCGGGAACTCCGGTGGGCGTCGGCCCGAGTCGCCTCGGACAGCACGTCCTCGGCGAGGGGCGAGGGCAGCCGGACATAGCCGGCGTCGCGGTCGGCGGCACGCTCCCAGCGGGCGAGCAGATTCGCCTTGGCGGGCAGCGGTACGCCCGCCAGCAGGGCGCTCAGCCGGGGCGGGCACCCGTGCTCGTCGGCGTACTCCGTGAGCGTGCGCCGGACGAGCGACCACAGGGCGGCCTCTGTCTGCGGATGGAGGTCGGCGAGTGCGGCGAGCATCTCCGCGATGTGATTGACGATCAGGCAGTAGACGACACGGTCCCAGCCGCGCCGGGCGTCGTAGGTGAGGGGCCCGGCGACCTCGGCGGGCAGGACGGCGAGCGTGCGGGCATGGTGCTCGGGCACCAGCTTGGTCCCCTCCAGATCACGGAAGAGGATCTGGGCGGGCCTGCCGTCGGTGTCCACCCCGACCACCACGTTCTGCAGATGGGGTTCGAGGACGACTCCGTGGTCGAAGTAGGCGGCCAGGACCGGTGGGACGAGCAGTCGCAGATAGTCGCGCCACCAGGCGAGAGCGGCCGTGGGGTCCGTGGCGGCGGACAGGCCGGAGACATGGCCGGGCCCGGACGGGTACTCGTCGGCCACGGCTGCGGCGAGGAGGGGTGTGACACCGGGCCGCAGGCGGCGGCCGAGTCCTTCCCTGACGATGACACCGAAGCCCTCCAGCAACGAGCGGTCGGCAGGGCCGTCCGGGCCGGGCAGGGCGACGCTGCGGTAGGCCGGTTCCCGGAGGATGCCCGAGCCCGGGAAGCGCGCGGCGAGATCGCCGAACACGGGGCCGAGGAGCCGGGTGAGGGCCACCGCGCCGGAGAGTTCGTAATGGGCGTTCTTCCGCACGCAGTTGGTGATGCGGATGTTGAGGCTGAACTTCAGGAACGTGTCGCCGTCGTACAGGGTGCGGACGGAGGCCGTCGGGGTGAACTGCCGCTCCCCCGTGCCGAGATCGAGAATGTCGCCCCGTCCCAGGGCCGCACGCAGAGCGGGGTGTCCGGCGAGCTGGTCGTACTGCCACGGGTGGGCGGGGAGCAGCCGGTATCCCTCGGGGACGGCCCCCAGTCGGTCCAGCGGGTCGGTGGCGCCCGCCTCGGCGCACTCCTGCGCGATCAGATGGCTCCGTACGGCCAGCAGTCGCAACGGGAAGGACCCGCCGGCCTCCGGCGCGAAGGAGGCCCAGGCACCCGGGTCGCCGCTGTGCGCCTTCGGTGTGGGGTGGAAGCGGTGGCCGAGGACGAGCGACTGCTCGGAGGCGAGGTAGGTGGCGAGCGGGTCCCCGTGCGGCGCCCGCGGGTGGGGGACGCGGGCGGAGAGGGCGGCGGCGACCCCGCGGTGTCCCGCGGCCATCTGGCCCAGGAACTCGTCGTTGGACGCGCCCGTACGCAGGGACAGTTCGGACTGCACGTATTCGGCCAGTCGAGCCCAGCCGACCGGGGACCAGCCGGTGGCGGTCTCCTCGGTGACCGGCCCGGTGAAGCGATGGGCGCCGATGAGCGATGTCCGGCGCAGGGCCACACGGAGCAGTACGCCGCGTCGTGGCAGCCTCAGCAGCAGGCGGCCGTCGATGACCGCCGTCTGGTGCTCGGGGCCGGACACCTCCCGCAGCAGACAGTTGAGGAGAGTGTGCGCCACAGCCTCCTCGGCCGTGGGAAGTTCGCTCGGCGGCTCGGCCGAATGGGCGGGACGGTCCGGGGTGATGCTGGTCATCGCAGGTCACGCTCCCCGCAGCAGATAGTTGGGGCCCGTGCTGTAGTGCTTGTTGATGTCCGACGCCCCCGATCTGTCCTTGGACAGAAGTGTGCCTGCCGTGACCATCGCCTTGACGGGCAGGTCCGTCGCATCGAGGACATGGGCGCGCAGAACGGCTCCCGGCTGCCCGGGACCGGTGCCGAGGCGCTCGCATGCTTCGTCCAGGCGTTCACGGACGAGAGCGAGAAGGGCCCCGAGCGGGGCGCGCCCGTGCCGGGCGAGACCGAACGCGTAGGCGCCGGCGCACAGATGGACGGTGATGGTGGTGAACAGGTCCAGGACCGGTCCGTCGCTGTCCGTGAAAATTCGCGCGTCGGCGAACTCCTCCTGGACCGGGGCGTCTTCACCCAGCGACGCCCTCATCCGGGCCGCATGGACACGGGGGCCGTCGTTGTCCTTGAACAGCAGCCTCAGCCGGGTGCGGCCGCCGTTCCGGTCGAGCAGCAGCGAGATGTTCTGCTGGTGGGATTCGAGGGCGATGCCGTGTCCGAACAGCGTGATCTGCCAGTCGAGGAGAAGGGTGAGGACGGCGTCGAGGAGTGCGACCGGATCGCTCGCGTAGAACCGGTCGGCGAGCCGGTCGATGACGAGCCCGCCGCCCGGGGACGGGCTGAGCAGTGCGGCCATCGGCACGACGGTCGTCGCGTCGAGGCCGGCCGGGTAGCGGCGCACGAGGACGGCGAGCAGCTCGTGACCGGCGTGGACGAACGTCGACTCGTCCGCGAGCAGGACGGTGTCCCGGAAGCGCGGAGTGCGTCCGATCACGGTCTCCAGGAGGCGCGCCGTTGCCGCGCCGTCGGTCAGGGTGCCGGGCTTGATGGTGCGACGGTTGAGCCGGCCGAGCGTGGCGGTGGCCAGGGGCAGTTTGAGGTGGATGCCGGGGTGCGCGGTGAGTGCCACGGTGCGCATCGACAGAGTCGGCAGGACCTCCAGGTACAGCGTCTCGGCGAGAAAGGCGTCGAGCCCGGTGTCGCGCAGCGCCTGCCGCAGGGGGCCGCCCGCGGTCAGCGGGTGGACGGGAATGGCTCGATGCGTGTCGTCGAGTCCCGGCGGCAGTCCGAGCGACGACGGTGCGGGCCTCGGGAGTTGCTCCGTCGGACCGTGCACGACGAGGCGGTCCCGCGGTACGGCCAGCCAGCGCAGCGGGAACCGCGGATGGAACTCGGGTGCGTGAGCCCGCAGTTCACCCTCGGTGAGGCCGGATCGGCCCCGTCCTGTCGGATACACGGGGTGGTCGGTGCGCGCGGCCAGCGTGTCGAAGGCGAGTCCCGCGGCGAGTCCCGTCCAGCGCGCCGGATCGGGGCCGTAGGCGTCGGTGAGCCGTGCCTTCACCTGGTCGCCGGTGTCGGTGTGCAGTCGGAGCGCCGCCAGCGCCTGCCGGCACTCGGCGGCGAAGGCGTCGAAGCCGTCGCGGTCGACCGGATCCGCCAGGCCGGCGATGGCGGTCATGATGCTGTCGGTGTCGGCCAGCTCCACTCCGTCGGACTCGCGTCGCAGCAGGGGCAGACGGGCTTCGAGCGTGCACTGGAAGCCGGGCCGGGCGGCGGCCACGGGCATCAGAAGGGCCTCGTTGTCCCCGGCCCTGAGCCGCAGCCAGGTACCGTCCGCCCGCTCCAGTGCCGTACTGCGCGTGCGCAGTCCGATGACGTCCTCGCGCAGCAGTGTGCTGAGAACACTCGTCACCAGGGCGTCGTCACCCGGTGTGCTGTCGGAGGCGGCGCCTGGCGCGCCCTGGACCGTCACGGCGTGATCTCCCAGCTCTGCCGGGCGAGGAAGCCGGCCACCACCCGGTCCACGGACTCCTGTTGCCTACCGACGGCTCTGACGATACCGAGGAAGTCACGGTTGGTGTGGTGGAGTTCGAGCCGCTCTCCGACCTTGCGTACGGGGCGGTACGTCAGTTTCACGTCTCCGACGGTCAGATCGGCCGGCCCGGGAGCGGCCGCGAGCGTTCCGGCGCGGTCGGCGCAGGGATAGTCGAGCCGCGCGGCCCCGTCGGTGCGCGCCCCGAGGTCCGCGGGCAGTGCTTCGCCCAGGTGCGTTCGCAGGATGTGCTCGAAGAGCGGGATGCCGAGCAGCTCGGCCAGCAGAAGATCGCACTGGTCGCCGATGGCCCGGTAGTTGACCTCTATCAGTCGCACCCGGCCGGCGTCGACCACGAACTCGGTGTGGCAGGCGCCGAAACCCACCCCCAGTGCGTCCAGTTGGCGCAGGACCTGCTCCTCCACGGACCGTGGCCGGGAGGCGACGAAGGACATGCGCTCCTCGATGAAGTACGGGAGCGGGGACAACTCGGTGCGGAATCCACCGAGGACGTGGAGCCGCTCACCGTCGCCCAGGGTTTCCAGGGTGTGCAGCTCCCCCTTCAGGTACTCCTCCACGACCAGTGCCGCCCCCGGCCTGCGCGCACGGATCTCATGGCTGCGCCTGGCCAGTTCCTCGGCGTTCCCGACGCAGAACACGTCCTCGCTCGCCACACCCTCACGCGGTTTCACCACGCAGGGGAACGGCATGTCGCCCAGTACGGCGGTGGGGTCCTGATCCGGGGCGAGCTCGGCCGAGCGTACGGTGTCGGCGCCCGCGGCTGCCAGGTGGCGCCGCATGAGCGCCTTGTCCTTGGTGCGGAGGGTGGTGTGCCAGCTCTTGCCCGGCAGACCGAAGTAGTCCGCGGCCAGGGCGGTCTGGGTCTGGAGGTGATCGCTGTTGCTGAACACCGCCGCGGGTGCGCGGCCGGCCCCCGACCGGGTGCGTTCCGAGATCGCGCTGATGACGGCGTGGTGGTCGCGGACGTCGCAGATCAGCACCTCGACGTCGGGATGGCGTGCCCGGTGCGCCTCCGGTTGATCCGTCAGCAGAGTGACATGGAGTCCGAGCCGGCGTGCGGCGGGAAGGAAGCCCTCGGAGACCGAGTCGGTCGGATTGAGGGCGAGGAGGTACGTCTGGATCACCACCCGGAGCTTAGGTTAGGCATCCCTAATAGTGCCAATTCGCCGTGTCTTGGCCCCGGGTGACCGAGCCTCAGGAAGTTGCGGTTAAGGTGAGGCTTCCCTTACCCCCTCACTCATGTTCAGCGCTGAGGAGTACCTGTGATCCTGGCCCCGGCATGGGCACCGGCCGGAGCTGCCCCGAGCTGCTCCACCCTGCTCGCATCGGACTTCCGACGGCTCACCGCCCTGTGCCAGGCACTGCACGTCACCGTCGCGGAACCGTTCTCACCGGTCGGCCAGGGCTGGATCGACGGCGCCGAACTGGCCCACCGTCCGGAGCTCCTGGACGCCTTCCTCGACGCCGAGGCGGCGCGTGTCCGGGAGCGGTACGGGCACACCGCCCGCCCCGATGTCATCGCCTCGCGCGCACTGCACGGCTACCTCTGGTCCGTCTGCCTGCTGATGAGCGGCCCCTGGTATCTGGAGCGGCGCGTCCCTCGCCTTCGCCCCGCGGACGTCCGCGTCAGCCGCACGGCCGACGCCTGTGCCGTGGTGCCCGGCGGCTTCTCGTGCCTGCCGGACGATCCCGCCGCCGGACTGCCCGGCGTACGCGTCCTCCCGCACGCCGGTGCCCTGCGGGACGAGTTGCGCCAGGCCGTTGCCGACCACGTGGGCCCGCTGCTGACGGCGATCGCCCCGCGGATACGCCGCGGACCACGTGCCCTGTGGGGCATGGTCGGGGACGACCTGGTGTCCGGGATCTGGTACCTCGGCAGGTCGGCCGGCGACGAGGAACGCGGGGTGCGGGAAGCGGGGGAACTGCTGCCGGGGCCCGTGGCGCCGTACCTCGGAGGCGCCGACTTCCGCCGGCTCACCGATCGCGACGGCCGCTCGCACCCCACGCGCACCCGCCTCGGCTGCTGCCTCTACTACACGATCCGGCCGGCGGAGGCGTGCGGCACCTGCCCCCGCACCTGTGACAGCGAGCGGCTGCGGCGGATCGAGGCCGAGACCCCGGCCGGCTGAGCGGATCGCACGACGGGCGGACCCGTCCGGCCGTCGTGCGACGGCGGGTGTGGGTCCGCCCGAAATGCGTTCCGCCCTGTAGGGCAGCGCTGTCTCTCAGGTCGCGTGCGCGCCGTGCGACGAGTGGTAGGAGGCCAGTGCCCAGATCACGAAGACATCGATCGCGATCATGATCACCGACCAGACGGGTGAGTACGGAAGGAAGATGAACTGGAACACCAGGCTGATGGCTGCCAGCAGGATGCCCAGGAAACGGGCCCACGTGGCACCGCGCAGCACTCCCGCGCCGGCGATCAGGACCGCCACGCCGACGATGAGGTGGATCCAGCCCCAGCCGGTGAGATTGATCTTGTACACATAGCTGCCGACGCTGCCGTACACATCGTCCGCGGCAATGGCCGAGATGCCCTGAAGGATGGCCAGCACACCGCTGCAGACCATCAGCACGCCGGCGAAGACCACTCCACCTGAGACCCAACCACTGTTCGTCCCGGTCGTCGACGACCTCGCGCCGGCCGGGTGAGTTTGCTGGCTCATGGGCCAACCCTTCGTCGTCCCGCACGCCGGTAGCGGACGGGGCTTCGAGCCTCCGTCGCCACACCCGGCGCCGCCATTCGGATGCGTCCGTTCGGGTGAGGCGAGGACCCTTTCCGCGTAGGGACGGCGCGTACCCCACCTCCGACAGCCCGCCTCCGCGATAAGCATCCAGCGCGGGCGAGTCCGCCCCGTCCCGCCTGTGCGTCCGGAGGAACCGCATGACCACGCCACCGGCCGAGGCACCGCCCATTCCCCCACTGCACGAGACCATCCTCACCCGCGGATACCTCAAGCTCCTGCTGCTGTCCGTCGTCGTCGGCGTGGTGATCGCCTTCGCGTCCTTCTGTCTCGTCAGCCTCCAGCACGAACTCCAGCACCAGGTGTGGGTAGTTCTGCCCGAGACGGTCGGCTACGACGAGCCGCCATGGTGGTGGCCCCTGCCGTCACTGCTGCTGGCAGGGCTCCTGGCGATGCCGATCATCACCCGTTTTCCGGGCACGGGCGGCCATGTGCCCGCCCACGGACTCGGCGGACCGATGCTCGGACCCAAGGATCTGCCGGGTGTCGTCCTCGCAGCCGTCGCCACGCTGCCCCTCGGAATCGTCCTCGGGCCGGAGGCTCCCTTGATGGCGCTGGGCAGCGGCCTCGCCCTGCTCGCTCTGCGCCGGTCGAAGAGGGCCGCCGAGCCGAAAGCCGCACTGGTCCTCGGCACCGCGGGTTCGACCGCCGCGATCTCCACCATCCTCGGTGGACCGGTGGTGGCCGCCGTACTGGTGCTGGAGGCGGCCGGAATGGGCGGTGCGCAGCTCTTCGTCCTGCTGCTGCCCTGTCTGGTGGCCAGTGGCGCGGGCGCTCTGGTCTTCACCGGCTTCGGGCAGTGGACGGGGCTGTCGATCGGGGCACTGTCCCTGCCCGAGGTACCGCCCGACGTCACCCCGGACGCGGCGGACTTCCTGTGGGGAATCCCGCTGGCGGTGCTGATCGGCGTGGTCGTCTCGACGATGCACCGGCTCGGACACCTCACCGCGGCCTGGACGCAGAAGCGCACGGCCCTGCGCACGGTGCTGTGCGCCGTGGCCGTGGGCATCTGCATCTCGGCGTACGCGCTGACCACCGGGCGTTCACCGGCCGAGGCCGCACTGTCGGGCCAGACGACACTCGCCGTGGTGGCGGGGCAACCGCACACGTTCGCCGTCTCCGCGCTGATCCTGCTCGTCCTCTTCAAGGGTTTGGCCTGGGGCATCTGCCTCGGCAGTCTGCGCGGCGGGCCCATCTTCCCCGCCGTGCTGATGGGGGCCGCGGCAGGCATCGCCGCCTCGGGCCTGCCCGGGCTCGGTACGACGGCGGGACTGGCGCTCGGCGTGGCCACCGCGACGGCCGTCGTCACGCGGCTCCCGGTCACCAGCTCCGTGCTCGCCGTACTCCTCCTCGGCCACGACGCGCACAACCAGGCGCCGCTCATCGTGCTCTGTGCGGTGGTCGGCTTCATCACCGCCGAATTCGCCGAGCGGACGAGGAAGCCGAGCAGCTGATGAACCGGCGACCGTGAGCCGTGCCGTCCTGTGACAGCGGGCCGCACCGGGTTGCGTCGAGACGCGGACCGGCCGGGCCGCCGGGCCCGTATCGCGCCCCCGGGTGTTCCGTGCGCGGTGCCTGTGCGCCTTGTCGGGCGACCGGGCGGGCATGAGGATGGCCTGTCATGGCGATCGTTGCGCTGGTGGGGACGCTGGACACCAAAGGTACGGAGTACGGCCTGCTGCGAGACCATCTGCACCGGCGGGGGACCGAGACGGTCCTCGTCGACACGAGTGCGTCCGGAACACCGCGGGTGCACCCGGACATCGCCGGCACCGACGTGGCGCGGGCCGCGGGCGCCGAACTCGCCGACGTCCGGGCCCTGGACCGCGGGCGGGCCGTGGCGACGATGGCGCGCGGTGCCACGAACGTCGTCCTGGATCTGTACGAACGGGGCCGGCTGCACGCCGTACTGGCTCTCGGCGGCAGCGGCGGCACCTCCATGGCCACCCAGGTGATGCGGGCACTGCCGCTCGGCGTGCCCAAGGTGATGGTCTCGTCGATGGCTTCGGGCCACGTGGCACCGTACGTGGGAGCCTCGGACATCACCATGATGTACAGCGTCGTCGACATCGCGGGCGTCAACCGGATCTCGGCGCCCCTGCTCGCCAACGCCGCCGACGCCGTCGCCGGTATGGCCGAGGGCTTCGCCCGCTCACCGCGGGCCATCAGCGCGGCGGATCTGCGTGCCCACGGCAGGCCGCTGATCGCGGCGTCCATGGCGGGCGTGACGACCCCCGGAGTCGACGCGGCCCGCGAGCGGCTGACGCGACTCGGCTACGAGGTACTGGTGTTCCACGCCAGCGGTGCGGGCGGCCGGTCGCTGGAGTCGCTGGCGGGCCAGGGACTGTTCGCGGGGGTACTGGACCTCACCACCTGCGAGCTCGCCGACGAACTGGTCGGCGGCATCCTCACGGCCGGGCCCGACCGGCTGGAGGCCGCGGGTCGGGCCGGTGTGCCTCAGGTGGTCAGTCTGGGGGCCCTGGACATGGTGAAGTTCGGGCCGCTGGACAGCCTCCCCCGCCGGTTCCGTGACCGTCATGTCCACGTGCACAACTCGTCCATCACCGTCATCCGCACCACCACGACGGAGTGCGCCGCACTCGGGCGTCTCATGGCCGCCAAACTGCGGACGGCGACGGGGCCGACGACGGTTCTCGCTCCCCTGCGCGGGCTGTCGACACTCGGGGTCGCCACGGGGCCCTATCACGACCCGCAGGCCGACGCCGCGCTCGTAGCGGAACTGTCGGCGGGTCTCGGCGGCTCGGCCGTGGAAGTGCGTACCGTCGACACGCATCTGAACGATCCCGCGTTCGGGCGGGCCGCGGCCGATCGGTTGCACCGCATGATCGGTGCGGAGGCGGCCCGCGCGGCAGGCTGACCACCACCGCCGGCACGCGGAGGACGAGGACCGCGCATGAAGGGGCCCAGCGCGGATATCCGTCCGTCAGGCCAGCACCCAGACCCGGGCACCCTACGCCCGCACGACCGTGAGGAAGCCCGGATGAGCACGCAGCAGGACCAGTCCCGCGCCGCCTCGGAGCCGGTGTCCGAGATGCCCTCCCCCGAGGAGAAGGCGGGCTGGACGGCTGCCCGCAGGCGTGCCGCCGGTATGACGCATCACGACGCGAAGGCGGCGCTCGAGGCCGCGCAGCACGCGGCGAAGAAGGACGCGTCGGCCGATGCGGCCGACGCCGTACGCGCCCGGGCGGAGATCGAGGAGTGGGAACGCATCGTGGAGACGCTGGCGGACCACGCCGGAGCCTACGACCCCGAGGCCGATCCGTTCGTCCAGGGCGAGCTGGCGGGCGAGCAGGACCACGGGGTGGCCCGGTAGGGCCCCGGCCCTACCGGGGGCGCGGGCAGTCCGGGTCGGCCTCGGCGCTCGGCAGCTGATTGTGCCCGTCGCTCCAGTGGTTGACCCATTCGCAGTTCGGGCACGCGTACCTGCCGTTGATGCCCCGCACCTCGGTCCCACACCTGGTGCACTCGGTGCGGGTGATCTCCGGAAGGTGGTAGGTGCTCATGCTGCACCCTATCGCCCGCGGCGAACACCCATCCGGACGGTACTCCCCCACAGTGACCTCGTAGGGTGCGAACCGGCGCGGCGCACAGCGATGAGTTCCGCCCCCGGGAGCCGTCCTACTCATGACCGGATCAGGCCGTGAGGAGCCGTGGTGAGCGACATTCAGAAGCAGGTGCAGCAGCGCATCGACCAGCTCGTGGAATCGGGGGCGGAGCGCGGCGTGCAGGTCGCCGTCCTCCGCCACGGCGAGCCGCTCGTGGACGCGGTGGCAGGCATCGCCGATCCCGCCACCGGGCAGGCGGTGACCGAGCGGACGGTCTTCTACAACTTCTCGATCGGCAAGGCGGCCACCTCGACCGTGGTGCACGTACTCGCCGAGCACGGCGCGTTCGCCTACGACACTCCCGTGGCCGACCTGTGGCCGGAATTCGCGGCTCACGGCAAGGAGAACGTGACCGTCCGGCAGGTCCTGACGCACTCGGCCGGAGTCCCCGGCCTGCCGCTCGACACCACGGCCGAGGACATCTGCGACTGGGACAGGATCTGCGCGAGGATCGCGGATGCCGAGCTGTGGTGGGAGCCGGGTACGGCGGTCGGGTACCACGCCTACACCTTCGGCTACATCCTGGGCGAGGTCGTCCGCCGGGCGACGGGCCACCCCATCTCCCAGGTGCTCCGCGAAGAGGTCACCGGCCCGCTGGGGGTGGCCGACGAGCTGTACTTCGGCATGCCGGCGAGTGAACACGGCCGGCTGGCCCGGCTGGAGGACCAGAAGGGCTCGGCCGACATGATGGCGGGCATGCCGGACGACCTGCCGATGCTCAAGGCGGGCCCGCTGTCCCTGTTCCCGACCGCCGAACTCGGCAACCGCACCGACGTCCTCTCCGCCGACATCCCCGCGGGCGGCAAGACATCGGCCCGCGCGATGGCCCGTGTGTACGCCGCACTGCTGGGAGACGTCCCCGGTGTCACGCTGATCTCCCCGGAACGGCTGCGTGAGGTGACCGCGCCTGCGGCGAGCGGGGTCGACCGGGTCTTCGGCAACGAGTCCTTGTGGGGTCTGGGCTTCGCACTGGGCCTGCCGGGGATGGAGAAGTCGACCCGCAGCGCCTTCGCGATGGGTGGCGCGGGAGGGAGCTTCGCGTACGGGGACACCGAGACGGGGATCGCGTTCGCGATGACGAAGAACCGGCTGACGATGGACTTCAGTGCGGCGACGGATCTGATCCGGGTGGTGAACGAGGGGCTGACGAAGAACTGACACCTGTGCGAGGAAGGAGCGTCAACTGTGCGCAGTACGGCCTCACCCCCGTAATTCCGGGCCTCGTGGCGGGTTCACCGTGCGCCACTCATGCCCGTCGGATACCTTCAATACCTCCCCTCCCGACGCGGGGCGGGGATGATACTCCGACGCGACATGCGTGCGGGCAATTCGGCTGGTTCAAGCGCTACCAACGGCACCACGGTCCAGCATGCTGGGGACCTGTGGTGCCGTTCCGGCTCAAGCCGCTGGCAACGGGAGGCAACGGGTGGTCGCTTCAGTGACAGCGCCCGGCGGCGGGGAGCTGGCGTACGAGGTGTGGGGAGACCCGAAAGGGCACCCCGTCTTTCTCATGCACGGCACACCCGGCAGTCGGCTGGGCCCTCGCCCGCGCACCTTCGACCTGCACAAGCTGGGCATCCGCCTCATCGCATACGACCGCCCCGGCTACGGAGATTCAGAGCGGCACGAAGGGCGCTCGGTGGCGGATGCGGCCAAGGACGTGCTGGCGGTCGCCGAAGCCGTGGGGATCGCGGACAAGTACTCCGTGGTCGGGCGCTCCGGCGGTGGACCGCACGCGCTGGCGTGCGCGGCGCGTACACCCGAGCGGGTGGCGAGTGTCGCCGCGGTCGTCAGTGTCGCTCCACCGGTCGAAGGGTTCGACTGGCTGGCCGGTATGGCGGAGTCCAACGTGTCGACGTACACCTTGATAAAGGACCACCATCCGGATCTGAGCCAACTCGGCAAGGTACTCGCCCGCAGTGCGGAGGACATCCGGAGAAACCCCTCCTCCCTTCTCACCTCACTCAACGAGGAGATGCCGACCGCCGATCGGCTGGTGGTTGCCGACGCCGAGATCCGTCGACTGCTCCTGCGCAACTACCTTTCCGCTGTAGGGGAGTTCGCCGAGGAATCAGCGGACCCTCCGCACCCCACAGGCTGGATCGACGATCTCGTGGCGTTCAGGAAAGCCTGGGGATTCCATCCGCAGAGCATCCCGAAGGATGTCCCGGTCCTCCTCTGGCACGGCGAGCACGATGTGTTCGCTCCCCTGAGCCACTTCCACTGGCTCGCGGACAACATCCCCGGCGCTACCGCCGTACTGCAGCCGTCCGTCGCCCACTTCTCCGCCCTGCCCGCGTTACTTCCGATCCTGGCCTGGGTCCGCGACCACGCGGACCCCGACTTCCAGCGGTAGCACCGCACATCAGATGGGCTGAGGTTCGATCTCCAGACTCGTCGGACGCCAGGCGAGCAGAGCGGAGGCCGCCGGGTGACCCTCGCGCAGTTGCTTCCCCATCTCGATCAGCACGTCCTCGCGCAGGGCTTCGCCACTGCGGTCACCCAGGTCGCGCAGCACGACCGCGAGATTGCCCGCGCACACAAGGGTCCAGGGGTGCATCGACCCCAGGGAATTGTGCTCCCGCAGTTTGTCGAACGTGGACTGGTACGTCGTCCGCGCCGCGTCCCGATCGCCGCAGGCCGCCAGAGCGTTCGCCCAGTTCACCGTGCAGGCCAGCACATGCGGATGGTCGTCGCCCAGCAACTCCCCCCACGTGGCGGCGATCTTCCGCAGGTTCGCCTCGGCCTGGACGGCCGCGCCCGATTCCAGCAGATGCACCGCGTGATTCGCGGCGCAGGCCAGAGTCGAGGGGTGCTCGGGTCCCAGCCGCGTCGTCAGACGGTCCGACACCCTGCCGACGAGTTGCAACGCCTCGTCCTGCCGGCCCAACGCCTTCAGATCGCCGGCCAGACTCATCTCCAGAAGGAGCCGCTCCGTGGACTCCTCCCCCTCCGGACCGGCCGGCATGTGATCCAGCACGTGGCGCGTCCACTGCTCCGCCTCGACCGGCCGGCCCTCATTGCGCAGAGCGCCCGCAAGGCCGGTGACGGTCTTCAGCACGGTCGGCTCTCCCTCGCTGAGTTCGATGTTGCGCAGACACCGCTCGTGGGCCTTCCTCAGCAGGGTGACCGAGGCGCCGTAGTCGCCGCATTCGCGGAGGTCCCGCCCCAGGTTGACCGCCGATTCGATGGTCAGGGGATGGTCCGGCAGAAGAATGACTTCACGTGTTTCGAGGTTCTTGCGGTCCAGTTCACGCGCCCCCGCGTAGTCCCCCGACGCCCGCAGTGCGACGGCCAGGTTGTTGGCGGCTGTCAGCGTCCGCGGGTAGTCCTCGCCGTAGACGTCGACGTATCGCTGATGACTGTCGAGGTCGTGTGTGAGCGCCTCACCGAAGCGCCCCAGCCCTCGCAGGTCCGCGGCAAGACCGCCTTTCGTCATCAGCACATGCTGGTCGTCCGGGTCCCCGAGGACCGCGATCTGTCGTTCCAGCACATGCGAATTCAGCTTCAGCGCTTCCTTGTACCGGCCCTGGGCACGCAGGATGTTGCCGATCTGGAAGCGCATGTGCAGCGTCCACCGCTCGTCCGGATTCCCCGCCGCGCACCAGCCGGCCACACACTCTTCGCTCAGTTCCAGTGCCTGGCGGAGCTCTCCGCGCCGGCGCAGCTGACGCACCCGGTCCACGATCAGTTCACGGATTCCGTAGTCGGGCGTCACCAGGGCCCACGGGGTGCCCAGATGTGGCCAGATGATCCGGTAGCGGTCCCAGGTCTTGGGATTCTCCGGGTCGTCCTTGGCGGGCCGGGCCGCGACCAGGGCGCGGTACACCACCTGGCGAGCGTCTTCCTGCTCCTGCTCGGTCATGCTGTTGCGCATGGAGAGCTGGACGAGGCGGTGCACCTGTACGCTGCGCGCCTTCTGGTCCACTCGGGCGAGCGCGAAGCTGCTGAGCTCCTTGCAGGCGCGCGCGACGTTCGGGACGCGCAGCGCCCTGGTGATCTCCACGCCTTCGAGCAGGTCCATGGAGATGGGCTCGGGACTGAAGTACGAGCACAACTGGAGCAGCCGCGCGGCCGGGGGGTAGTTCTCCCGGAGCTGCTCGATGGCGAAGTCCCACGTACCGCCGGTGGCCTTGGCGAAGTCGGCGACCTGTTCCCCGTCGACGGGCGTCTCGGCACCGAACGTCGGCTTCTGGAGCAGTTTGATGTACTCACGAGCGCCGAGGCCGGTCCGCTTGATACCGGCCGCCGCGCCTTCGACGGCGATCGGCAGATCTCCCAGCGCCTCCGCCACCAGTTCGGCGTCCTCCTGACTGATGTCCGGCAGTCGGCGGCGCAGATGGCTCACGCTCTCGAGGCGGGTGAAGACTCCGACCTCCACCGTCTCCGCGCGACGGTTCCAGCCCTCGGAGCGCTGGCTGGTGACGAGTACGTGCCCTGAACGCCCGTTCCCCAGCACGTCATTGAGCGTCTGGGCGTCGTCGGCGTTGTCCAGGATCAGCAGCCAGCGGTCGTACGGCTCTCCGCGGTCGAGCGCTTCCCGGACCGCTTTCGCTCCGTCACTGGGGTTCTTGAACTTGGGCAGCCCCAACTTCTCACCCATGGCGGCGTACTGCTCCACCGCCAGGTTGCGCTGTTCGGCCTGGATGTGCCAGACGATGTCGTAGTCGCCCTTGTAGCGGTGCGCGAACTCCTGGGCGAGCAGGGTCTTTCCCACCCCTCCCATGCCGCTGAGCAGAATGGTCCGGGTGTTCGTGCGCATCTGCTCCCTGATCTCTTCCAGCAGTTCGGTACGGCCGGTGAAGGAGGCGGTGCGCAGCGGAATGGACTTCACGGGAGGCTCGGCGCCGGGGTACCGGGGCGTGATGCTGTCGGCGCCGGTGAAAGCCCGCGAACGCGGCTCGTCGGGCACTTCGAAGGCATCCAGCAATGCCTGTCGCGCCGGGGCCTCCCCGTCGAAGCGGGTGAAGTCGACGAGGTTGTCGATGAACGGCTTTCCGACGGTCACGTCCTCCACGCGTACGGGTACCAGTGGGCGGCGGTTGCCGAGCCGGTCGGGGGAGAAGACGGATTCCCACGTGGTCCGGAACCGGGAGGAGCGGAGATAGGCCCCCGAGAAGACCGGGAGGGTGTACGACGTGGACTCGACACCGCGCTCGGTCTCGATGCGCAGCTTGGCGCCCTCCTCCGTCCCTTCCTGCGCGAGGTGGACGCGGAAGTCCGCGGACTCCAGCACCGATCTGATCCACTCGGCCCAACTGCGGTCCTGGGGCACGTAACTGATGTAGACGTCGGACGCGTCGAGCGGCCGCCGGCGCGTGAACAGATCCAGATAGCGCTGCCGTGTCCCGTCCCCGAGGTACGGCATGGATGTGACGGCCCCGTCGGAGACGACGGCGGTGAGCCGCTCGTACGAGGAGAGCAGGGACGACGGACTGCCCGGTGCGTCGCGGAAGGGGGCGAGGAGTTCCTCGTAGGAGTACGCCGGCCGGTAGGGAATCTCGACCCTGCCCCAGTAGTCCTGCGGCGGAATGGTGCTGTGCCTGTCCAGGATGCGACTGAACCGATGGCGGTACTGGGCCCGCGCCGCGTCCAGTCGGTCCGACTCGCCGTTGGTGTCCTCCACCCGCATCGGGATGGGAAGAATGCGGATCCGCCGGTGCCCGTACATCGACTCGATGCGTTCGATCACACCCGCCGCGCCCTCGATGCTCTGGGTGCTCGGGGTGAAGCAGGTGACCAGCGTGTGCGGGAGATTGACGGTACAGATGTCGGAGATGTCGCTGAGGCCGGTCCGGCTGTCCACGAGGACGTAGTCGTAGTTCTGGACGAACTCCCGCTTGAGCGCGTCGATGAAATCCGTCGCCAACGGACCGTCGAGGAAGGGCTTCCAGTCGAACTGCGAGTACGCGCTCAGATAGCCCTTGTTCTTCGTCCCCGCCGGCAGGAAGTCCATACGGCCGCTCTGGGGGAACTCCCAGGAGACGGGAATGATGCAGTGGTTGAACCGGGCTTTCTCGGCGACCCATGTCTCATCGAGGTCCATCACCCAGTCGTCGCCCTCCCGGCCGGGGTTCTGGATCTCCCAGCTGCGCTGGTGCTCCCGCACGGTCTGGTTGAACCGGCTGACGAGATCGATGACGCCGGGCGTCGTCAGCAGCATCTCCCTGTCCAGGAACGGATGGAGGAAGCGGTCGAGGCCGGGTGCGTCGAGGTCCCAGTCGACGACGAGAACCCGTTTCCCCGACGAGGCGAGGATCCAGGCGGTGTTGGCCAGAGCCATCGTCCGGCCGGTGCCCCCCTTGTACGAGTAGAAGGTGATGATTCTGCCCGCGTCGTCGTCCGCACCGGTCATCGTCTGGCCTCCGAGCCACCTTCGTCAGTACCGAGACCGTCGGCACCGACGCCCGGCGGTCTCCCCTGCGGTGCACTCCGTGGGGTCGATTGCGGCAGAATGTACCGCAGATAGCGCATGTAGGACGACTCGGCCAACTCCCCGAACCACAGGGCGAAAGCATCGGCTGTGACCAAGCCTCGAACGGCCTCCTGCTCGCCCATTCTGCCCAGGCGGAGGAAACGGGGGAAGGCGGCCTGGACAAGACCTCGGAGCCGTTCGGAATGCTCCTTGGTCTGCGGATCGTCGTCGGCGAAGGCCGTCAGCACGGCGGTCCACGGCCGGTGGGCGGTGTCGAACGTCTGGGCGCGGCGGGCCGCCTCGGGATCCTGGAGCGCCCACGGGTCGACGACGAGGATCCACGGTCCGACAGGCGTGTTCCTGCCCTCCAGTTCGACAAGCGTCTTGTCGAACGACACCACTTCCGGGGCGAAACCCAGATTGCGGGCCAGCTCCTTGACCTGCTCAGCCACCGGACCGCCGGCAACCGGACCGTAGGGGCACCAGTCGGTCTCCTCGGGTCCGTAGCGCGAGGGCTCACGGCCGATCGGGAGACGGTCCTGTGAGGGAGCGAGGACGGTGATGCGCATGGGCGGCCGGGGCGGTGCAGCGGCGAAGGCGTCGGGCATCGCGTTCAGCGTCCGGCGGTCCAGATCAGGGGCCATGGAGACGCCCGTGGCGTACTCGACGATGCGCCGCGCGAGCCGGTCGACCACCGGCTGGGCCGCTTCCTCCTCGAGGTCGAGCAGTTGGTGCAGTCCGTTGGTGGCGTACGCGTCTTCCGCCTCGCCCCCACCTTCCACGATCTCGGGCCGCGCGCTCACCGATCCCGGGACGGACGCGACCGGATACGGCGTCCACAGGACGGGCACGGTGTGCGGCACCGAACCCGATGCGGCCCTGCGGGTGAAGGCCGTCCACTGTCTGCCGCAGGAGGTGTCGGTGAAATACCGCTTCGAGAACAGGGGCACGAACACCTGGCAGCGGGACAGGGCGCGTGCCACCTCGTCCTCACCGCCGTCGTTGCGTTCCACGAAGCCCGCCGCCTCGACGGGAACCCCCGCGAGGTCGGCCACTCGGTCACGCAGCGTCTCGAAGAAGTGGAACACCGGCTTGTCGGGATCGTGTCCGGGGCCCCGCTCGCCGGGGATCCGGGCGTAACTCAAGAAGAAGAGCGGCATCTTACGATCCCTCCTCGAAGACGTTACGGAGGTTGTCGAACAGCGCCGTGTCGCAGGGGTCGAGGCGCGCCTGCTGGGCGACCGTGACGATCGTCTGGGCGATGCCCCAGACGGCTCTCCGGTATCGCACGGTGCGGCCCTCCTTGCGCAGGCCGTACAGACCGTTCTTGAGGTAGTGCTCCCCGAGGTCGGGATGGGCGAACTGGACGGCCTGCACCACCGGCGGAAGGGTGAGGTGCGTGGGGCTCAGCCAGAGAACGGGCACTATCGCGTTCACCGTGTACGGGCGGGTGCGACGCTGCTCGGCCTGTCTGCGCGCGAAGGCGTCCCATTCCCTGCCGCACCACTCGCGGGTGAAGAACCGCGTCGTATAGACCGGCACGAAGACCTGACACACCGACAGGGCCTTTTTGAGATTGAGCTCCCATTCGACCCCGACGCCCAACTGCCGGTCCATGAATCCCGGGGGCGCCTGACCGTCGTGGTCGGTGAGGTGGAGTATGTGCTCGCACAACTCCCGGTGGAAGTCGTCGACGAGCTTGTTCGGGTCGCCGGCGCGGCCGCGCTCGTTCATGGGAGACGGTGTGCGCGCATAGCTCAGGAAGAAGTAGGGGTTCTGATTCCGCTGTCGTGGCGCTGGTGGCGAGCCAACCGGATGGGTCACGGCATCGTCTCCCCCGTCGTCACTGCCGGCCGGGCCGGTCACGAAGGCCGCGCCGCCGGCTCGGCGTCGAAAGAACCATTGGAGCGTGAAATCCCTTGGTGTTGCCAGGGGTTGGGGAAAGTCGGTTGCCGCGCATACCGGTGCACTGGGGTTCAGCGGGCGCACGCCGGGCGCAAACCGGCTCACCCCAGCGCTCACAGAGCGCCGTCGAACACCACCCCTGCCGATGCCATCCCCGTGAGGAGCCGTCGGCCCACGGCGGTGGGCGCGGCGTGTTCCCGCAGGGTGTCGAGTGCACCCGGCACTCCGTCCTGCGCGGCCCTCGCCCGGCGCACGGCGTCGGCCCGGCTCTGCGCGTCCGGGGCTCCACGGGCCCTATGCCGCCAGAAATCGGCCACGGCGAGCCGGGCGTAGGCTTCTCGCAGAATGGCATCGAGCCGCTCCGGAACGGCGCTCCAGGGGACAGCGTGACGATCGTCGCGGTGCCCGAGGACGTCGTACATGACCATCAGGAGGTCCAACTTCGCCTCCTGGAAGGCACGGACAAGAAGCAGCGCGAGCGCCTCGGGCGTCGCCGGCAGAGCCACTCCGGCAGCCCCGAACACCCCGCGCCCGCGCCCCCCGGCAGGGCCGGAGGCGGCGACCGGGGTGAGCGTACGCAGACCGGCGGCGAGCCCTTCGGCCCGGTGCGGCAGTTCGCGACGGAGGATCTGCCAGGCGGCGTGGAAGGCCTCCTGCCACAGCCGGAACTCGGACGCGGTGAGACGGTGCAGAGCCGGTGTCCGCCACTGGTCGCGGTAGGGATCGATGTCGTCGAGCGCCACGCGGAAACCGTCCGTCTCCAGGTGACGCAGCGGCTGCCACCTCACTCCGGAGGGAAGGGCTGCCACCTCCCGGCCGTCGAAGCGCAGGTGCCCCTGCGCGGTCGAGACGGCCACGGCCCGCACGGCGGCGTCGTCGACGACCATCCGACCGAGACCGGGCAGGTGCAGGCTTCCGTCACGGAGCGGAACGCTCAGCGTCAGACTCCCCCCGGTGCGTGCCACTGCCGACAGGGCCACTTCCGCCGGGCGTGCGGGATCCGGCACCTTGCTCTCGTGGACGTCCAGTGCCCATGTCCGGAGATACGGCTGCGACAGCGCCTCGCTCAGCGCGGTCTGCGACAACCCGCGGAGGGCGTCCCAGGCCGCTGCGGGGCGGGGATCCGCACGGTGCGCCGCCTTCAGCAGTGTTCGTCGCAGGTCGAGCTCCACGCCTTCCAGGTCTCGTACGGCCTCCACCGCACCGAAGCCGGCGGCCAGTTCGTCGAAGTGAGCGGGGCTGAGCCGGTGGGTCGGCGCGTTCGCGTCCGCCTGCTGCACATGCCGGATCAGCTTCAGCAGGTCGGCACAGTAGACGGAGGGGTTGTCGAAGCCGCTGTCCCCCGCCCGCGACGGTGTGCGGTAGCGGTGTGCGTACAGGCCCCCGCCGCACACCTCCACCACAGGGCAGGCCCTGCACTGGTCCGAGAGACCGTCCATGCCCTGTCGCTGGGCTCGGACACCCGGATGCGCGGCGGCCTGGTCGAAGCTGTCGGTCGCCACATGGAATCCGGTGTCGGCGGCGCCCTCCGCCACCGTTTTCAGCCAGTCCGCCTGTTCGATCGCGCCGTCCGTCTCCACGACAAGGAGGTCCGAACTGCCCACGCCCAGAGCCTCGATGAGGCTCACTCCCCCTTTGGCCAGCCGGGAGACGGACTCGAACATGCGAATACGAAAGGGCCTGCCGTCGGCCGTCCACCGCTGATGGACGGCGATCAGCCAGTCCGCGTAGTCCGTGCCGCCGTGCGGGCGGGCCGGCGGCCGGTCCCATGTGGCGTGGGGAAGAAGGAAGTCGATCGCCGGCGGTTCCAGGGCGGACAGGGCGCGGTACACCGCGACCGGGTCGTTGGCGACGTCCACGGTGCACAACAGCCCGCCGAAGGCCGTGCGATGGGCCGCCTTGCCGATGCACCGGACCGCCCGCACCACGTCGTCATAGCTTCCGGATCCGTCGCTTCTGATCCGGTGCCGGTCGTTGGACACCCGGTCCCCGTCGAGGGAGATGCCCGTGACGATGCGCTCCTCGGCCAGCATGGCGCAGAAGTCGTCGTCCAGGCGGAGTCCGTTCGTCTGCACGTGCAGGTCGAGCTCCACAGGCCCGAGCCTGTCGCGCAACTCCCGTGCGAAGGACCGGAGTCGACGGGGCCCGGCGAGCAGCGGTTCGCCGCCGTGAAAGACGACGTGCACCTTGGCCAGCGCATGGGTGCGGGCATGCGCCGCTATCCGCTCCGCGGCGAGGGTGAAGGTCGCGTCCGACATCGTGACAGGCCGGCCGCGCCAGCTCTGATCGGCGTGGCGGTACACATAACAGTGGTCGCACGCCAGGTCGCACCGGCTGTGGACCTTGATGACGAACTGGCGGAAGGGCCTGGTCCCCGTGGGCACGTGAGCACACTTCCCGGTCCGGGAGTCGAAGGGAGACTCGGTCTAGATGGCGGACTGGAACGCTTCGGGCTGAGGATCACCGAGCAGGCGCGCCACCAGGGCGTTCTGGGCTTCTTCGGGCACCTGGGGCCATGCCATGTCCCTGCAGTCGGTGAGCTGAGCACGGATGTCCGCGTGCTGCTCGTCGGTGTGCATAAGGCTCTCCTCGGCTGTACGGCTCCGGGCGGCACTTCCATCGTGATGCCCTGAACACTCCCGGACAAGACGCCCACCGGCCAATTCGAACATGCTGTTCAAGGGCCCTTCGGCCGGCCCGGACACGAGCGGGCAGCCGCTGGTCAGCCCTTCGGGCCAAAGGCATGTGACACCGGCGTTGCCCCGCTTCCCGGCCAACCTCAGCCGTCGTCCGTGTGTCCACCGCGCGTCCACCGGAACACATCCGAGCGCCGCGTCACGCGGGCCCGATCACCTCGACACCGCACCCGCCGCCTCCCCGATGGCTCCCGCCAGCAGTCCCGGCGCGTCCCGGTGCGCCGTGTGGCCCTGGCCCGGGAGGGTGATCACGTGGGCGTTCGGGAGCGTCGTCGCAAGATCGGACACACGCTCGTGCAGATGCGCCGGGCTGCGGTCGCCCTGGATCAGCGTGGTCGGCAGGAGGAGTTGCCGGTAGCGGTCGATGCCCTCGCCGAGTGCGTCGATCGCTTCGTTGTCGGTGATCTGGGCCGGAGCGTACGCGGCGAGCGCGTCCCGGGTCGGTGCGTCGGCGAGCATCGCGTCGACCGACTCGGCCGGCATCCCCGCGATGTCGCGCAGGTGGATGCGCATCGCTTCCGCGGGGTCGGACGCGTCGAGTGCGGCGCGGGCGCGGTGGCCCGCCTCTCCCGCCGCCGGGGAGCGGGTGGGCATCGGGGGCTCGTAGGCGATCACGCCGGCGAAGACCGCGGGCGAGCACAGGGCTGTCTCGAGGGCGACCACCCCACCGGAGGAGTGTCCGACCAGGATCAGAGGTCCGTCGAGGAGACCGGCGATGGCGAGCACATCCGCCGTCTCGGTCCGCAGGGAGTGCGTCAGAGGCGGAGTGGACCGCGGTGAGACATAGATCCGCCGGTTGACGCGGACCACCCGGAAGCGTCCGGCGAGGTGGGCCGCCACGCCGTTCCAGGAAGTGGCGGGGCCGCCGCCCGGGTGGATCACCAGCAGGGTGGGTCCTTCGCCCTCGTCGAGCGCGGTGACCGGGACGCCGTCGCCCGATCTCGCGAGAAGGTCGGCCATGCCCACCAGCATGCACCGCGGGCGGAGGGATCAGAGGATGGACGGCGAAGGCGGCAGAAACGCGAGGAGGTGGGTGGTGCTGATTCCGCGCGCCGTGCTGGACGGGATCGTGGAGGGCCGGGTCGATCTGGCGTTCCGTACCTGGCGGACGCCGCGGGTGCGGGCAGGTACCCGGATGCGTACGGCCGTCGGCCTCGTCGAAGTGCTGTCCGTCGAGCCGGTCGAGCCGGCCATGCTGACCGAGCAGGACGCTCTGCGGGCCGGCTCACCCTCGCTCGACTCGCTGCTGTCGTTCCTGAAGGGGCGCGAGGGGACGCCGTACCGCATCGAGGTGCGGCACGCCGGCGCCGATCCGCGCGAGCAGCTGCGCCGCGACGACAAACTCGACGACGCGGCACTGGACGAGCTGCGCCGGCGGCTGGACCGGCTGGACGCCGCCTCCCGGCACGGCGCGTGGACGCTTCGGGTTCTGACCCTGATCGCGGACCACCCGGCGACGAACTCCGCCGAACTCGCACCCCGCGTCGGCCGCGAACGGCTTCCCTTCAAGGCGGACGTCCGCAAGCTGAAGGAACTGGGGCTCACGGAGAGCCTGGACGTCGGCTACCGCCTCTCCCCTCGCGGCCGTGCCGCGCTGGCAGCACTGCGGCCTGGCGGACGGCCCGCACCGCCTGCTCCTGAGGCGCCCTGACCGGACCTGCGTCACGATGGAAAGCGCAGGTCCCGGCTCTGCGTCCGTGTGTCAGGAGTCTTCATGAGTTACCCGGACAGCTATGAACTGGTGTTTCGCGCGTCCACTGTCGAGGACGACGTGGTGATCGTCCGGCGTACCGAGAGAGCGGGCGCGAGCGGCTCCCCGGTGTACGAGGACGACACCGGCATCGTGCGCGCCGAGATCAGCGATCGCGGCGAGGTCCGCATGCTGGCCAGCGGGGGCCACCAGGCGCCAGGCATGCCCGTGACCGTGCGCTCCCTGGGGTCGTGAGCTCCGGGGCCAGGGGGTCGCAGGTGTGGATCCGCTCGGTGCAGAACCCGGAGGAACCGGCGCCGACGCACGGGACGACGCCGGGGCCGGTCCGCCCCGGGCCCGGTCGGCCCGTCGTCGAGCTGTAACGCGGCGCGCACATCACCACCAGGAGGTCTCAGCGCGCGTGCCCGGGCGTGCGCGTCCAGCGGCCGAGAGAGCGACGCTCCGTGCGGAGTGCGGCAGTCGTCATCGAGCAGCTGGGCCCACGGCTCGCGGAGGGTCGTGGCCGGTAGCCGGTTTCCCCCCATGTCGCAGACCGCGCTCTCGGACCTTTTGTGGTGTCGCGCCGTCCCACCATGAGCGGCGACAGCGTGTGCCGCTGCGAATACCCCGACGAACCGGACATGACCCTTGCCGGGAATTCTCCCTGACCTGCGGCGATCTTGTCCGCCCAGACGAAATGTCCGCTCCGGTGGTGAAGAGTCCGTCTCACTGGGCACACGGGCACCGTGAGATCCAAAGGTTGGGACACATCAGCCACCCCGCGGAGAACCCGCCCATGACCATCCGGTACCGCACGGCGCCGCGATCAGGGCCCGAATTGCAGAGGTGATGCGGATGCTCGGCCTGGTGGACGGGACCGGTCTCGGGTGCCGCGTATGGGTACCGCCCCGCGTGTACGCGCCCCAGGAGGACACCTTCCTCCTCGCCGAGGCGCTGGCACGCCACCCGCTGACGCCGGGAGCGAGCGTGCTGGATCTCGGGACCGGAACGGGTGCCCTGGCCCTGGCCGCCGCTCGGCGCGGAGCGACGGTGACCGCCGTCGACCGTGCCCGGCGGGCCGTGGCCACCACCCGCGTCAACGCGGCCCTCGCGGGATTGCGGGTCGAGGTGCTGCGCGGCGATCTGCTGGAGCCCGTCGCGCACCGCCGGTTCGATGTCGTCCTCAGCAATCCGCCGTACGTCCCGGCGCCCGAGCCGGGCCTGCCCAGCCGCGGGCCCTCGCTCGCCTGGGACGCCGGCCGCAGCGGCCGGGCGCTGGTGGACCGGATCTGCGACGGCGCGGCGGGCGTGCTGCGCCCCGGCGGTGTGCTGCTGATGGTGCACTCCGCCCTGTGTGGTGTCACACCGACCCTGGACCGCCTGAGCCGGGCCGGTCTGCGCGCGACGGTGGAGGACCGCCGTTACGTGCCCTTCGGACCGGTGCTGAGTTCGCGGAGGCCGTGGCTGGAGACGCAGGGACTGATCGGGCCCGGTGAGGAGAAGGAAGAGCTCGTGGTCTTCCGTGCCGAACGCGCCGAGGAGGGCGGGAAGTGACAGCCATGCGGACCACCGGACAGGCTTCCGGGCCGACGGAGGAACAGGCCCCCGACATGACCGGCGGCCGGCGTCCGACCGGCCCCGTCGTCCCGGAGCCCCGAGGCGAACTGTCCTCCGCCGTCGCGACCGCCCTGCGCTGCCCGCCCGGTACGCCGCTTCCCCCGGCCGACGCGGTCGCGCGCGCGGAACCGTACGGCGACGATCTTCAGCTCGCCCTCCACCTCTGCTACGAGCTCCACTACCGGGGTTTCTCGGGCGTCGACCCGACGTGGGAGTGGGATCCCGAGCTGCTGCGGCTGCGCGGCGCGCTGGAGCAGCGCTTCCTGACCGCCCTCCGTGCCGATGTACCGCGGCGCGAGAGCGTGACGGAGGCGCTGGAGGAGATCCTGGTCGAGCCGGTCGACGGCGCCGGGACCTCGCACTATCTGAAGGACGAGGGCGAGGTGTGGCAGCTGCGGGAGTACGCGGCCCATCGCTCGCTCTACCACCTCAAGGAGGCCGACCCGCATGCCTGGGTCATCCCCCGACTGTGGGGCAGGGCGAAGGCGGCCATGGTCGCGGTGGAGTACGACGAGTTCGGTGCCGGGCGCGCGGAGCGGGTGCACGCCCGACTGTTCGCGGACCTGATGGCGGATCTCCGCCTGGACACGGCCTACGGGCACTATGCCGACGCCGCGGCCTCCGAGATGCTGACGCTCGCCAACCTGATGTCCCTGTTCGGCCTGCACCGAGCTCTGCGAGGGGCGCTGGTGGGGCACTTCGCGGCTGTCGAGGTGACTTCGTCACCCGGCTCCCGCCGTATGGCTGCCGCGATGCGGCGGCTGGAGGCCGGGCCGGCGGCCGTCCACTTCTACGCGGAGCACGTGGAGGCCGACGCCGTGCACGAGCAGGTGGTGAGGCGTGAGGTCATCGCGGGGCTCCTCGAGGAGGAACCGTGGCTGGAGCCGGATGTGGTCTTCGGCATCGACGCGACGGAGTGGGCGGAAGCCAGGCTGGGCGACCGGCTGCTGACGTCGTGGCGGAGGGGTGAATCGAGCCTGAGGAAGCCCCTGTGAGGCCGGTGGCGGGGCCGAGGACCCCGCCACCTGTCAGGCTCTCGGCTCGACCCCTCAGCGCGGCCGGCTCGTGACCGTGAACAGTGCCCCGTCCGGGTCCAGCAGTGTCGTCTCCGTGCCGTAGGGCGCCGGCCCCTCCCGCAGTACGCACCCACCGTGGCGGATGGCCGCCGCCGTGGTCGCGGCGACGTCGCGCACCGGGAAGTGGACGTGCCAACGGGGCTGGATCAGCGGGTCGGGGGCGGTGTCGACCGCGCCCGAGCTGAGCCGGGCGAGGACGTGCCCGTGCTGGCTCAGTACGACCTCGTCCTGCCGGTAGTCGACATCGCAGCAGCCCGGCTGGTCACAGGCCCATTCGAGGACCTCGCCGTAGAAGATCGCGGCGTCGAACGCGTTGCGGGTCCGCAGTCGCAGCCAGACCGGTGCGTTCTTGCGCCAGGCCTGCCAGTCGGAGACCAGCTGGCCCTCCCAGATCCCGAAGACGGCGCCGTCACGGTCGGCCGCGAGGGCGCCGCGGCCCACCGGGAAACGCAGCGGCCCGACGGCGACCGTGGCACTGCGCTCGCGAATGCGGGCGGCGGTCTCGTCCACGTCGGCGACGGCGAAGTACGGCGTCCAGGCCACGGGCATGCGCAGGGCGGGGGCCAGCGCTCCGATGCCCGCGACGGGCGTTCCCTCGTAGAGCGCGAGGCTGAAGTCGTCACCCAGTCGGGCCCGCCGGAATTCCCACCCGAGGACCGCGCCGTAGAAGGCCTGGGCGGCCGGCAGGTCGCGCGCCATGAGGGTGATCCAGCAGGGCGCGCCGAACACCTCGCGGCTGGTGGTAACGCCTGGGGCCGTCTGCGTAGTCGTCGGCTTTTTGTCCATCACGCTGGGTGTCCAGGGATCGAGGCGGGCAGTCGTCAGCCGATGGGTACCCGGATCGGGGCGATCCATCCGGGAGGTCACCGAAACGACGGGGCCGGGCAGCACCGCGAGACCCTTGCCGGCGCCTTTCCGGGGGCCGGAGCCCTGCTGGACGGCCGGACCCCACGCCCTTCGCTCAGCCGATTTTCTGGGGCCCGGCAGGTGGGTGCGCGCCCGGGACCGGGACCGGGCGCCGCGTTCCGAGGAGCAGCCCCTGCGGCCCGAGCACCGGAGCACCTGAGCTGCGGACTCACGTCGAGGCCCGGCGGGCGTCGGGGCTGGCGGGGAACGGCTGACGCCCCATGAGCTCGGCCGCAACAGGAACCAGGGACAGAGGCCCGCCCCGGCGGGCGGCGGCGCGACACCGACGAGTCCGGCGGCTCCTTCGGCAGCGGCGGACTGGGCAACGGAAGCCTCGGCGGGCCAGCAGCCCGGCACCCGGCAGGCCGGGGAACTCCCCCTGTCGCGTCAGGGAGTTCACGACAAGGGCTCTCGCGCAGCGGCGGACAACAGCAGACGGGGCGTGGTGATCCACAGCCCCGTCCCGTGCCCTCAGGACCGCGTGGTGCCGGTGCGTCAGCTCTCGTGCGCCGACGTCTCGACAGGCGCTGCGCGCCGCGTCGCGAGTCGTCGCGCGCCCCAGCGGCAGGCCAGTTGGAGCAGGCAGACCGCGGTGAGCACCCACACGCCGGAAAAGACCCACAGCAGAGCGGGAGTTGAACTGACGGCGGCCATCACGAACAACATCGCCGCCACGGCGGACAGCACTGTTGCCAGGGTCGCCAACCGGAGTACGCGGAACGAGCCGAAGGCTCCTCCCACGGGTGCCGTCGGGCGCATGGTCCTCAGTCGGCGGTCCAGGGCCTCGTCGGTGCGCAGCTCACGCTCGATCTCAGCCAGGATCACCCGCTCGGGCTCCGAAAGTCCGGCTCCGTCCATGACTGGCGCCTCCCTACGCTCGCAGAAGACATCTCAGGGTCCAGTCGTCTCCCCGGACGATGTTCCCCAGCGTCGGGTGCCGGCCCGGCCGACGGTCATGGCGGGCACCTTCTCTTCAAGTGTGCGCGACAACCGGCGGATTCGCTGGCCCACTGCCGGAATTTGTCTCACTGCGCATACCCGGTGGGGGAAGCTTCAGTCGGGCGCGGGGCGGCGAGGTCGTACAGAAGCAGCTGCACGTCCGCCACGAGTCCGCCGATCGCCGTCGCGGTCTCGGTGTCGTGACCGTGCAGACCGCGTTTGAGGTCCGCCAGGGCGTCCCAGGCGCTCCGCACCGCGGTCTCGCGCCGCGAGGCGGTGTGCGGGCCCGGTTCGGTCAGCGCCTCCTCGTCCGCCTCGCACACATCGGCCACCGCGCTCAGCAGCTCCCGCAGGCTCACGAGTACGGGATCGGGCGGTGCGGCAAGCCTGCGGTCCTCGCCGGCCGTGTCGACGAGCATGCCGGTGATCGACATCAGACGGTCGGCGACGCGCTGCCACAGGGCGTCCCACTCGCTCGACGGCAGAGCGGGCGCCGAGCGCCGCATCCGGTATCCGGGGTTGAAGCGGTAGCTCTCGCGGGTCCAGGTCCGCGCGTTGCGCAGGTCGTCCTGGAGGCGGATCAGTCGCTGGGCCCGTTCGTACCACCGCTCGGCGCTGTGCCGGTCGTAGCCGCGCTCGACATCTTCCGCCATGGTGCGCAGCAGCTCGGCGCTGTCGCGGGGCAGCCGATGGAGGCAGTCGCGTACGTCGCGGAGGTGCACCGGCGGCAGGATCAGCGCGTTCACCCCGATGCCGATGAGCGCTCCGACCAGCGATTCGAGCAGCCGGTGCCAGATGTCGGAGCTGGAGTACGAGCCGTAGGCGAGGACGAACAGCACGGTCGTCGAGGCGTACACGCCCTGCTCGCCGAAGCGTGCGTAGGTGCCGATGAGCACCGCGATCGGCAGGGCTATGGCCATCGCCACCGTCGTGTTGCCGGTCAGGGACGCCGCACCGGCCGCCAGGAGTGTGCCGAGACCGATGAGGATCATCTGCTGGAGTCCGGCGCGCAGCGACCGGTAGACCGTGCTCTGGACGAGCACCACCGCACTCCACGGGGCCATCAACGCCATCGGCGCGTCCCACCACCAGCCGACGAGCGCCCAGGCGAGCAGGGCGGCGCCCGCCGCTTTGAGTGCCTGGA
This sequence comes from Streptomyces sp. NPDC058685, assembly GCF_042714725.1. Classification (NCBI taxonomy): domain Bacteria; kingdom Bacillati; phylum Actinomycetota; class Actinomycetes; order Kitasatosporales; family Streptomycetaceae; genus Streptomyces; species Streptomyces sp. NPDC058685. Next base: position 71,932 of record NZ_JBHXSL010000027.1, read on the forward strand.
CGGTCACATCTCGTTCGGGCCCCGGACCGGTCAGGGCCCGGTGCACGGAGCCCCGCACCTCCGACGCCTCCCAAGCCGCTCTGCGCCACCAGCTCATCGTCACTACGCGCCACAACTTCCGTCGGTCGGTGATCTCGACAGTGACCGGGTTTCCGCCCGGCAGGCGATGAATCCTCCGCTCCTCGGTCCCACTCCTCGACCCGGCGTCGCGCTGCGTCCGTTGACAGACAGAAGTGTGAGTGATTGAGTACTCACATGAAGCCGGAACGCACTCGCCAGTTGTCCACCGCCGACGAACGCCGCGAGACGGTGCTGCGCACCGCCATCGGAGCCTTCGCCTCGCGGGGGTACTTCGGCACCACGACCACCGAGGTGGCCAAGCGGGCCGGCATCTCCCAGGCGTACGTGTACCGGCTCTTCCCGAACAAGGAGTCACTGTTCGTCGCCGTGGTCGAGCACTGTTTCGTCCGCATCCGGCAGAGCCTGGAAGGGGGCGCGGCCGCGGCGCCGGGCAGTTCGTCCGACGTGGTGCTGTCCTCGATGGCCGAGGCGTACGCACAGCTGATCGCCGACCAGGACCTGCTGTTGCTCCAGCTCCACGCACAGGCGGCGTCGGCTTCCGAGCCCGCCGTGCGCGAGGCCGTCCGCGCGGGTTACGCGCGGCTGGTGGAGTACGTGCGCGGGGCGTCCGGCGGCGACGACGGTCAGGTCCAGGAGTTCTTCGCCCGGGGCATGCTGTGCCATCTCGTGGTCTCCATGGGCGCGCAGGAGATCGACGCGCCCTGGACGCGGACCCTCGCGGCGGGCATCAGGCACCCGTGATCCGACGACGGGGCTGATCAACCGGGCCCCTCCCCCTCCCCTGACGTCGCGAAGTCCGGCGCGCACGCAGCATTGAGCACTCAGCCCTCAGCACGGCCAGACAGTGAGTGGTCAACCACACATACAACCACCCGAGGAGCCCGTCATGCCGGTCACGGCAGAGAGCACGGAAGAGAGCACCGCCCTCACCACGCGGCAGCGCCGGGCGACCCTGGCGGTGCTGGCCGCGGCCCAGTTCACCGTGGTGCTCAGCACGTCGATCGTCAACGTCGCCCTGCCCGCCGTCCGTGACGGTGTCCAGCTGACCGACTCGGGGATGTCGTGGGTCGTCAACGCCTACGGCCTGGCCTTCGGCGCCCTGCTCCTGCTGGGCGGCCGCGCCGCCGATCTGCTGAACCGCCGGACGGTCCTCCTCGGAGGTCTGGCCGTCTTCGGCGCGGCCTCACTCGCGGCCGGCCTGGCGAGTACTCCCTGGCTCCTCATCACGGCCCGGGCGGCTCAGGGAGTCGGCGCGGCCGCGATGGCGCCGGCCGCGTTGTCGCTGCTGCTCGTGGTGTTCCCGCCCGGCGATCGGCGCGGCAGGGCCCTCGCGGTCTGGGGCGCGGTGTCCGGCGCGGGCGGAGCCGCCGGGGTGGTGCTCGGTGGTGTGCTCACCCAAACCCTTGGCTGGCGCTCGGTCTTCTTCGTGACCGTGCCCATCGCGGCCGCCGTCACGGCCGGCGTCGGTTTCGTGGTGCCGCGTACGTCCACCGAGCGTCCCCGAGCGCGGCTGGACCTGATGGGCGCGCTCACCGTCACCGCAGGACTGGTCGCCGTCGTGTACGCGCTGGCCTCGGCCGGGCGTACGGGCTGGGCGGACCGAGGGGTCGTGGTCCCGCTGATCGCGGGCGGAATCCTGCTGGTGGTGTTCGTCGCCGTGGAACGCCGGCACCCTGAACCACTGCTCCCGCTGCGCGTCTTCACCGTCCCCGGACTCGGGGCCGCGCAGGCGGCGATGGCTCTGCTCGGCGCCGTGTGGGTCGGACTCTTCTTCTTTCTCCCCCTCTACCAGCAGCAGGTTCTCGGTGACTCACCTCTGAGGGCCGGACTGACCCAGATACCGCTGGCCGCGGCGAACATGCTCGGTTCGTTCCTCGCCCCGCGCCTGGAGCGCCGGACGGGACGGCGGATCACGACCGCCACCGGCCTGGTCCTGTCGGCGGCCGGCCTGCTGTGGCTCGGGCAGGCGTCGGCGGGCGGCACCTTCACCGGGGACGTCCTCGGCCCCTCGATCGTCGTCGGCACCGGACTGGGCATCGCCTTCGTCCAGCTCACCGGTGCGGGCGTCGCGGGGGTCCGGCCCGCGGACTCGGGGGTGGCCGGCGGACTGGTCAACACCACCCGGCAAATCGGCGGCGCCGTCGGACTCGCCGTCCTCAGCACCCTCGCGGCGTCCCGTACCGCTTCGGCGCAGCACACCCACGACCCGGTCGCGGCCCTCAACGAGGGCTACCGCACCGCCTTTCTCGTATCGGCGGCCGTGATCGCCACCGCTCTCGTCCTGGTGCTGATCACCTCACGCCGCGGCTCGTCAGCTCGCCCCTCCACACCGGCTCCCGAAGGAGACACCGTCATGACCGAGAACGTCACCGTCGACACCGAGGCCCCCGTCGTCGTACGCCGCGACATCACCATCGACGCCCCGATCGCCGAGGTGTGGCGTCTGCACACCGACATCGACGCCTGGTCGGGCTGGAACCCGGACATCACCCGCGCCGCGCTCGACGGGCCGCTCGCCAAGGGCGCGGAGTTGCGCTGGCACACCCACGGCCTCGACATCACCTCGACGGTCCGCCACCTCGTCCCCGGTGAGCGCATCGCATGGGGCGGCCCCGCCCACGGCATCGACGGAATCCATGTGTGGACCTTCGAGGAGACCGAGGGCGGAGTGCGCGTCCACACGGTCGAGTCCTGGAGCGGCGAGCCGATCGACGCCCGGCCCGAGGAGATGCGCGCCGCACTCGAAGCCTCGCTCACCGCCTGGCTCCAGCACCTCAAGGAGACCGCCGAGCGGTCCGCCGCCCGTCGCTGAACCACCCACCGACAAAGCACGACTCGACTCGCCTCGCCTCGCCTCAACTCGCCAGAAGGAGACATCCCCATGAGCACGACGTACCTCACCGGCCACTACACCCCTGTCGTCGACGAACTCACCTCGTCGAAGCTCGTGGTCGAGGGCACGCTGCCGCCCGAGCTCAGCGGACGGCTCATCCGCAACAGTCACAACCCCAAGCCCGGTGTGACGCCCACCCATTGGTTCAAGGGCAGCGGTATGGTCCACGGCCTGCGGCTGCGCGACGGCAAGGCCGAGTGGTACCGCAACCGGTGGGTCCACACACCTGCCCTGGACGGCGCCCCCTATATGACCGACCGGGGCCCGGACCTCACCGCGAGCACCGCGGGTACCCATGTGATCGAGCACGCCGGCCGGTTGCTGGCCCTGTGCGAGTCGAACCTGCCCTTTGAACTGACACCGGGCCTGGACACGGTGGGAGCGTACGACTTCGGCGGAAAGCTGACGACGGCCATGACCGCCCACCCCAAGGAGGACCCGCTCACCGGCGAGCTGCACTTCTTCGGTTCCTCCCCCTTCCCGCCGTTTCTGACCTACCACGTGGCATCGGCGAAGGGCGACATCCTCTTCAGCTCCGAAGTCCCGGGCGCGACCGCCGCGTTGAAGCACGACTTCGCCATCACGACGAACCACGTGGTGTTCCTGGAGATGTCCGTGACCTTCGACCCGGACGAGCACTCGGGCATCCCCTACGGCTGGAGCGACGCGCAGCAGCCCCGGATCGGCGTCATGCCGCGCGGAGCCGGCGGAGCGGCCAGGACGACCTGGTTCGACATAGCGCCCGGCTGTGCGCTGCACCTCGCGAACGCGTACGAGGACGAGCGGGGCCGGATCGTGGTGGAAGGACCGTGCGTCGACCGCTCGGGCTGGCGCCGGTCGTGGAACTTCTGGACGGGCAGGACCGACGAGCCCGGTGCGGAGTCCGCCGCGGGCTCCCATCTGCGGCGCTGGACGGTCGATCCGGTGGCGAAGCGGGTCACGGAGGAGCAGATCGACGATCTGGTCGTGGAGTTCCCGACCATCAACGACGACTTCACGGGCCGAGAGCACCGCTTCCACTACGCCGTCTCGTTCCCGGACGACCACGGCATCGGCAACCACGGTGTGGTGAAGTACGACCGGATGACGGGCGCCCGGCAGATCCACCACGTGGGAACCGGCCAGTTGCCCAGTGAAGCGGTCTTCGTGCCCGTGGCCGGCGCGCCCGACGCCGACGAGGACGGCGGTTATCTCCTCACCGTCGTCAGCGACTTGAACCGCGACGCCTCCAGGCTGCTCGTGCTCGACGCCTCGGACGTCGCCGGCGCGCCGGTGGCCACCGTGCATCTGCCCCGGCGGGTGCCCGCGACCATCCACGGCTCATGGGTGCCGGACGGCGACACCGACGGCTGACCGCTGACGGCTGACGGCTGACGGCTGACGGCTGACAGTTGACGGCCCGGTGAGCCCCATGTCCCGGGTCCGGCGATCGCCGGACCCGGGACACCTCGTGCTCGGCCCGTGGCGCGCCCGCCGGGTAAATCGGTTGCCCGACGTGACCGGCCGCTGCTGGAATCGTCCGGCGAACGACGGCCGAACGGCCGGCGACACCGAACGGCCGAGGAGACGGTTATGCGAGGAACTCTCATGTCCATCGAGAAGGGAATTTCCATCTACCCAGAGGACATGACAGTTCGTGCGTACGTTGAACTTGGGAATTCTGGCGCATGTCGACGCCGGTAAGACCAGCCTGACCGAGCGGCTTCTGCACGCCGCCGGTGTCATCGACGCGATCGGCAGCGTCGACGACGGCAATACACAGACCGATTCACTCGCCCTGGAACGGCAACGCGGAATCACCATCAAATCCGCGGTCGTCTCCTTCGCCGTGGACGACATCACGGTCAACCTCATCGACACCCCCGGACACCCGGACTTCATCGCCGAGGTCGAGCGGGTGCTGAGCGTGCTCGACGGTGCGGTGCTCGTCGTCTCCGCCGTCGAAGGAGTGCAGGCGCAGACGCGGGTCCTGATGCGGGCCCTGCGCCGGCTGCGCATTCCCACCCTCGTCTTCGTGAACAAGATCGACCGAGGCGGCGCGGCCCCCGAGCGGGTGCTGCGGGGCATCTCGGAGAAGCTGGCCGAAGCGGTGATCCCGATGGGCGCGGTCGAGGCTCCGGGCACGAATGCCGCCTTCTTCACCCCGTCCACCGCGGCCGACCCCGCCTTCACCACCCGGCTGGTCGATCTGCTCTCCGGACAGGACGACGCACTGCTCGCGGCGTATGTGCGGGACGAGACAGCGGTGTCGTACGACCGGCTCCGTGACGAACTGGCCGCACAGACCGCACGGGCACAGGCGCATCCGGTGTTCTTCGGCTCGGCCATCACCGGCGCCGGTGTGGACGCGCTGATCGCCGGGGTGCGCGAGCTGCTGCCTGCGGGCGAGGGCGGCGGCGACGGCGACGGGCCGGTCTCGGGGACGGTGTTCAAGGTGGAGCGCGGCCCGGCGGGCGAGAAGATCGCGTACGTCCGGATGCTGTCGGGCACCGTGCGAACGCGGGACCGGTTGCCGGTCCGGTCCGACGCGGAGGGCAGGGTGACCGCGATCCAGGTGTTCGACCGGGGTCCGGCCGTGCGCAGCCCCGCGGTCACGGCCGGGCAGATCGGCAAGCTGTGGGGTCTGCACGACGTCCGCATCGGTGACGCGATCGGCACCCCGTCCGACTCCCTCGCGAGCGGCCACCACTTCGCCCCGCCGACGCTGGAGACGGTCGTCGTACCCGTCCGGGCCGCCGACAAGGGCGCGATGCACGCGGCACTCAGCCGGCTCGCCGAGCAGGACCCGTTGATCGATCTGCGCCAGGACGACCTGCGCCAGGAGGTCGCGGTCTCGCTCTACGGCGAGGTGCAGAAGGAGGTCATTCAGGCGACGCTGGCCGCCGATTTCGGCGTCGACGTGACCTTCCGCGAAACGACCACCATCTGTCTCGAACGACCGGTCGGCACGGGCAGCGCACTCCAGATCATCGACACGGACCAGAACCCCTTCCTGGCGACGATCGGTCTGCGCGTCGACCCGGCCCCGGTCGGATCCGGTGTGGAATTCCGGCTGGAGATCGAACTCGGATCGCTGCCGTATTCCTTCATCACGGCGGTCGCGGAGACCGTGCCGAAGACCTTGCGGGAGGGAATTCACGGATGGGAGGTCACCGACTGCACGGTGACGATGACGCATTCCGGATATTGGGCGCGGCAGAGCCATTCCCATGCCGTTTTCGACAAGAGCATGTCCAGCACGGCGGGGGATTTCCGCGATCTGACGCCAGTGGTCCTGATGACCGCGCTGCACGAAGCCGGTACGCGGGTGTACGAGCCGCTGCACCGGTTCCGGCTCGAATTCCCGGCTGATCTGCTGGGGCAGATGCTGCCGGTGCTGGGCCGCCTCCGGGCGAACCTCAGCACGCCTGTGCCGAGGGGGATGTCCTACGTGCTGGAGGGCGAGATCCCCGCGGCGTCCGTGCACACACTGCAACAGCAACTGCCCGCTCTGAGCCGGGGAGAGGGGGTGCTGGAGACGGAGTTCGCGCGCCACCAGCCGGTGGTGGGCAGCGTGCCGACCCGGCCGCGGACGGCTCCGGATCCGCTCGCCGGGGCGTAGGCCGTCCCGTCAATCCACCGGGCGGACGCACGCGGCCCGCCGCCCCGGGGCCCGGCCATCACAGCCGGGCCCCACCGGGTCCGCCACTCGCCCGCCCGGCGGGCGGGCCGGGCGGACAGCTGAAAGCGGTACAAAGCAGGCGTACGCTGACGAGAAGGCCGTAATGCACCGCGTGTGCGCATGGAGGCGGCGCATGACCGATCCTTTCGGCTTCCTCAGAACCCCCCGCCGGCCCGTCCCGCCGCGCCCCGTGACAGAGCGGTTGAACGACTGGGACGAGGTCTACGCCGGGCAGTCACAGCTGCCGCTCGTCGCCGAGCAGGCCGGACGCTGCATGGACTGCGGAATACCGTTCTGTCACCACGGCTGCCCCCTCGGGAACCTGATCCCGGAGTGGAACGCCTACGCGACCCGCGGCAGCTGGCGCGACGCGGCGGAGCGGCTGCACGCGACGAACAACTTCCCGGAGTTCACCGGACGACTGTGCCCGGCGCCCTGCGAGGACGCCTGCGTCCTGACCATCAATGCCGATCCGGTGACGATCAAGAACGTCGAGAACGCCATCGCCGACGAGATCTGGGCCCGCGGCTTCGCCACCCCCCAACCGCCCGAGCGTCTCAGCGGGAAGACCGTGTCCGTGGTCGGCTCGGGCCCGGCGGGGCTCGCGGCGGCGCAGCAGCTCACGCGCATCGGTCACACCGTCGCCGTGTACGAGCGCGCCGACCGCATCGGCGGACTGCTGCGCTACGGCATCCCGGCGTTCAAGATGGAGAAGCAGCACCTGGACCGGCGGCTCGGCCAGATGCGGGCGGAGGGCACGAAGTTCCGTACGGGCGTGGACGTGGGCGGCGATCTCGACGCCACCGAACTCCTCAGACGGCACGACGCCGTGATCCTCGCCGTGGGCGCGCGGGAGCAGCGGGAGCTGCCCGTCCCCGGCCGGGAGCTGTCGGGCATCCACCAGGCGATGGACTACCTCACCTTCGCCAACCGGGTCTGCGAGGGCGACTACGCCGCGCCACCCGTCACGGCCGCCGGCAAGCAGGTGGTGATCATCGGCGGCGGAGACACCGGATCCGACTGTCTGGGCACGGCCCTGCGCCAGGGCGCGGCCTCGGTCGTCCAGCTGGACATCAATCCGGAGCCCGGCGAAGCGCGACGTGCCACCGAACCCTGGCCCGTGTACCCGAAGGTGTACCGGATCTCCCATGCGCACGAGGAGGCCCGGGGTCGTGAGGGCACGGATCCGCGGGTCTTCTCCTCCGCCACCCTGCGCTTCGACGAGGGTCGCGCGGGACAGGTGGGCGCGCTGCGTCTGACGGAGGTGGAGCCGACGGCCAGACAGCCGCGCCCGGACACGGAGCAGAGAATCCCGGCGGACCTCGTCCTCCTCGCCCTGGGCTTCTCCGGTCCGGAGCGGAGCAGCGGCCTGATCGCGCAGCTCGGGCTGACGCTGGACGACCGGGGCAACTTCGCCAGGAACGCCTGCTTCGCGGCCGAGACAGTGGAGCGGACCGGGCCGGCACGCTCACGGGCGGAGGGGGTCTTCGTCGCCGGTGACGCGGGGCGCGGGCAGTCCCTCGTGGTGTGGGCCATCGCGGAGGGCCGCTCGGCCGCGGCGGCGACGGACAGGTACCTGAGCGGTTCCACCGTGCTCCCGGCTCCGGTGGCACCTCAGGACCGGCCGCTGGTGGCGTGACACGGGGCGTGCCTCGCGCAACAGGCCGAACTCCGCTTCCCTGCAAGGCATTCCACGGCGGCAGGGCAGTCCGCGCTCTCCGACGCGCCCGGCTACGGCTTGCTGCCGGTCCCGTCCGGCGCGCGGCCCAGGCACACCGCGACGAGAGCGGCGACGGTCGACCGTGAGAGCAGATGCACCGCCCGGCCCGCCGGCGAGACCCCGACCGCGTGCCGGGGCACCCGCAGGCGCAGAGCACCCGGCGCTACGGCGAAGACGACCGGCGGTTCGAACGTCACCGCCTCGCCGTCGACTCCCACGGCCAGCGGGCCGCCCGAGCGCACCTCGAACCGCTTCGCCGTCCACTGGCGCCAGCCGGGGAACCGCTGGATCTGCCCGGTCGCCCGGAGGGTGGTGAACCTCAACGCTTCGGAGGCGTCGCGGACCGTCAGCGTCACCACGCCGAGCAGTCCGGAATCCAGGCGCTCGCGGGTGCCGAGCCCTTCGAGGCGGTCGAGGAGGTAGGGGCCGTTCGAGACGAGGATCAGGTGCGCGGTGGTGAACTCGGTGCCGTCGGGTCCCGTGAAGCGCAGGTCGGGCGGTTCGGCGTCCGGGCCGAGGAAGTCGGGCATGGTCTCCGCGGCGGTTCTGAGCTTGGCATCGCGGTAGCGGGGTGTCTGCACCACGTGCGCGTACAGGCCCAGTGAGACGTTGTTGACGAAGACGCGGCCGTTGACGGTCGCCAGGTCGATCCGCCGCTCCGTCCCGTCGGTGAACGCGTCGAGAGCGCCGATCACGTCGTCACGGTTCAGACCGAGGTCGAGCGCGAGGTGGTTGCGGGTGCCCGCGGGGACCACGACGTAGGGAATCCCGTGGCGTGCGGCGACGTCGGCGACGACCGCGTGAGAACCGTCCCCGCCGGCCATGCCGAGGGCGTCGGCTCCTCGCGCGACAGCCTCCTCGGCGAGTTCTCGCAGGTCCTTCCCGGGCCGCAGCGGGACTGCCTCGATGCCGCGGCGGCGGCATTCGTCCGCCAGCCCGAACCGCTCGACCTTGCCTCCCCCGGACCTCGGGTTCATCAGCAGGACCGGCCGGGCCGGCCTCGGTGCGGGTCGGGTGACCGTCGCCGTCCTGGCGCGCCGGCGCAGTGCGATGCGTGCCGCCGCCGCGGACAGCGCGATCAGCACGAGGATCACCGCGACCCGCGACAGGTCGAGATCCGCGAGAATCCCGGCGGCGAGCAGCACGACGAACGCGAGGGCGGCGACCAGGCCGGCTGCGGCGCGCCGCAGCCCCGTGCGGGTGACGACGTGCCAGCCGCCGATCACTCCGACGAGCAGCGCCACAACGGCCGCCAGCAGGGCGGCCCAGTTCCTGAAGGCTCCGACGACCAGGGTGATCAGTGCTGCGGGCAGTGCCACCAGGGCGACGGACGCGGCAAGACGCTCGACGGGGCGTGGCCGGCGCGTACCGTCGACGCGGTCCTCCGAGGCAGGCATCGGGGCGCGACGGCTGTCAGGAGCCCTGATGGTGGAACAGCGCGCCGACCTTCTCCCGGAACTCCGTACCCCGGCTCTCCCGATGCCGTCTGCGCGCCTCCCGCACCGCCGTGGCTGCGGCGTCCTGTGCGGCCCTCACCTCGGCGGTCACTTCCTCCGCCGGGACCCGGACGACCGTGCCGCCGAGGCGCGTGGCCATGGTGTCGACGACCGCGGGGTCCGTCTCGGTCATGCCGACGATCAGGACGTTGTTGCCGTCGGCGACACCGCGGCTGAAGTACGTGAGGCTGTCGAGCGAGTCCGCCGCGTCCTCGTGGTCGGCCACCATCCCGATCATGGTCCCCGCGCCCCAGCCGAACAGCAGCCCGACCGGGCCGCCGAGCAGTCCGAGCAGCGCGCCGATCGATCCACCGAGGAGCGTGGAGTGGCCGGCAGACGACGTATAACTCTCGGGCACCGACAGAAAGCCGGCGGGTGACCGCTCCATGATCGCCGCCTGGTCCACCCCGGGAAGCTCGGTGACGAGGTGGAAGGCTTCATAGGCGTGGCTGGGATCCCCGAAGGTGAGGAAGAGGACCTTGTCGTCGGGGGAATCGGAGGCTTCGGGCGACACGGAGGAGTCATGGGACATGGTCTTTCCTTTCTCGGCGCTCACCCAGCGGATCACGGTCGAGGAGCCCCCACCACTCGCATGCTCATTGTGCTCGCACCCGTCATGCGCCGCCCGGTGTCCACGTCCACCTGCGGCCCCAGGGGGCGCGTCTTGACCTCAAGCGTGGTTGACGTTCGAGACTCGAGACCTGACCGCGGCCGGGATCCCGGCGGCGACCGAGGTGAGGGGTGACCGCATGCACGCGATCCGTGTGGACGGGTACGGGGGTCCCGAGGTACTGGTGCCGGTGGAGGAGCCGGACCCGGTGGCGGGACACGGAGAGGTCGTCGTACGGGCCGAGGCGATCGACACCATCTTCGTCGAGACGCAGATCCGTGGCGGCTGGGGCGAGGCGTTCGGCATCACCCCGCCGTACGTGCCGGGAGGGGCCGCGGCCGGGATCGTCGTCTCCACCGGCCCCGGGGTGGACACGTCGTGGACCGGGCGTCGGGTGCTGGCCGGGCCGGGCACGAGAGGTACGTACGCCGAACTCGTCCGCACCGGCGTCGACCGGCTGGTTCCCGTTCCCGACGGCCTCGGCCCTCGGGAGGCCGCCGCGCTCGCCCACGACGGCGTGACCGGCATGGGCATCGCGGAGGCGGCGGGCATCACACCGGGCGACCGGGTGCTCGTCCTGGGGGCCGCGGGCGGCATGGGCACACTGCTGGTGCAGCTGGCGCACGCGGCCGGGGCCCGGATCGTCGGGGCGGCGCGGGGGGAGCAGAAGCTGGCGCTGGTGAAGCGGCTGGGCGCCGATGCCGTCGTCGACTACACCGAGGACGGCTGGACGGAGGACGTCCGCGAGGTGTTCGGGGGACGGCCCGTGGACGTCCTGCTGGACGGGGTCGGCGGCGAACTCGGCGCACGCGCCTTCGCCCTGGTGGCGGACGGCGGCCGCGTGTCGGCCCACGGCGCGTCGAGCGGCGGGTTCGCGGAGCTCGACACGGAGAGCGCGCGGGCGCGGGGCATCACCCTCCGGGGGATCGCGGACGTGCAGTTCGGAGCGTCGGACGTGGTGCGGCTGGCGACGAAGGCACTGGCCGAGGCCGAGGCGGGGCGGCTGCGCCCGGTGATCGCACGGGAGTTCCCGCTGTCCCGGGCGGTCGACGCCCACCGTGCGATCGAAGCCCGTTCGGTCCCGGGCAAGGCGCTGCTCATTCCGTGACCGGTGGGGCAGGACGCCGCCTGCGCCGGCCCGCGAGGTGCGCGAGCGCCGAGCGGGCGGCCCGGGCACGTGCCGATCCGCTCGGGCGCGTCGGCGAGTGCCCGGTCGACTGCGTGCGGCGGGTGGCCTATCGAGGCTTGCGCTCCGCCTCCAGCAGGGCCATCACCGACGCCAGTTTCGCCGCCCTCGCCGCGGGCGTACGCGCCCGCAGCAACTGGAGGATCACGCCGTAGCGATCGGTCTTGTTGAGCCCGTCGAAGAAGGCCTTCGCCGTCTCGGCGGCGTCCAGGGCGGCCGCCAGGTCGGGCGGCACACTCGCCGTCTTCTGGGATGCGTACGCCGCTTCCCACCGGCCGTCGGCCTTGGCCGCCTCGACCTGCGCCCGGCCCGGTTCCCGCATCCGTCCGGCCTCTTCGAGCGCCGCGACCTTGTCGACGTTGACCTGGGACCACTGGCTCCTCGCCCGGCGAGGGGTGATCTTCTGCAGGTAGTACGCCGCGTCGAGCGAGCGGCGCTGACCGTCGATCCAGCCGTAGCAGAGGGCGACGTCGATGACCTGACCGGGCGTCACGGACCGGATCCCGGAGCTCTTCTTTGCGAGCTTCAGCCACACCCCTGCCGCACGTCCGTGATGCTCGGCGAGCCAGGACTCCAGCCGCTCGTCGCCCTCGAAGAAGAGGACCTCCACCCCGTCGATCGGCTCCATGCGTCCTCCGTCCGCCCGCGCCCGGCCGGGCGTTGCCCCACGGACCAAGTCTCGCGTACCCGTGACCGCGGCGCGCGAGCTTGGCACAGCCCCGGAGAGGTGGTTAGGTTAGGCATACCTAAGTACCTCGACAGCGGAGATCTGGATGCGCCTGTTCACCACCCCCGTCGCGCAGCCGACCAGCGCGGAACGAATCCGGTCGATCCTGATGGCAGCCGACTCGATGACCATCGTCACCGACGAGGGGCGTACCGAGGTCTCCCGGCTGCACGGGCCCGGCGCCACCGAGCACATCCATCTCCACCCCCCGACGGACACCGGCCAGGACCCCGCCGATGGCACCGGCGTGGACGGCGCCACGGACGGACCCACGCACGCCACGCTGGAGTTCACCGACATCGCACCCACGCCGGTGCGCGACCGGGTCCGCGCCCGGGTCCTCCTGGCGGGACGGCTGCTGACCGCCTCGGGGCACACGGCACCGACGGGCAGCCGGTGCATGGAGCTGGCCCACGCCGTCCTCGACACGGGAGAGGAGCGGATCACCGTCGGCCTCGAAGAGCTGATGGAGGCCGACACCGATCCCCTGGCCACCTGCGAGGCCGGCATGCTGACGCACCTGGTCGACGACCACAGCGACATCGTCGGACTGCTCCTGCGTCTGGTGAAGCCGCGTCTGGTGCTGGGCGTGCAGCGAGCCCTTCCGGTCGCCATCGACCGGTACGGCATCACCCTGCGTCTGGAGTACGCACGCTCCCACCAGGACGCCCGCCTGCCGTTCCCCGCACCCATCAAGGACATCGACCAGGCCGGCGTACGCATCCACGCGCTGCTCAACGCGGCACGGCACCGGTCGCCGCGGAGCCGGCTGCTGAGCGACTCGTAGACCTCCGCGTCCCTCCGAGCGCCTCAGGCCCCGCTCGGCCTCAACTGCCGCATACGGCTGTCGAGTTCGCGCCGGTAGAAGTCGATGAACCCGTCCGGGTCCGGGCCGGAGTTCATCATGACCAGGCGGTCGAAGCCGGCGTCGACGTACGGCTGCGCCACCGCGACATGGCGTTCCGGGTCGGAGCCACAGGCGAAGTGTTCGAGGATGTCCTCCTCGCGCACCGTGCCGGTCGCCGCGTCGAAGTTGACCGGGTTGGGCAGCTCGCTCATCACCTTCCAGCCCGTCAGCGCCCAGCGCGTCGTCTCCAACGCGGCCTGCGCCGCGGTGTGTTCGTCGGGCGCCCAGGCGAGGGGAACCTCCGCGTATCCCGGTCCGCTGCCACCGGCGGCGCGGTACTGCGGGACGATCTCCGGGTCCGGATCGGTGGCGAACAGGGCGTCACCCAGCTCCGCCGCGATGGCCGTCGACGCCTTTCCGCTCACGGCCACCGCGATCGGCGGCAGTTCGTCGGGGAGGTCGAAGACGCGGGCGTCCTCGAGGCGCAGGTGCTTGCCCTCGTACGACCGGTAACCGCCGCGCCAGAGCAGCCGGATGATCTCCAGCGCCTCGCGCAGCAGCTCGTGGCGTTCGGCGACAGCCGGGTAACCGCGGCCGACGACGTGCTCGTTGAGCCGCTCCCCCGAACCGACACCCAGGGTGAATCGGCCGTCCGACAGCAGCGCGAGCGTCGCCGCCGCCTGCGCGATGATCGCGGGGTGGTAGCGGATGGTCGGACAGGTCACGCCGGTGGCGAGTTCGATGCGCTCGGTCCTGGCGGCGATCGCGCCGAGGACGGTCCAGGCGAAGGGCGAGTGCCCCTGGTTGTCCAGCCAGGGATGGAAGTGGTCGCTGATCTCGACGAAGTCGAAGCCCGCCTGCTCCGCCAGGACAGCCTGCCGTACCAGTTCGGCCGGGCCGAACGCCTCGGCCGCCAGCTTGTACCCGATCTTCATGAGCTCCTCGCCCCGTCGCGCCGTCCGGTCCGCGCAGGGGTACCCCGCCGCGGAAATCCCTAACGGGCCGGGGCGCTGAACGGGGGAGCGCACGTCACCGCTCCCCCGGGCGGCGCCTCCGCTACCGGCGTCGGCGCAGCAGCACGGAGGTGCTCACGGCGAGCAGCGCGAGCACGGCGGCCACGGCCCCGATGAGAACGGTGGAGTGGTCCTTCGTGGTGTCCGCCACGGCCTGCGGCCGCCCCGCTCCCCCGACGACGGGCTGTTGCGGCGCGGGCGGTGGCGTGGAGGCCTGTGGGGGCGGGGCCTGCCCGGCCGCCGACTCCTCGGCCGTCGCCGGTCCCGCGGTGGCCGGCTGCTTCTCGGGAGGCGGAGCCGCCTCCTCGGGCGCGGCCTGCGCCGGCGGGGTGTTCTCCTCGCCCCGCAGCACCACGTCGGAACAGGAGTAGTAGGTGTCCGGCGTATCGGTGTTCCGCCAGATCGTGTACAGCACATGACGCCCGGTCAGCCCGGCGGGAAGCTTTCCGCGGATCCGGTACGCCCCGTCCCTGAGCGCGGGGTCGGTCACCCTGGCGAACGGCTCGCGCTCCAGATCGGACCAGCGCAGCGGAGCGGCCGGATCGTAGCCCTGCTTGGTGAGATACATGCTGAACGTGCCCCGGTGCGGAATCGTCGATCGGTACGTCATCGTGAGGCCGGCACCCGCCTTCAGCGGTGTGGTGGGCCAGTCCACCCGTGTGGCGTCCAGTCCCCGGTAGTCACGGAGTCCCGCACTGCACAGCTGCCCGTCCGGGATCACCTGACGGTCCCTGCCCCGCACGTCGGCCACGCGGAGGTTGTCCCATGCGCCGAGTGCCGTGCCGCCGTTGGCCGCGACGGCCGTGCGGCAGGCCGCCGATCCCTGCTGGGTTCCCTCGGGACCGCACGCGGCGATCCTGCTGAGCGGGTCGGTCGGCGCTCCGTGGGCGTGCGCCGGCCCCGCTGCGAGCGTCGTGAGCACGAGCGGCACGACGCCGACGAGCGCGGCGACGGTGGCGGTGCGATGCGCGGTCATTCTCGGCAGACCTCCTTGGTGGCCCGGCGGCCTGCCGTGTATTACGCGCGGGTCCGCCGCGGTGTTCACCCTGATGGCACAGCGGTCCCTCCCGTCACAGCGACGGGCCGCGCCCGTACTGGGACACTGCACATGGGCCTGGAGAGCCGCCCTGAACCCCGCAACTCGTCACGAGCAGTCAGTGGAGGAATCATGGCCAGTCAGTTCGAGGCAACGGTCGAGGTCAACCGCCCGATCGAGGAGGTGTTCGCCTTCCTCGGCGACGGTACGAACGACCCCAAGTTCAGCCCGAGAGTGCAGAAGATCGACAAGACGCCGCCGGGACCGACGACGGTCGGGACCGTCTTCACGAGCACCGTCAAGGACGCCGGACTCACCACCAAGCGCGAGTTCCGCATCACCGAGTTCACCGCTCCCACCAGAATCCGCTGGGCCGAGACGTCGAAGAACCTCGTGACCGCGAAGGAAGGCGGCTACGACCTCGAGTCCACCGGCCCGGGGACCACCCAGGTGCGCATCTTCAACGTCCTGGAGGGCCACGGCATCGGCAAGGCCCTCGCCGGACTCGCCGTGAGCGCGGCCCGCAAGGACGCGCATGCCTTCGGGCAGCGGATCAAGACGGCCGCCGAAGCCTCCTGAGGGACACGCCTCGCCCTGTCCTGAGGGTCACCTCCCCGGCCCCGGCCCCTCCGCCCGAGCGGAGGCGAACGGTCCGCGTCCGCGCACTGGCCGCTCCCGCCCAGCACTGACACGATGGCAGTCCGGGCAGTCACAGGACGGGAGCCGGCCATGCTCCTCGGGACATGGAACCTCGAGAACCTCTACCGGCCCGGAGGGCCCTACGGGCCGCGTGACGGGGTCGTCTACGAAGCGAAACTCGCCGCGCTCGCCGCCACCGTCGAAGCGCTCGGACCGACCGTCCTCGGCATCCAGGAGGTCGGCGACCCCGAGGCGCTGAAGGACCTGGCGGGCTTGCTGCCGGGGACCTGGCACACGGCGCTGTCGGAGCACCCGGACGGCCGGGGCATCCGCGTCGGATTTCTCAGCAGGCATCCGCTCGATGTCGTCTCCGACACCCAGACGTTCCCGCAGCGGCTGCGTGCCGTGCAGAGCGACGACAGCGCCGACCCGACCGCCACGATGGGCCGCGGGGCGCTCGCGGTGCGCGTCGAGCCGGACGACGGGCCGCAGATGTGGGTGGCCGTCTGCCATCTGAAGTCCAAGCTGCTCAGCTTTCCCGGCAACCGGTTCCAGCCGCACGACGAGGGCGAGCGGGCGCGGTACGCGGCCTACGCGCTGTTCCGCCGCGGTGCCGAGGCGGTGACCATGCGATCCGTGGCCGACGAGTTGCTGGCGGAACAGGGCAAGGAGCGTGCCGTGGTCGTCCTGGGCGACCTCAACGACGAGCCGGCCGCCGCCACGACACAGATCCTGCACGGCCCGCCGGGCTCCGAGATCGGCACGCCCGGCTTCCTGCGCGAGGACAAGGGCGATGCGACGCGCCTGTGGAACGTGGCGCCGTGGATTCCCGAGGACCGGCGCTACTCCCGTGTCCACGCCGGACGGCCCGAGCTCATCGATCACATCCTGATCAGCCATCAGCTCCTCGACCGGGTCGCGGCGGCCGGCACCGGCATCGTCGGCGCCGCCGAACCGCCGCCGCTTCCGTCGGTCGACGAGGTCCCCACCGAGCGCCGCGATGCCACGGGCTCCGACCACGCGCCGGTCTGGATACGGCTCGGCGACTGACGGTGGATGACCGGGACGGACCGCCGGCCCCGGCGACTTGCCCAGGTGCGGGTTGCTCCTGTGCGCCCGACACGTCCGTCACACGGCGTACGCCACCGCCGTCCGGGCCCTCCCGGCCCAGCGCACCGCGGGTCCCATGGCCAGTCCGGCCGCGAGGAACAACGCGCCCAGGATCAGCCACCCGACGACACCCAGGCCCACGACCAGCGTGGTCAGCAGAACCGGCCCCAGCATCCGCGCCACGGGTACACCCGCACCGAAGAAGCCCTGGTACTGGCCGTGCCGCCCGGCGGGGGCGAGGTCGAAGCTGATCTGCCAGGCGCCGGCCGACTGCATCATCTCGCCCCACACCTGCAGCGCCGCCCCCGCGAGCAGCACGGCGACGGCGACCCGGGCCGGTACTCCCGCGGCGGCCGAGAGGGCGAAGACCGCGCAGGAAGCGAGCATCGCCACGCCACCGCGCCGAACTGTCCTGGTGGCGCTGGGCAGATCGCGTACGGCGGCGGCCGTGCGGACCTGGAAGAGCATCACCGCACCGGTGTTGAGCACAAGGAGTGCGGAGACGGTCCAGCCGGGGGCCGATGTCCGCTCCACGATCCACAGCGGGATGGCGAGGCTGATCAGCGGCATGCGCAGCAGCATGATCATGTTGAGGAAGGTCACCACGGCGTAGGGAGGATCTCGGAACACCGCCTGCTGCGTCGCGGCGGTCCGGTGCGGCGGGCGGTCGACTCGGGCATCGGGCAGCCTCAGCAGGACCAGGGCGCAGAGCGCGAAGGCCGCCGCGTCGAGGACGAAGACCGACAGATACGCCTCGCGGCTGCCGAAGTGCAGGGCGACGCCGCCGAGCGCGGCGCCGACGGCGAGCCCGGCATTGAGCGTCGACTGGAGGTACGCGAGCGTTCCGGTCCGCTCCTCCTTCGCCACCAGGGAGGCGAGCAGCGCCTGGCGGGCAGCGGCCAGTCCGCACTGAGCCGTTGCGTAGCAGCAGGCGGCCAGCAGGAAGAGGGGGAAGGAGCGCACGAAGAGGAACGAGGCGACGGAGGCCGAAGTGGCGAGCGCCAGGACGACCGCCGTCGGCCGCGGCCCTCTGCGGTCGGCGAGCTGACCGAGTGCCACGCCCGCGAGTGAGCCGATGCCCCAGGCCACGGTGAGGCCCAGGCCGATCCGGGCCGGTGAGAGTCCGACGACCCGGGCGAAGTACAGGGCGGAGCAGACGTAATAAGCGCCGTCGCCCAGCGAGTTCACCAGCTGGGCGAGGGCGAGCGTCCGCGGGGATCCGCTCGGCGGCACGATACGCAGGGGCATGCGGCTCCTCGGGAGGGTGCGACCGTTCCGGCCGCTCTGCCCTTCACCCTAGGAAGCCGAATGGCCCAGAACACTGGCCACTTGGGCTCGTATCGACTGGGCCATTTACCGGCAAGCGTTCATCGGCGAAGCCGGTCGACCCGCCACGGGGCGGGCCGACCGGCGCTCTGCGCACATCCCGTCGAGGAAACACCGTCACATGGAGGTGCGACTGCTCCTCATCGCGACGGCCGTGCAGACCAGCCCCAGCAGGAAGGTGAGACCGCCGATGATGATGTTGGTCCAGATCACTCCCGCGTCCGGGCTGCTGCCCACGATCCAGGGTGCGATGATCAACCACACGCCCATGGCGCACATCGCCCCGCTCAGGCCGTACATCCGCGCCGGCATGACGGTGAAACCGATCGCGAGCACCGCTATGGCGATACCCATGATCAGGTTGTGCATCGCGAGTGCCGGCTGGTTGCCCGCGAAGTGGACCACCCATGGGGAGACCGCACAGGCGAGGCCGACCAGGAACACCGGGCCGTCCACCAGGGCCACATCACGTCCGCCGAGCACACGTGCGTAGCGGTCCTGCATTTCGTCGATGTCGGGATGACCCGCGAGGTCTCCCCTGTGTGAAACGTCGGCCATGCGACTCGCCTCCTTCTTCTCGCTGCAAGTCGGACCGCGTCGCGCGGCAGAGCCACGCTCCTCCAGTTTGCGCTTATCTGTTCCTTATGTGTAGTGATCCGGAGCGACAGATTCCGATATCCGCTCCGCGCCCGCCCCGCGACGCCTGATCGCGAAACCGGCTGAATAGGATGCCGCTCATGGAACAGCGCGTCTTGGGCAGGACCGGTCGGAACGTCTCCGTCGTGGGGCTGGGCACGTGGCAGCTCGGCGCGGACTGGGGTGATGTCCGCGAGGAGGACGCCCTCGCCGTGCTCGACGCCGCGGTGGACGCGGGCGTCACCTTCTTCGACACGGCCGATGTGTACGGTGACGGCCGCAGCGAGCAGCTGATCGGCCGCTATCTGCGGGAGCGGCCGGACGCCGGCGTCGTCGTCGCCACCAAGATGGGTCGCCGCGTCGACCAGCTCCCCGAGAACTACGTCCTCGACAACTTCCGCGCGTGGAACGATCGTTCCCGCCGGAACCTGGGTGTGGACACCCTCGATCTGGTGCAGCTGCACTGCCCGCCGTCCTCCGTGTACTCCTCCGACGCCGTCTTCGACGCGCTCGACACCCTCGTGGCGGAGAAGCGGATCGCGGCCTACGGAGTCAGCGTCGAGACCTGCGCCGAAGCGCTCACCGCCATCGCCCGCCCGGGCACGGCGAGTGTGCAGATCATCCTCAACCCCTTCCGGCTCAAGCCTCTGGAAGAGGTCCTGCCCGCCGCCGTGGAGTCGGGCGTCGGCATCATCGCGCGGGTGCCGCTCGCGTCCGGCCTGCTGTCGGGCAAGTACACGAAGGACACGGTCTTCACGGCCGACGACCACCGCACGTACAACCGCCACGGTGAGGCCTTCGACCAGGGCGAGACCTTCTCCGGCGTCGACTACGGCACGGGCGTCGAGGCCGCGGCCGAGTTCGCCGCACTCGCTCCGGAAGGAGCGACACCGGCCGCCACGGCCCTGCGGTGGATCATCCAGCAGCCCGGTGTCACCAGCGTCATCCCGGGCGCCCGGTCCGCCGAGCAGGCGCGCGCCAATGCCGCGGCGGCCGCACTCGCCCCGCTGCCGCAGGTCACGCTGGACGCGGTGCGGGACCTGTACGACCGCAGGATCCGCGCGCAGGTCCACCACCGCTGGTGACTCGGCTCGCGGCCACGCGACGGCCGACAGCCCGAGGACGTACGACCGCCGGCGACTCCGGGCCGTACGACGGTAGGCAGCACCGGCCCCACGGCCATCGGCAGCACCCGGTCCACGAACCATCACGCACGACCGCCGGCAGCACCCGGTCCACGAACCATCACGCACGACCGCCGGCAGCACCCGGCGCCTCGGCCCCTCCCGCACCTACCGGAGGGGCCCGGTGGCCCCGCCGGTAGGGTGATGGCCCTATGCGCCACTCCTCCCGCCGCACCCGCCACCACCGCTTCCGGCGGCCGGTGCCGGCCGTTCTCGCCGTCTGCCTGACGGCCGCGGGAA
Source organism: Streptomyces sp. NPDC058685 (assembly GCF_042714725.1). NCBI lineage: Bacteria > Bacillati > Actinomycetota > Actinomycetes > Kitasatosporales > Streptomycetaceae > Streptomyces > Streptomyces sp. NPDC058685. The sequence continues at coordinate 92,337 of NZ_JBHXSL010000027.1, forward strand.
TCGCCGGGTGCGCGGCCGACACCGGCGCCCGCGACGACGGAGCCGCCCCCCAGGTGTCGCCGCCCGTCTCCGCCTCACCGCTGTGGCCCCAGTACTCGGGGCCCACCCCCGACGAGGGTGAGACCGCCGCCCCCTACCGGCGCTATGTGAACGTCAAGGGCATCGAGGTGCCCGCCGGTGACCTGCGGCGGGTTTCCGTCCTGCGGCTGCTGGAGCAGGACCCCAACGTCCCTCAGCTCGTGCGCACCGCCCTGCAGAGCTGTCCCGGCGGCAGCTGCGGCCTGCGCACACCCGTGTACCGGGATCTCACCGACGACGGCAGGGACGAGCTGGTGGTGGCCCTCGACGATCCGGTCGGCGGCCTGACGCTGGTCCAGGTCTACCGCGCCTTCGGCACGTCCGTGCGGCCGATCCTCATCAGCTGGAACACCATCGGCGCCACGGGCGTGACCCTCGGCAACGACCTGATCCTCTCCTCGACCGGCAAGGACGGCCGGTTCACCACCCGCTACCGCTGGAACGGCACCGAACTCGTCTCGACCGCACCGCAGGACGCCCTCGGCGGTGACGAGCCCTCCGTGACGCCGGCGCCCCCGGCCGACGCGACACCGGTCCCCCCGAACCCCGCGACACCGATCCCCCCGACCAGGACGCCATGATGAGCAGCCCCCACATATCCCCCGGCACGGCCGAAGAGGCACATCTGCTGCTCGTCGAGGACGACGAGGTCATCCGCAGCACCGTCCGCATGCTGCTGGAGCGGTACGGCTTCACTGTCTCCACGGCCGCCGACGGCCTGACCGGCCTGGAGATCTTCCGGGAGCGCAACCCGGATCTGCTGCTCCTCGACGTGATGCTGCCGCACCTCGACGGCATCGGACTCTGCCGCCGTATCCGGGAGTTCAGCCTCGCCCCGATCCTGATGATGTCCGCACGCGGCGACTCCCTCGACGTCGTCTCCGGGCTGGAGGCGGGCGCCGACGACTATGTCGTCAAGCCGTGCGAGAGCGCGGTGCTCGTGGCCCGTATCCGCTCCCTGCTGCGTCGCGCGTCCTTCACCCCGGTCCCCGACACGGCCCCGGAGACCGCGGTCCTCGTCTTCGGCGAACTCACCATCGACACCCGCGGCATGGACGTGCTCCGCGACGGGGCGCCCGTCGCCCTCACCCCCACCGAACTGCGCATGCTGCTCGAATTCGCCGCCTCCCCGGGCGTGGTGCTCGAACGCCGGACCCTGCTCAGCCGGGTGTGGGACCACGCCTGGCACGGCGACACCCGGGTCGTCGACCTCCATGTGCAGCGGCTGCGGGCGAAGATCGGGTCCGACCGGATCGAGACCGTCCGCGGTTTCGGCTACAAGTTCCGGCGCTGACCATGCCGTTGAGATGGCGTATCGCCGCCCTGGTCGCCGCCGCGATCTGCTCGGTCGCCGCCGCGGTCGGTGTCCTCGTCCATCACGCCTCCCGCGACCGCGAACTCACCCAGGCGCGCGACGCCGCCCGCACCACGCTCGACCGGGCCGCGGTGACCTACGCCCGTACGGGCACGGTCGAGGGCACGGGCGCCGTGCTCGACGCTCCCGGGCTGCCCGCGGGGCTGCGCGGGATCGCGGACCGAGGCCATCAGGGGACGGAGTTCTCCACCCGGCCCACCGGTCCGGCCATGTGGGCCGCGCGCCCCGCCGGCGAGCAGGTCCTGTCCGTACGGATCGACATGACGACCACGCTGAGGGACATCAGCGCGCTGGACACGACGATCGCCTGGGCCGGCGCCCTGACGACCGCGGCCGTGCTGCCGCTCGGCGTGATCATCGCCGGGGGCATGAGCCGCCGGCTGCGGTCCGCCGCCGGCACAGCCCGGCGCATCGCTGCCGGGGACCTCGACGCCCGTATCGAGGCGCCGCCCCGGCCCCGGGACGAGATCGCCGAGATCTCCGCCGCCGTCGACACCATGGCCGCCGCACTGCAGCAACGGCTGCGCAGCGAGCAGCGGTTCACGGCGGACGTCGCACACGAACTGCGCACCCCGTTGATGGGACTGGTCACGGCGGCGGAACTGCTTCCCGACGGTGAAGCGGCCTCCTTCGTACGCGACCGGGTGCGTGTTCTGGCCGCCCTCGTGGAGGATCTGCTGGAGATCTCCCGCCTCGACGCGGGGGCGGAGGAGGCCGATCTGTCGCCCTGCCGGCTCAGCTGTCTCGTCGAGGACATCACGAGACTTCACGGGCTGCCGGCGGAGCCGGTCGAACTCGTCGTCGAGGACGACGCGCCGACGGCCGAGGTGTGGACCGATCCGCGCCGGCTGGAGCGCATCCTGACCAATCTGATCGTCAACGGGCACCGGCACGGCCGCCGTCCGGTCACGGTCACCGTCGCCGCTGACGGGCGGACCGTGACGGTACGGGACAGGGGACGCGGCTATCCCGACACTCTGCTCGACGACGGTCCGCAGCGGTTCCGCACGGGCGCGCGCGAGCGCGGTACCGGTCATGGCCTGGGTCTGACCATCGCCATCGGCCAGGCTCATGTGATCGGGGCGCGACTGGAGTTCGCCAACGCCGCCGACGGCGGTGCGGTGGCCACCCTTCGGCTTCCCCCGAAAGAGCCGATACACGGCTGATACATCTCCGAGGCAGAGCCGATGGCTCGCTTCGGGTTTCCGAAGATCTTCGGCGCTGAGGATGGCGCCATGCGAACCACTGGGAGTCCTGACCGGACAGCGGAGTTGCCGAGCACGGGCGAGGCCGGCGGGACTGGTTCGCCGAGAGCGGTCACGGAGGACTCCGGACGGCGCTCACGGCGGCGCGGCCGGGCGCTCACCCGGCGGCGCCGGCACCGGTCCCCGCGGCAGAAGGCGCGGAAGCGGCGCGGGCTGCGCCGGCTGCTCACATGGCGGAAGGCGCTCGCCGCTCTCATCACCGTATGCGCGCTGGTGACGGGCACGTTCGCCGTCCTGTACGTCGCGATCGACATTCCGCGCGCCAATGATCTGGCCAAGGCGCAGAGCAATGTGTATCTCTTCAGCGACGGCAGCCGGCTCGCCCGTACCGGCGAGATCAACCGTGAGACGGTTCCGATCGACCGGGTGCCAAAGGACGTCCGGCTCGCCTTCGTCGCCGCCGAGAACAAGGACTTCTACACCGACTCCGGTGTCTCGTTCTCCGGCACGGCACGCGGCATCCTGAACACCGTCACCGGCCGTGGCACACAGGGTGGTTCGACCATCACCCAGCAGTACGTGAAGAACTACTACCTGAGCCAGGAACAGACCGTGACCCGCAAGGTCAAGGAACTGATCATCTCGCTCAAGGTCGACCAGCGGAACTCCAAGTCCGACATCCTCGCCGGATATCTGAACAGCAGTTACTACGGACGTCAGGCCTACGGCATCCAGGCGGCCGCCCGGGCCTACTACCACCGGGAGGTCGAGAAGCTGACGGTGGAACAGGGCGCCTATCTCGCAGCGCTGTTGCAGGCCCCGAGCCAGTACGACTGGGCGATCGCCGGCCCTGAGGGCAAGCGCCTCGTCACCCAGCGCTGGAACTACGTGCTCGACAACATGGTCGGCCAGGGCTGGCTGGACAAGACCGTGCGCGGGCGGATGACGTTCCCCGTGCCCGTGGGACCGTCCCCGACGGCGGGTCTCTCCGGGCAGACCGGGTATCTCGTGGAAGCGGCCCGGCGCGAACTGATGGCGTCCGGGGTGAGCGAGCAGGAGCTGGCCGGCGGCGGCTGGCGGATCACGCTCACCGTCGACCCCCGCAAGCAGAAGGCCCTGGAGAAGACGGTCTCCGCGGCGGGCGGCACACCCGGCGGGCCCGTGCTGGACAAGAACATCCAGGCGGCAGCCGTGTCGATGGACCCGAGGAGCGGCCATGTCGTCGCCCTGTACGGCGGCCGGGACTACATGCGCCAGTACATCAGCAACGCCACACGCGCCGACTACCAGATCGGTCCCCTGTTCGAGCCCGTCGTCGTGGCGGCGTCGATGGAGGCCAAGGCCGACGAGCGCGCACCGGCCGACGACGACACGATCATGGACACCGCGAACGCTCTCGGCATGGACCTGAAGCCGCGGGATGTCGCCTCGCAACAGGCCCTGTCCCTCGGTCTCATGGGGGCGAGTCCGCTGGAGATCGCGGGTGTCTACGCCGGGTTCCGGCACGACGGGAAGAAGGTCACCCCGTCCATCGTGAAGTCGGCCCAGCGGGACGGCGAGGTCACACCGCTGCGGGACCCGGTCGGAGGCCGTGCCATCAGCTCACTGGCCGCCGAAACGGTCACCGACGTCCTCGGCCGGGCATCGGGCCGGCGTGATGCCGTGCCGTCGATGTGGACCGAGGACGGCCGCGAGGACGTCACTCAGAACTCCGGCCGCAGTGACGACGGCAAGGCGGAGTGGTTCGTCGGCTCGACCGAGGAACTGCTCACGACGATCGGGCTGTTCGGCGAGAACGCCACCACGCACAAGCAGATACCGCTGCCGAACGCCGGGGAGGGACACCCGGCCAGGATGTGGATGACCTACACGCAGACGGCGCTCGGCGGTGGCGAAGCGTACTTCCCGGGGGCGGCGCCCGAGCCGACGTTCGGCTGAGCGGCGCCGGCGGCACGCCGGACTCACACGGATGCAGCAGGCGCAACCCGAGGGCGGACCAGCAGAAAACCGCTGGTCAGCGCCTTCGGACGGGCGGAGATCCGCCCGATCGGCGGTACGCTTCACTGTTGCGCAGGGTTGATCACCTTCACACGGTGAGTGAGAGGCAGTCCCATCTCTGGAAGGAACCCCTGCATGCGTCTCACATCAGTGACCCGCGTTCTGACACCGCCCGCCCTGTGCGCTGCGCTCGTCTTCACGGCGGTCGGCCCCGCGGCCGCTGTGACCTCCGTCCCCGACACCATCCCCGCCGCGGCCGCGACACAGTCCGCCATCCCCGGCGCCACCGAGCTGAGCCGGCAGGTCGAGGTCATGCGTCACACGCACGGCGTTCCGCCGGCGATGACCGACTTCCTCACCGATGTGCTGGCGACGGACGCCGGGCGCATGCCGCTCGCGACGGCCATCAGACACAAGACCAACCTTCAGGTGGCCATGGCCACTCTGGAGATGAACCGTACGGACCGGTCCGTCCGCGCGGACGTGATCGGCGACGCGCTGGCCGACCTCCAGAAGACGCTCGACGAGCTGCTGGGCGCCGTCACGTCCGGCCTCACAGGCGTGGTCGGCTCGCTGCTGGGTGTCGTCACCGGTCTGCTCGACACGGTGCTCGGCACGGTGACCGGTCTGCTGTCGGGTGTCAGCCTTCCGGCCGCGGCCCCGGCGGAGACCGCCGCCCTCCAGGCGACGCCCGCACTGCCTGCCACCGCGATTGCCCCCGAGGTCCCCGCCCTGCCGTGACCGCGCGATGGCGGGTCCGATGACGGGCCCGCCATGCGCCGGATGTCCGGCACTCAGCGGGGCGGCTTCGCCCGGCGCATCCGCAAGGGGGCGTCCGCGCCCAGATGCGTGAGGACATCGGCGAGCAGGAGGCGGGCGGCGTCGACCCGTTCGGCCCCGAGCGCGGTGATCACCTCGCCCTCGATCGCCGCCCGGTGCCGGCGCGCCGCGGTGATCACCCCCCGGCCCCGTTCGGTGAGATCGACCAGGCGGGCCCGTGCGTCGGCGGGATCGGCCCGTCGCACGAGGTAGCCGCGCCGCTCCAGATCGGCGACGGACTTCGACGCCCCCTGCTGTGTGACCCCGAGCCGCTCGGCGAGTACGCCGATGGCAAGAGGCCGTTCGATCAGATGCTGGAACACCACACCGTCGGCGAAACGGCTGTCGTCGAAGCCGTCGGCCGCCAGCCGCCGTTGCAGGTCGTCGGCGAGACCCCAGCCCGCAAAGAGCGAGAGCAGCGAGAGACCGGCGTCGGCCGGATCGAAATCGGTCACCCCGAAAGAGTACAACCCCGGTTGTGCATCCGGTAACGTACAACCATGGTTGTGGAAAATGCTCACACGCGGACCACTCTGGTCCCGGCGGAGATCGCCGAGGAGTTCATCAGCGTCGCCCACCGCATCGTCTGGTGCACGGTGGCCACCGTCGACACCCGCGGACGGCCGCGCGGCCGGATACTTCATCCCTGGTGGGAGTACGCCGAGACGGGCCTCACCGGCTGGATCGTCACCCGGCCCACCCCGGTCAAGGTGGCCCATCTGGCCCGGATGCCCTATGCGACCTGCTCCTACTGGGACCCGACCCACGATGTCGCCCTCGCGGACTGCGCGGTGGAGTGGATCGAGGACACCGCGACGCGGACGCGTATCTGGGAACGGTTCCGGGACGCACCGCCGCCCCTCGGCTTCGACTTCTGGAGCAGCTTCCCCGACGGGCCCGAGGGCGGGACGACCTCACTGCTGAGGCTCGACCCCTATCGCCTGCGTGTCAGCGGCATGGCCGCACTGCTCGGCAAGAAGCCCCATCTGAACTGGTCCTCGCCAGCGGCCGCTTGAGCAACGGCCCGCGGGCCGCCCCCGGGGGGGGCGGGGGGGGCCCC
>NZ_JBHXSL010000028.1:0-97708 GCF_042714725.1 Streptomyces sp. NPDC058685
CCACCGTGAGGTGGTGCGAGCCGGTGCGCGTTGAACCCGCAGACGCCGGCCCGGAGGGCGAACCGCCCCCGATCACACCGTGAAGCGGTGGCTCCCCGACCCCACGTCGAACACCGCGCAGCCGTCCTCCGCGCGCGCCGGGCCTCCGGCCCTGTGCCGCACACGGTCGGGGTGGTTCGTCGGGATCCACACCTCCGCCGTGGTGTTGGGCGGCACGGTGCACGACAGCGTGAAGCCGCCCGGCCGCTGTTGCCAGTCCGTCGAGACCGGGCCGTAGAGCGAGGCGAACGTGGCCCGGGCGGAGGTGACCCCGCCTCCCGGGCGGGGGCGGACGACGATCTGCCGGTAGCCGGCCCGGCCCGGGGCGATGCCGGCGATGTTGGTGTACATCCACTCACCCACGGAGCCGTACGCGTAGTGGTTGAAGGAGTTCATCTCCGGGGTCTGGAAGCCGCCGTCCGGCCTGATGGAGTCCCAGCGTTCCCACATCGTCGTCGCGCCCCTGTCGATCTGGTAGCCCCAGCTGGGGAAGGTGCGCTGGTGGAGCAGGCGGTGGGCGACATCGGTGTGGCCGGTGTCCGTGAGGACGGGCAGCAGCCGCGGTGTGCCGAGGAAGCCGGTCGACAGGTGCCAGTCCTTCGCCCGGATGAGGTCCACCAGGCGGTCGGCCGCCGCCGTGCGCAGGGCGTCCGGCATCAGGTTCATGGACAGGGCGAGGACGTACGCCGTCTGTGTGTCGCCCTTCACCCTGCCGTCGGACGCGACGTACGCGGTCCGGAACGCGGTGCGTATGCGGGCGAAGAGATCGGCGTAGGGCGCCGGATCCTTGCCGAGCTCCGTCGCGAACCGTGCCGCGAGGTCGGCGCTGTGGGCGAAGTAGGCGGTCGCGATCACGTCCTTGGGCGTCTCGTCCGACACGTTCAGCCAGTCGCCGTATCCCGCCGCCGGCCGCAGCAGTCCGTTGCTGTGCTTCTCCAGATAGCCCAGCCACGCCTGGACGGACGGCCATGCGTCCGCGAGGACCTGCCGGTCTCCGTACGCCTGGTACAGCGCCCAGGGGACGGTGACACCGGCGTCTCCCCAGCCCGCGACACCGTTGCCGACAGTGCCGACCATCGGTGCCACATCCGTGAACGAACCGTCGGCCGTCTGCGCGTCGCGCAGGTCGACCAGCCACTTGGTGAGGAAGCGGGCCGACTCCATCGTGTAGGCCGCCGTGGGAGCGAAGACGTTGATGTCACCCGTCCACCCCAACCGCTCGTCGCGGGCCGGTGTGTCCGTCGGGACGGAGAGGAAGTTGCCCCGCTGCCCCCAACCGATGTTGCTGTGCAGCGTGTTGAGCATCGGGACGTTCGTCTCGAAGTCGAACGTGAACGGCGCGGAGGTGTGCATCACCCGACCGGTCACCGCCGTGGTCGACGGTTTGCCGGGGAACCCGGTCACCTCGACATAGCGGAAGCCGTGGAAGGTGAAGCGCGGCTCGTACGTCTCCTCACCGCGCCCCTTGAGGATGTAGGTGTCCGTCGCGGCGGCCGACCGCAGGTTCGCCGTGTAGAGGGTGCCGTCGGGGTTGAGCACCTCCGCGTGCCGCAGCCGCACCGTGGTACCCGCCACGCCGGACACGCGCAGCCGCACGGAACCGACCATGTTCTGTCCCAGGTCGAACACATGGACGCCCGGTGCGGGCTCGGTGACCCTCCTGGCGGCGAGTTCCTTCGTAACGCGTACGGGACCGTCCACCTGAGCGACGATCCGCTCCGGGACGTCGTCATCGGCGGCGCCGCGAACGGCGTGCCACGACCCGTCGTCGTAACCGGGCGAGGTCCACCCGGCGGTCTCCTTCCGCGCGTCGTACGACTCGCCCGACAGGAGGTCCGCGGAGGTGATGGGACCCGAAGTCGCGCGCCAGTCGGGCCCCGAGATGATGCGCTCGCTCGTTCCGTCCGCGTAGTCGATGTCCAATTGGGCCAGGAGAGCCGGTCGTTCGCCGTACTGGTGTGGGCCGAACATACCGACGTTGCCCGCGTACCAGCCGGGGGCAACATACGCGGCGAGGGCGTTGGCGCCCGGGCGGAGGGAGGCGGTGACGTCGAAGGTCTGGTACTGCACCCGCTTGCGGTAGTCGGTCCAGCCCGGGGCGAGCTGATCACGTCCCACGCGCCGGCCGTTGAGATGTGCCTCGTACAGTCCGAGAGCGGTGGCATACAGACGGGCGCGACGCACCTTCCTGCGCGGCAACCGGAATTCGTGGCGCAGTTGGTTCGCGGCGAAGACGGCCGGCACGACGCGTCCCCACGGTCCGGCTCCCCACGCGGCGACCTCCTTCGCCGCGCCCCACGCGCTGTCGTCGAAGGCCGGCTCGCGCCAGTCGTCGGCGGGCTCGCGGTCCGTGGACCTCCACGAGGCGTCGGTGAAGACCTTCTGCTCGCCGGAGGCCGTGGTGAGGACCAGCACGCAGATCAGACCGGCGGGTCCCACCGTGGCGTTCACGGCGGAGACCGCGAGGGTGTTGGCGCCGGATCGGACGTGGCCGAGGACATCGACGACGGCCGGGCGGCGCCAGCCCTCGTTGTCCGTCTCCAGGTCGGTGTGGGCCAGTTGGGCGCCGTTGAGGGAGACGGCGTAGACGTTGTCCGCGGTGATGGCCAGCGTGGCCGCGGTGACGCCGGCCGGCAGGTCGACGGTACGGCGGAACCACCGGGTCGCCGCCGGAGCACTGCTCGCCGGATCGCCCTCGGGGAACCAGATCCACGAACTGCCCTCCAGGGACGGCGCATCCGTGAGCACGGAGGGAGCGGAGATCCACTTCGCCGACCACTGGCCCGCGCCCATCAGACCGGTCTCCCACCACGAGGGCGCGCTCCATTCCGAGGCGCCGCCTTCGCCGTCCCACACCCGTACCGACCAGAAGTAGCGCGTCCGGGGCTCGAGCGGGGGACCGGCGTACGGAACGAGGACGGATGCGTCCGAGGCGACCTTGCCGCTGTCCCACACGTCCGGTTGGGGCAGGCCCTCGGCGCTCGTCGCGACCCGCACCTGGTAGGCGCTCTGCCGCTGCCCCGGCAGGGCCGAGGTCATCGGCCAGCTCAGTCGCGGGCGGTCGGCGTCGAGGCCCAGGGGCTGCCGGACGTACTCGACCGTCGGGGAGACGATCCGTAAGGCGCTCCTGCCCGCGCGTTCCGCGATGGGCGCGGGAACGGCCACGGCAGGTCCGGTTCCGGCGGCCACGGCTCCCGCGGTGGCGACGGCGCTCGCGAGGATGTTCCTTCTACTGATCACAGCGGCCCCTAGAGGGAGAAGGTGAATCGATTCACGGCTGTGAAGGTAGGGGTGCGTGGGGTGGGCGTCAATGCGCGTGCGCGCCATTTCTCACCTGTGCAGAGGCGAGCTGCGAAAATGGCTGACGACAGATCAGTTGGGCTGTGTTGAACGGCGATTGAACCCTTTCAATCGTGAGTCGACCGTGAGGGTACGGACGACACCGACACCGACAAGGGGAGGGGCAACGACAACGACGCCGAGCCGGGCTACAACTGCCGCAAGTGGTCCCGGAGTCTGCGGGCCGCCTGTGCCATGAGGGCATCGGCGCCCGGCTGAGTACTGGCCGGTACCAGCGACTCGGTGAAGGCGGCGACGGCGAACGCCTGGCCGTCGGAGTGCTCGACGACCCCGACCTCGTGGCGGAGGTTGAGCAGCGTGCCGGTCTTGGAGGACCACGAGGTGGCGTCGGAACTGAAGTCGGGGGCGAGCCGGTGCCGGAGGATGTTGTGGGCCATGAGGTCGCGCACCCGCTCGGCCACCTCCGGGTGGATCGCCGACGGCGTCCACAGGGCCTGGAGCAGATCCACGTAGGCACGCGGGCTGCCGGTGTTGGCGCGGGTGGTGTCGAGTTGCGGCACCCGGTGCCCCCTGCCGCTGGTGCCGGCGTCGATCGCGAGGGCGTGCGCGAGATGGGCCTCGGCGGCGTCGAAGCGCTCCACGGGGGTGTCGGACAGCTCGCGCATGCTGTGCCGGACGGTGATGCCGCGCAGGCCGAACCGATAGAGGATCTCGGCGACCCGGGCCGGCGGGGTGAGGTCGAAGAGGACGTCGGCGGCTGAACCGTCACTCACGCATGTGCTCAGATAGAGAAGATCGTCGATCGCGATCCGGGCGGGGTGGCGGAAGCGGCTCAGTCCGGTGGGGCCCGGTGTGGTGATCCGCCCGGGGCGCACATCGAGCACGGCCGCTCCGTCCAGTTCGCCCAGGCGGATGCGCTCCGCCGTCGCCAGCGCGAGCGGGACCTTGACCACGGAGGCGGTGGGCAGTTGGGTGTCCGGCTCGATCCCGAGTTCGTCCCCGGTGTGCAGATCCCGGACGAGCAGACAGCCGTGCAGACCGCCGTCGTCGAGCTCCCGGCGCAGGTCGCTCAGCAGGGCCTCGGTGCTCATGTCGCGGTACCTCCCGTGCTGTCCCCCGGTGTCCCTGCCGTGCTCTCTGCCGGAGTGCGGGCCGCGCTGCCCACCGAAGTGCCGGCGCCGAGACAGCGGGCGATGGCCTCGCCCAGGCGGGCTTCGACGGTCTGGGCATTGCCGCCCCCGGAGGCGGCGAGAGCGAACCCCCGGCTGAGCGCGATCTCGCCGATGGGCCGCCAGTGCAGGGCGAGTTCCCCGGCCTGCGCGGGGGAGCACAGCAACAGATCGCGTGAGCAGAGGACTTCCGCCGCGGCGGAGGTCAGATCGGCCGCGGCGACGAGCTGGGCGGGGCGCAGCCCGAGTGCGTCGCGGAGTCGGGTGAGTGGATCGCGGATGTGCGGCACGTCGTCTTCCGGCTGGATCCAGACACGGGCCGCGGGATCGACCGAGGCGCGGCCGACCCGCAGTGTTTCAAGGTAGAGGCGCTTCACCCCGGGATCCCGGGCACCGGCGAACCCGAGCGGCACGGACCACGTCGCCTCGTCCGCCGGCACCGCCAGCAGCGCGGCCCGCACCTGCTGCGCATGGACGAGTTCCCTGCGCTGGGCGGGTGTGGCGATACGGAGGTCGAGGGTGACACCGTGCCCGCGCGCCTCGGCGACGAGGCGGGCGAGAGAGGCCACCGAGCAGATGCCGGGCACGGCGAGCCGCCAGGGCTTGCGCTTGGCGGCCTCCGACTCGTTCAGCAACACCTCGGCCGCCTGCACGAGCTGCCTGGCCGTCGGCAGCATGTCCCGGCCGAAGGGGGTGAGGACGGCCCGCCGCGAGGTGCGCTCGAACAACTGCTCACCGAAGCGTTCCTCCAGGGCGGCGACGCGACGGCTGGCCACCGGCTGCGACATCCGGGCGGCCGCGGCGCCGACGGTGAAGCTCCCGTGCTCGCTCACGCTGACGAACGCGCGACATGCTGCCACCAGATCCACACCTCGACTCTATGCCGTTTCGGCATGGAACAGCGCAGGACCGTATTGGACCGCATGGTCGTCGGAAGGTGAGGGTGGTCCCGGCACACATGACCACGTACCGGGACGGAGCCGAGCTCCGTCCCCTATGCGCCCTGCGTGCGGGGCGCCCCGGAGGTTCGGACCTTGCACCACACCCGTGTCCGCGACGCCCTTCTCGGCGCACTCGCCACGCTCGCGCTCGTCCCTCTGGTGGCCTGCACCGGCTCGCAGCAGTCGTCGTCCCCGGCCGTGTCGTCCTCGTCCGCCACGCCGGGGACCACGCGTACGGACGCGAAGACGTTCGCGGGCGAACTCCAGGCGCTGGAGCGCACGTTCGACGCACGGCTCGGTGTGTACGCCATCGACACCGGCACCGGGCGCGAGGTGGCCCACAACGACGGCGAGCGGTTCCCCTACGCCTCCACCTTCAAGGCGCTGGAGGCCGGTGCCGTGCTGCGCAGGTACTCCATGAGCGGGATGGACCGGGTGATCACCTACTCCAGAAACGACCTGATCGCCAACTCCCCCGTGACCGAGAAGCACGTCGAGACCGGGATGACCCTGGCCCAACTCTGCGAGGCCGCCGTCCGCTTCAGCGACAACACGGCGGCCAATCTGCTCTTCGACGCGTTGGGCGGCCCGAAGGGTCTGGGCGCCGTACTGAAGGAGATCGGCGACGACGTCACCCGGATGGAGCGCCGCGAGCCCGAACTGAGCCGATGGACCCCGGGCGACACACGGGACACGACCACACCGCGGGCACTGGCCGAGGACCTGCGCGCCTTCGTACTCGGAGACGTCCTCGGCAGGGCCGAACGCGCCCAGCTCACGAAGTGGCTGCGGACCAACACCACCGGAGCGAACCTCATCAGGGCCGGAGTCCCGAAGGGCTGGGTGGTCGGGGACAAGACCGGCACGGGCAGCGGCTACGGCGCCCGCAACGACATCGCGGTGGTGTGGCGGCCGGGCGCTGCCCCGATCGTCATGGCGATCATGTCGAACCGCGCCGGGGAGGCCGCCGAGCACGACGACAAGCTGATCGCGGAGGCGGCGTCGGTGGTCGCGGACACGTTGTCGTAGCGGGATTCTCCGTCGCTACGGATGCGCGTGTCACTCCTGTGACGCCCGCACGGGATTCACGCCGAACTCGGTCTCCCTCCGAAATTCGCGGTTCTGCCGAAATCCGGCCGACTTCCTGCCGGCGAGGCGCTCAGGGCCGTCCCGCAATCCCCGGCGGGCGCACGACGACAGCTACGGCCCCTCGCCCGCCGCGCGCTGATCCACCGGGGATGACGGGACAGCCCTTAGGCTCGCGCCATGGCGACGCGTACACGGCTGTACCAGAACGGAACTCTCGTCCTGGAGGACTTTCCCGCCAGTGATGTCTCCGAGCATCTCGCCGACCCGACGTCCGTGGTGTGGCTGGACCTCTACCGCCCCGGATCCGCCGAACTCGTCATGGTGGGCGAAGAATTCGACATCCACGAACTGGCTCTGGAAAACGCCGCACAGCACGGGCAGCGGCCGAGGCTCGATCGTTTCCGCAGCCACGATGTCCTCACCGCCTATGCCGTCACCATCGGCGGGGACGGTGCGGAACTGTCCACCAGCGAGATCGCCGTATTCCTCACCGGCCGGGCAATGATCACCGTCCGAAAGGACGACGGATTCGACATCGGTGCCGTCGTCACCCGCTGGGACGAGAGTCCTGACCTGGCCCGTCATGGTGTGGCGTTCCTGCTGCACGGTCTGCTCGCCGACATCGTCGACGGACACTCCGCCGCGGCCCAGCAACTCGACGACAGCATCGAGGCATTGGAGGATCTGCTTTTCTCGTCGGACCGGCGGGAGATCGAAACCGTGCAGCGACGGGCGTTCGCGTTGCGCAAGTCCCTCGTCCGGCTGCGCCAGATCGTGCTGCCGATGCGCGAGGTGGTCAATGCGGTCATGCGCCCCGGCCTGCACGTCAACATCGAGCCTCTGGTCGCCTATTACCAGGACGTCTTCGACCATGCGCTACGCGTCACCGAATGGACCGAATCGCTGCGGGAGATGATGGCCTCCGTCATGGAGACCAACCTGTCGGTCCAGGCCAATCGCATGAATCTGATCATGAAGAAGGTGACGAGCTGGGCCGCGATCATCGCTGTCCCGACGGCGATCACCGGCTACTTCGGCCAGAACCTTCCGTATCCCGGCTTCGACCGTGAGTCGGGATTCATCGTCTCGACCACCCTGATCGTGGCCCTGTCGGCTTCGCTGTACATGATCTTCAGGCGCCGGGACTGGCTGTGACCTCGCCCGTGAAGGGCGGTTCCGCGGCGGGTGTCGGGGGCCGCGGGGACCCGTTGCCGGAGCGTCGCGCACCGTGATGAAGACTGTGGACCATGGAGTTCTTCTGCTACCACCGCGACCGGCCGGATTCCCTGGAGCTGCGTCACGAACTGCTGGAAGCCCACTGGTCCTACATGGACGGATACGCGGCGGAGATGATCGCCCGCGGTCCGACCCTCACCGGTGACGGCGAAGTGCCCACCGGCAGCGTGCACATCGTCGATCTGCCGGATCCCTCCGCCGCGCGCGTGTTCGCCTTCGACGAGCCCGGCTACCAGGCAGGTGTGTACCGCGATGTGCTGCTGCGTCGATGGCGCAACCTGCTCGGTCGCACGATGTGGGACTTCGCCGGTGGGCCCGACGACGGCAACCGGTATCTGGTGCTCGGCCTCGGCACGGGACAGGCCGCCGACCTCACGGTCCCCGACGACCGGGACGAACTGATCGCCTACGGACCGCTGCTGTCCGACGACGGCGCCACCTGGGTGGGTACGGCCGCGTTGCTGCGGGCGCCGGACGTGAACACGGCACGCGCCGTTCTGACCCCGGACCGGTACGCGGACATCGAGGTCCACCGCTGGCAGTTCGGCGGCCGGTCCTGAACTCCCGTACACGGTCACGGGATGAGCCCGAGCCGGGGTCAGCCGGTGGCTCGTGAGGTGTCCGGGGATCGGGCGAAGTCGGCGAGCGTACGGAAGTCGTCATCGCGCAGCCCGACCCGCGGATCGACATGGTGCAGCAGCCCACGCCCGCGGTGGTGAGAGGTCACGTACTCCTCGTCCGGGCCGCTCTGTTCGTCGTCGACCCAGGCGAAGGAACGACTGTCGGCGAAGTCCACCAACGCAGCGGTCTTCCAGTGGACCCCGTCGGAGCGTTCCTGGAACAGCGCGTCGCCGAAGTCGACGTAGGGGAGTTCGGGAAGCCCGAGCACCGGGGCGATCCACCGGTTGGCATCGGCCATCCACGTCGTGGCCCAGCACAGCTCGTAGCCGAGCCCGAGCAGGGCCGGGCCGTGCTCAGGGTTGAGCCACACCCGCAGGGGGCGCCGCCGGACCGACAGTCCGTCCGGGGTTCCGGCCGGCCGGGGCACTCTGAGCGTGGTGTACCCGTCAGGGCGTCTTTCCGGCTTGGCCGCATAGGGGTTGAGCGGCCCGTCCACGTCGAGGAACAGCAGTGGTCGGCTCACGATCGCCCCCGGCTCCGGTTGATGTCGGCCTCCGTCGTGGAGCGTAACCGCACCGGCCGCACTGCAGGTCCGCCCTCATGAACGGTTCCGGCACATGCCCCGGCCCAGCCCGGAACCCCGATCGCTTATCACGCGTGGTACTGAGCACGTCGTGCGATCACGACCAAGGGGTGGGACGAGCAAGAGACGGATGGGTGGACCGTGGTGGAGCAGGCGGACAGCGCTGTGGTCTCGGGCACTTCCGCTGCGCCCTCGGCCGCGAGGGCCGCGACCGCCCGGCGGCGGCTCCTCACCCCGTGGCGCCGCGGCAAGGACGCGAAGCACCCGTCGCCCTGGGCCCGCGGGCGCGTTCTCGCCGCGCTCGCCGTCCTGACCGCCGGACTCCTGGCGTTCCACTCCGCCGTCCCCAACACCGCGGTTCGTCTCGGCAGCCTGCTGGAGGCCTTCCTGCCCTGGCTCGGTCTGGCCGTCCCCGTGCTGCTCGGACTCGCCCTGTTGCGCCGCTCCGCACTCGCCTTGGTGGCCCTGCTGCTGCCCGCCGCCGTCTGGGCCGGCCAGTTCGGCGATCGGCTGCTCGGTGAGGGCCGGACCGCGTACGACGTCCTCGCTGTGCAGCACAACGTCAGCGACGAGAACACCGACCCCGCGGGAACCGTCGCCGCCCTGGTCGACTCCGCACCGGACCTCATCGCCCTGGAAGAGCTGACCCCGGCCGCTCTGCCGGCGTACGAGAGGGCGCTGAAGCCGGCCTACCCCCACCACGCTGTCAGAGGCACCGTCGGGCTCTGGTCGGCGTATCCCCTGGCGGACGTGCGCACGGTGGACATCAAACCGCGGGGGATCGGGGACGGCTGGAGCCGCGGGCTGCGCTCCACCGTCCGTACTCCGCGCGGCGACCTCGCGGTGTACGTCGCCCATCTGCCCTCGGTCCGCATCGGGCCCAGCGGGTTCGGCTCGGACCGACGGGACGAAAGCGCTCACCTGCTGGGTGAGGCCCTTGGCGCGGAGGAACTGGACGAGGTGGTCCTCCTCGGGGACCTCAACAGCACGCTGGACGACCGCGGACTGGAGCCGGTCACCTCGCGGCTGACCTCGTCCGAGCAGGGCTTCTCCTTCAGCTGGCCCGCCGGATTCCCGGTCTCCAGGATCGACCACGTCATGGCCCGTTCGGTGACGGTGACCGACGTGTGGACCCTGCCCGCCACCGCCAGCGACCACCTGCCGGTGGCGGCCGGAATCGACTGGGGCCCGAGCGCTGACCGGCCGCGAGCTGCTGCGGGCGGGCTTGCCCTCTCCGGCCGCCGTGCGACGGCACGCACCGGACGACGCTCGTCAACGGGCGAACACTGCCGGTCGAGGCACTAGCGTGGGAGGGACGGATCGCGCGATCAGGAGGACGGCATGGCGGCACCACCGAAGGCCGCGCTGGCGAAGTGGAACAAGGTGCGCTCCTTTGCTCTGGGACTGCCCGGTGCCGGCGAGGAGTTCCCCTGGGGCGAGACGGTCGTCAAGGTGAACAAGAAGATCTTCGTCTTCCTCGGAGTGGCGGACGGCAGTTACCCGTTGGGTGTCGGCGTCAAGCTCAAGGACGAGGCGATGCACGCTCACGCCCTGTCCTGCCCGGGCGCCGAGCCATCCGGATACGGTCTCGGGAAGGCGGGCTGGGTGCGGGTCCCGCTCGCCCAGAAAGGCGCACCCTCGGCGGAGGTGCTCTGCGACTGGGTGGAGGAGAGCTACCGCGTCATCGCGACGAAGAAGCTGATCGCCGAGCTCGACGCCCGCTGACCGGCCGTCACCCGATGACCGAGCCGTGGCCGCCGCCGCCCTGTCGCCGGCTGACCGAGCCGTAACCGCCGCCCTGTCGCCCGCTGACCAGGCCGTAGCCCGCCTGCCTTTCGCGCGCCGACCGGGCCGCAGCCCGCCGCCCTTTCCTCCGCGGACCGTCCCGACCGCCACTGCCTCCCGGGCTGTTCCCCCAGGCCCCCCGCAGACCCTCACGCCTCCCACAGGCGTCCCGCACGCCAAGTGCAGGAATGTATTCCGGCCACGTTCGCCAGGGGAAAGCCCTTCCTGTTGATCAGGGAAACTGTTGCCGCAGGGAAATGTTCCGTGTGTGTTCCCGTCTCGAATGATCGGCTCAAATTCGCCCGCATGTGCGAACAGTTGGCGGGCATGCCATGTCGCCGGTGAACGCGCCGTGAAAACGTGTGCGGCTCCAGTGGCCGTGGGGGCCACTGTGGTTTCTCTTCCTGTGGGGGGAAGTGCATGGTTTCGCGTGCTCCCGGCACGCCGTTCCGGCGTGCCCGTATGTCCGCAAGACACTCATTGACAGCGGCGGTTGCCGTGCTCGCGCTGGGCGCCTCGGCGCTCCCGGCGTTCGCCGCGCCGACACCGCCGCCTGCCGATCCGGGCCCGGGATCGGTGTGGGGAAAGAAGGCGGCGCCGCTCACCCAGCCGCCGGTGAAGGTGGGCTCCACCAAGCCCGTACCGGGGGAGGCGGAGGCAGCTCCGTCGAAGGAGGAGGCTGCCTGGCGTGCGGCGCAGAAGGAGCGCGCCCGCACCGGTGAGACACCCGGCGGCACCGCCCGGAGCTCCGCGGCGCCTCTGGTCCATGTCCCGGAGGGACAGGGCTCGGTGCCGTGGCATCAGATCTCCGACTTCCGGATCACGGACTCGCTCGTGGCGCGGGTCAACCTGTCGAACGGCAATCTGATGCTCGCCGGGACCGATTTCGACGTGGCGGGTGTGGGCCAGAAGCTGCGCCTCGCCCGTACGTACAACTCGCTGGACGCGCCCTGGGGCAAGGTCTCGCAGCGCTGGTGGCAGGAGTACGAGCGGTATCTGCACATCTTCGACTCCGAGGTGGTCGTCTACGACGCGACCGGCGATGCCGTCCGCTTCACCGAGAACACGGACGGGTCCTTCGCCACACCCAAGGGCTACTCGAAGGACCTGAAGAAGAACGCCGACGGCACCTACACCCTGACGAGTCGCAAGTCGGGCGTGAAGGACACCTACGACGCGAGCGGGACGCTGACGAAGGTCACCGACCGCAACGAGGGCACCATCACCGTCGAGCAGCACGACGACGGCAGCGAGCACAAGGGTTTCAAGGTGACCGAGACCCGCTCGGGCCGATGGGTCGACCTGGTCAAGAGCTACCCGAATCAGTGGCAGGCCAAGGACCACACGGGCCGTACCGCCGTCCTGGACCTCGACCCGGCCGGCAACCTGACCCGGACGACCGACACCGAGGGCAAGGCCACTACCTTCGGCTACGACTCCTCACGCCGCCTGACGAAGATCACCACCCCCGAGGGGCGGGTCACGGTCTTCAGCTACGACGACCAGAACCGTGTCCGTTCCATGCTCCGCGCGACGGACTTCGACGGATCCGGCCACACCGGCCCGACATACACCTACGGATACTCCGCGAGCACTCCCGCGGCGGCGGGAACCACGACGGTCACCGACCCGGAGCAGCACGCCACGAAGTACGAGCACGACGGCGAGGGCAAGATCGGCAAGGTGACCGACGCTCTCGGGCACTCGCGGTCGCGGACGTTCGACGCCAACAACAACGTCCAGACCGCCACCGACGCGATGGGGACGGGCGGGACGGGTGGCAATGTGACCACCTACGGCTGGGACGGCCGCAACAACCCGACCTCCGCCAAGCTGCCCACCGGCGCGACATCGTCGCTCACCGGCTACCAGACCAAGTCCGGCGCGGACCTGCCCGGTTCGATGACGACCGCCGACAACGAGAAGACGGACTACACCTACGACGACGCCGGCAACACCAAGTCGGTGGCGGTCACCGGCACGGGCGGCGGCTCGGAGACGTACGACTACAAGCCCGCGTCGCCGACGTGCGGCGGCTTCGAAGGTCAGCGGTGCAAGGCGACGACGAAGATGAGCTCGACCAAGTCGGTCTCCACGTCGTTCCACTATGACCCCAAGGGCAACCTCGACAAGGTCACCCCGCCCGCGCCGCTCGGACAGACGACCTTCAGCTACGACGAACTCGGCCGCCCGACGACCGTCAAGGACGGCCGGGGCGTGACCACCCTGTACGAGTACGACCACCGCGACCGGGTCACCAAGGTCGACACGTCCGGCTACGCGACCGTCACCTACTCCTACGACGGTGACGGCAACCTCAAGCAGCGATCCGACCGCACGGGCGTCATCGCGTACGACTTCGACCCGCTGTCCCGCGAGACGATCCGCACCCTCCAGAACGGGTCGCAGACCAAGCTGACCTACACCCCCGCGGGCAACGTCGACACCTACGAGGACCCGGCCGGTGTCACCGACTACACCTGGAACGAGGTCAACACCCTCAAGGAGCTGAAGACCCCGACGGGCAAGAGGACGACGTACACCTACAACAACAACGACGTCCGCACCAAGACGTCCTACCCCGGCGGCACGGTCCACGAGGTGACGCCGGACAAGTCGGGCCGGCCCGAGAAGATCAGGGCCACCTCCCCCAAGGGCACGCTCGTCGACCTCACGTACTCGTACCTCAACGTGGGCAAGGACGGCGGGAAGATACGGACCAGCACCGACGCCGTCGCCGGGCTGAAGACCAGCTACACCTACGACAGTGCCGGCCGCTTCTCGTACGCGAAGGAGGAGAAGGGCAGCACGCTCACCTCCTCCTGGCAGTACTGCTACGACATGGCGGGCAACCTCACCTCTCAGGGCACCGAGTCCGGCTGCCCGCGCGGCACGACCTACACCGTCAACGACGCCCAGCAGATCACCGCGAAGAACGGCTCCACCACCAACTGGTCCTACGACAAACTCGGCAATGAAACGGCCGGCGCCTCCACACCGGAGGAGACCCGCACGGCCGAGAAGTGGTCGGACTACTCCCAGTTGACCTCGCTCACCGTGGGCGGCACGACCTACGCCGGTCAGTACGGCTCGACCGACCAGAGCGAGCGCATCAAGCTCGGTGACACGTTCTTCCACAACGGACCGCTCGGGCTCTCCGCGAAGTCGACGGCCGGAGTGGACATGGGCTTCAACCGGGAACCCGGGGGCACCCTCAACTCCGTGACAACCGGGGGCAAGACGTACTACTACCTCACCGACGCGATCGGTTCCGTCGTCGCGGTCGCCGACGAATCCGGCGCCAAGGTGAACTCGTATTCCTACAGCCCCCGCGGAGTTCAGCGCGCCGGAACCAGCGAGCAGGTGCCTCAGCCGTACCGGTTCGCGGGCGGGTTCCAGGACCCGACCGGCCTGTACCACTATGCCGCCCGTTACTACGACCCCAACATCGGCCGTTTCACCAGCCCCGACCCCTCCGGCCAGGAGAAGAATCCCTATCTGTACGCGGAGGGCGACCCGGTCAACCGGATCGATGCCACCGGACTGCTGTCGCTCCAGGGCTTCGCAGGTGAGGCGATGAAGAAGGTGGGCGCGGCCGGAGACCTTCTCGCGATCGGTGAGTTCGCGAGCCAGGTCTCCAGCGGAGACTACAAGGCCGCCGCCGGAACGGCGATCAGTTTCGCGGCCGACAAAGCCTTCACCGCCGGCTGCACTTATCTGACCGGTGCGGTGGGTGCCGTGCCCTGCGCCGTAGGAGGCATGGCGGTGGGCGAAGCGACAGAAGCCGCCTACGAAGACGCCGTCGGCTAATACCGGCCGAGGCGTCGACAGCGTTCGACCACTGACGGAGGAGTTGCGATGTACGAGTCTGCCGACTGGTCCACCCTGTCCTACAAGGGCTTGGACGGCGTCCCCTTGTGGGTGATCCTGATCGTCGTGGTGATCGCCTTCGCCTGGATGGCCGTGAGTTGGCGCCGGCGCAACAAGCCGTAGCCTTCGGACGGCTGGGCCGGGATCCCAGACCCAGCGCGACCCGCCCACTCGTGCGTCACCGGGCGGCGGAGACCGGGGGACGGGCGATCAAGAAATACGCGCGGCGGAATTCGGCCAGCGCATTCACGGCATTCATCGAATTCACGGAATTGAGACATGTGGAGTGTCGCACCCCAATTCTCCGAAGGAATGGCTTGTTCCCCTGCCAACCTTTCGTGCGCTGTTGACGGGGTATTCGCGCGGCCCCTTTAGTTGCCCTGTCCGCACGAGGGAACGGCCAGGAGGATTTCGCGCCCTGAGTGACCACAGGGGACGTTCGACCTCTCCCGGGGCGCGCCTGGCCGGCCCGCTGAATTCGATCAGGGGGAAACAGTGAAGACATCACGTTCCGTCTTAGCCGCAGCCGCGCTGGCAGCGGCCGCCGCGCTGCTCACCGGCACGGCGCCGATGGCATCCGCCGCCGGAACCCAGGGTGGCGGCGCCGTCGCCGCCTACGGGGAGAAGACGGTCAACCTCAAGCAGGAAGGCTGGGGCGACGCCAGCAGTTGCGTCGTGTACTCCAAGACCGCGGTCCGCTGCTTCAAGACCCACACAGAAGCGGACAAGGCGCTCGGCTACTCCCGCGCCACGGACCCGCTGGCCCGCACCATCGGCACCCGGGCACTGCCGGCCTGTGCCTCCGGCTGGACATGCCTGTACGAGCACGCGAACGGCGGCGGTCGTCGGCTGATCTTCAGCGACTACTACTGGCACAACCTCAACGAGTACGGCTTCAACGACCAGACGTCGTCGTGGCGCAACCGGCAGTCGAACTCGTACGCCTGGCTCGCCCGTGACGAGGGAGGCAACGGCGGCACGATCTCCATCAGCCCCAACTCCTACAGCTCCAACCTCGGGGCCTACAACGACTGGGCCAGCTCGGTCGCCGCCTGACGCCGAAGGACAGCACGAGGAACAGCGACTCCGCGCCTGCGGGGTGCCGGCTCGACGCCGGTGCCCCGCAGGCGCACTGCGCACCGTGGGCGGGTTGTGGCTGGAAGGACAGGCCGGCTCGCGTCGCCGCTCACCACGCCCGCCAGCCGCTCCAGCGCGCGACGTGGACCACGACGACCGGCCCGTCGGGTTGCCGGTCCGCGTACTGCTCGTACTTCGCCGTGAGCAGGCCGACCCACCGGGCCGCCTCGGCTGAGTGGTCCGGTGGCGGAAGCACATGGGCCCTGCCGTCCGCACGCGCCCACCACAGCCGGTCCCAGTCCTCCTCGTAGTGGTCGACGATCAGGCACACCGAGGGGTTGGCGGCGATGTTGGCGAGGCGCTTCAGCTGTGTCGTCCGCTTCGGTTTGTGGTCCACGGACAGCGCCACCGTGTCGCCGTCCACCGCGAAGACGACCGGTACCAGGTGCGGGCGGGCCGTCGCGTCGGCCGTCGCGAGGTGGGCGACGCGTGCCGCGGCGAACCGCTTCCGTACCTGGGTGCTCGTCAGAACGGGCATGGCAATCTCCCTGCCTCAGCGGTACCGGGCGGCGAGGCCGGCAAGCCGGTCCAGGAACGTGTGTGTCTCCCGTTCGGGCGTCGTCGGCACATAGAACAGCAGCCGCTCGACCCCCAGGCGGGCGTACCCCTCGATCTGCTCGGGGTCGTCGGACGCCGCGTACACCGTCACCGGCACCTCACGGTCGGCCAGGGCGCGCAGCCGCTCGATCTGCGGTCCGAGCTGCTGTGGCGACATGCTGTTGGCCAGCCAGGCGTCGCCGAGCTGCGCCACGCGCGGGAACGCGCCTTCCCCGCCGCCGACGTAGATCGGCGGATGAGGGCGCTGCACCGGCTTGGGCCAGGCGAACACCGGATCGAAGTCGACGAACTCGCCGTGGAACTCGGCCGTGTCCTCGGTCCACAGCGCGCGCATGGCGCGCAGTCGCTCGTCCGTGAGCCGGCCACGGGTCGCGGGGTCGGTGCCGTGGTTCCTCATCTCCTCACGGTTCCAGCCGACCCCGATGCCGAAGATCACGCGGCCGCCGGAGACCAGATCGAGGGAGGCCACCTCCTTCGCCGTGATGATCGGGTCCCGTTGCGGGATCAGCGCGATGCCGGTGCCCAGCAGAAGCCGTTCGGTCACCACGGCGACCGCGGTCAGGGCCACGAAGGGGTCGAGGGTGCGGTAGTACATGTCCGGCAGGTCGCCGCCGCCCGGGTAGGGCGTCTGGCGGTCCACCGGGATGTGGCTGTGCTCGGCGATGAACAGGGAATCGAACGCGCGCTCCTCGAGCGCGGTGCCGAGTGCGGTGGGGCTGATGCCCTGGTCGGTGATGAAGGTCGAGACTCCGAATTTCACGTCGGCTCCGGGGACGGTCGGACAGAGGAAGGAACGGGCGGCACAGAACTGCTGACTACCCGCCCCGGGAGGTACGGCTCCCACTGACCACCCGGGTGAACCACCCGTCTCCCCGATCCCCGTACGGCCGCCTGCCGATCCCCGCGCTGCGCACCCGACTTCTGCGGGGTAATTTGTCCCTGTTTGCTTTGCTTTACCTCTCCCGTCCTTCGGGCCGAGGACGAAGGAGGGCCCCGGCCGACAGGCGCGAAGGGTGGACGATGCCGAAGACGACCGTGCACTCGCGGCGGACCCGGACCACGTCGCGCGGACTGCCGGTGGTCGGCAGGCGGTTGTGGAGCCCGGCGGACACGCGGCTGCTCGCGGCCGTGGCGGTCGCGTTCACGCTGATGCAACTGATTCTGGTGCGGCCCTGGATGGGTCTCGGCTGGGACGAGACGGTGTACGTCAGCCAGGTCGGCGGGCAGGCGCCGGCGGCCTTCTTCAGCGCGCCCCGGGCCCGAGGGGTCTCGCTGCTGGTCTCTCCGATCGCTTCCTGGTCCTCGTCCACCGCTTTGCTGCGCGTCTTTCTGGCGGTGCTGGCCGGGCTGGGGCTGTTCATCGCCCTGCGGTGCTGGCGGGGCCTGTTCCCCGTGAGAGTGCTCGCGTCGGGCGGCGCACTGTTCGCGACCCTGTGGATCACGATGTTCTACGGCCCGCAGGCGATGCCCAACTTCTGGGTCGCGATCGGCGCGTTGACGGCGGTGGGCTGCTTCCTGCGGGCCCGGGCCGACCGCTCCGCCCGGGCGCCGGTGTGGGGGGTGGCGGGCAGCGCGGCCCTGATGGCGCTGATGCGGCCGGCCGACGCGGTCTGGGTGGTGCTGCCCCTGCTCGTGCTCCTCGTGTGCGTACCCGGATGGCGGCATCTGCGTCTGTCGGCCGCCCTGTCGGCCGGGCTGCTGGTCGGGGCGGCGGAATGGGTCGTCGAGGCGTACGTCAGCTTCGGGGGTCTGCGCACCCGGATGGCCGAGGCCTCTCGTGTGCAGGGCGACCTCGGCTGGAACATCGCGGTGGGCGACCAGTTGCGCAGCCTGAGCGGCCGCACCTTGTGCCGGCCGTGCACCACTTCGATGCCCGACGTGGCGGTGCTGGTCTGGTGGTGCGCGCTACCGCTGCTCGCCGCCCTCGCGCTGGCGGTCGCGGTCCGGGCCCGGCGCACGTCCCGCACGCTGGTGCCACTGGCGTGCGCCTTCAGCGTGGCCGTGCCGTATCTGTTCCTGATCGGCTATGCCGCTCCCCGGTTCCTGCTGCCCGCCTACGCTCTGCTGGCCATTCCGGTCGCCGACGGGCTCCTGCGTCTGGCCGTCACGCCGAGCGGGCGGTGGCGTCCGGTGGCCGTCGCCCTGCTGGCGGTCGCCCTGGCCGCCCATCTGGCGGTGCAGTACGCGGTACTCTCACGCGCCGTGGAGCGCACGACGGTCTCCCACGCGGCCTGGTCCCGCGTCGTCGACCAGCTGCACCGGCTGGGGGTGCGACCGCCGTGCCTGCTCTCCGGGCACGAGTCCATTCCGATCGCCTACTACGCCGGATGCGCCTCCGTCCACACCCACGGAAACAACGCCAACACCACCGCGGCGGAGATCGGCCGTGCGGCGCGGAGGATGCCGGTCGCCGTGCTCACCACCAGCCCCTCGGCCCTGCCGCGGTACGCCCGCACCTGGCGCGCGTACCGCCTGGAGGACCCGGGTCCGTACCGAGGGCAGTACGTCCACATCGCCCCGGGGCCGACCACCGGACAGCTCGGCCGCGCTACGCGGTGAACGGCAGCCTGTCACGGCCGAGTTGCGCCACCACCAGTCGGCCGTCCGCCCGCACGTTGCACTCGCTGATGACCCGTTCGAACTGGCAGGCCTCGCCGTCGCGGGGATCCAGGCGCAGGGTCACCGTGACCTCGCCCAGGCCCTGGCGTGGGCCGTCCTCCGCCGTGAGTTGGCGGTAGAGCGTGTTCGGCCAGTGGTCCGGGTCGGTGTCCTGCCACATCGTCAGGCTGGGTTCGCTGAAGCGGCAGGCGTGGCCGCCGTGTGGCTCCTGCAAATACGAGTGGCTCAGCGGGAGCGTGCCGAGGAGGGGGGTGAGCCGGGTGCGGAGCTGGTCGTTCTCGATCAGACGATGGCGCTGCCACGTCCTGCCGCTGGTCACGCTCATCCGCAGCGTGGCCAGGAGATAGGGATGGCCGTCCGGCGCGGTCACGGGTTCGTCGCCGCGCCACTTGGGCCAGGGGGAGACGGGCACGGGTAACGGACCCCCGTGGTCCGGTTCTTGGCTGTCTTTGCCGGTCAAACGCATCATCCGCCGCCCTCCATCGGCAAATTATGCCTCGCTGTCGGCTCCGTGCAGGCACGATCACCCTTCACGGCGCGAATATCCGGCCAGCCCCGGGGAGTTGTTGCCGCCCATCGGCGGTGAGGCCGGCACGGGATGGTGTGTTCCGGACTGTGCCTGGGCCGCCCGATAGCGCGAGGGCGGGATCCCGTAGCGGTCGACGAACGCCTGGCGCAGGGTCTCGGCCGTCCCGAAACCGCAGCGCTTCGCGACGCTTGCCACCGGCAGTCCGGTGGCGGCCAGCAGGTGGGCCGCCGCCTCGGTCCGTGCCTGACGCACGAACCGGCCCGGTGTCCGGCCGAGATGCTCGAGGAACAGCCGCGTGAGGTGGCGTTCGCTCACCCGTACCAGCGCGGCCAGCGACTTCGTCGTCAGATCGGCGCCCGGGTGGCTGGTGACGTGGTCGACGACGCGGCGTACGAGGTCGTGCTCGGGCGGGGCGGCGGCGACGAACATGCTCATCTGCGCCTGGTTGCCCGGTCGTTGCAGATAGGTCACCAGTGCCTGGGCCACCCCTCGTGCCAGCTCGGGGCCGTTGTCCTCCGCGACGAACGACAGTGTCAGGTCCAGCGCGCTGGTCACACCGGCCGACGTCGACACCTGGCCGTCGCGGATGTAGATCGGGCTCGGGTCCACGGTGACCTTCGGGTACGCCGCGCCGATCTCGTCGGCCCACATCCAATGGGTCGCGGCGCGTCTGCCGTCGAGGAGACCCGCGGCCGCCAGGACTCCGGCGCCGGTGCACACCGACGCCACACGCCGGCTCTCGCCCGCGAGTCGGCGGACATGGCCCACGATGCGCGGGTTCGCCGCTGCCGCCTTGAATCCCAGGCCACCGGAGACGATCAACGTGTCCAGCGGGCCCTTGATCCGTTCGAGAGACTCCTGTGCCTGGAGAGTCAGCCCCTGGTCGCAGCTGACCGCCCGGCCGCCGGACGTGGCCAGGCGCACGCGGTACGGAGGTCTGGCGCCTCCCAGATTGGCCGCTTCCAGCGTCGAGGTCACGCAGGCGATGTCCAGCAACTGCGCCTCGTCGTAGGCGACGACGACCACCAACCGCTCGTCCATGACTCCCATGCTATGTCCGAATGACAGGGATCCCAAGTATCCGGACACGGTATCCGGCCTTCCTTGCCGCTCCCACGCCGGAATCCGAGGGTGAGGACATCGGTCCGGTCGTCACAGCAGGGAGGGTTCTCATGAGCAACGTCGCAGCGGAACGCGGACACTGGCCGCGCTTCGCACTGCACTACGCGGAGATGGTCGTCGCGATGTTCGCCGGGATGATGGTCTTCGGCGCGGTCGTGGAGGGCATCGCCGCCGCCGCCGACCTCGGGTACTCGGCGGAGCGGCAACCAGCCCTCGCCTCGGTGGTGATGACCGTCGACATGGCGCTCGGGATGGCGATCTGGATGCGCCTGCGAGGTCACCCGCGGGCGGGCATCGCGGAGATGTCGGGGGTCATGTTCGTACCCCTGCCCGTACTCCTCCCGCTGCTGTGGCTGGACGTCATCTCGGACGAGACCCTGATGGTCCTGCTGCATGTTGCGATGTTCCCGCTCATGCTGCTCGTCATGCTCCGCCGCCGCGCCGCCCACGGGGTGCGGTCATGAGCCCGTCCGGCATCGCCGCCCGGATGCGACCGGTGCTGGTCAGGTACCACTGGCCCAGCTGGGTCGGGGCCGCGACCGTGGCGCTGCTCGCCGTCATCGGGGTGCACACGAAGTTCGCGCACGGCATCGTCGTCGCGGCGATCGTCTACTGGGTCTGGGGCGCGGTACGCGGACAGCTGCGGCGGCCCGGCTGGCTGACGCTGGAGACGGCGGGTGTCCTCCTCTTCGGTGCGGTCATGCTGGTGGCCCTGGCTCTCGACGGGGAGCAGGCACGGCTGGTGCTCGCGGCAGGATGGCTGGCCCACGCCGGCTGGGACGTCGTGCACCACCGGGCGGACATGATCGTCCCGCGGTGGTACGCGGAGTTCTGCGGGGTCCTCGACGTCCTGCTGGCGGCCGTGGTGCTGACACTGCCGACGTCGTAGAGCCGGTCGTTCTGGTCCGGCCCGGCTCATCGGTCCGGTCGGGCCGACCCGAACGACAGGCCCTGCCCCGGGGCATACCGTGGGCGGACACCCGTGCCCGGCGCGCAGGAGCTCCGCCTGCCGAGCCCCCTGCCGAGGAGGAGACCATGACCACGCTCGAGAACCGGCCCCACACCGCACTCCTCGTCGTCGACGTGCAGAACGGCGTCGTCGCGGGGGCGCACCAGCGTGACGCCGCCGTCGGGAACATCGGCAGTCTCGTCGAGAAGGCGCGCCGGGAACGCGTCCCCGTCGTCTGGATCCAGCAGACCGACGACGAGCTGGCCAAGGGGAGCGAGAAGTGGCAGATCGTTCCCGAACTGGCCCCGGACGACGCCGAACCCCGCATCGAGAAGGGCTACGGCGACTCGTTCGAGGAGACCACCCTGGAGGCGGAGCTGTCGGGCCTCGGCGTCGGGCGGCTCTTCGTCGTCGGCGCACAGACCGACGCGTGTGTTCGCGCCACGCTCCACGGCGCGTTCGTGAGGGGATACGACACGACGCTTGTCAGTGACGCCCACACGACCGAGGACCTGACCGAGTGGGGCGCGCCGCCGCCCGCCCAGGTCATCGCGCACACGAACCTGTACTGGGCCCACGAGACGGCGCCGGGACGGACGGCCGGGACGGTGGAGACCAAGGAGGTCGATTTCGGCGGCAGGTCCTGACCTGTCCGGCGGGGGGAGGCGCGGGGCGTCCGACCGGCCACGCCGGCCGCCCCCGACAGGCAGTGCGGTCAGGACACGCCGGCGTTCAGGACGCCCTGCCCGCCCGCCAGTCCGGGGCCAGCACCGACCAGATCTCCTCGTCGTGCCGCTTCCCCCGGTACAGATAGCTCTCGCGCAGCACGCCGTCCTTCGTCATCCCGAGCCGCCGGGCCACGGCGATACTGGGCTCGTTCGCCGCCGAGACCCACCACTCGACCCGGTGGATGCCCCGTTCCTCCACGGCCCAGTCGATGATCACGCGTACGGCCCGGGTCACCAGCCCTCTGCCCACGGCCGACGGCTCCAGCCAGCAGCCGGCCTCGGCGGTGCCCTGCTGTACGTCCATCCTCCGGAAGATGACCGCGCCGACGAGCGTGCCGTCCGTCCGGATGCCGTAGATCCGCCCGGTGTCGGCGGCGGCCTTCTCCGCGTACGCGCGGAGGAAGGCCCGGCTCGACTCCAGGTCGGTGACGACATCGGGCAGGCCGTTGTACTGCCCGATGAACTCCCGCCCCCGGTCCACGTGAGCGAGGAACTCCTCGGCCTGCCACGGTTCGAGCGGCCGCAGCTCGGCACCGTCGTCACCCAGGGATGTCGCGTACATCGTCACCTTCTCGTCCACCGTCGGAGTCGGTCCCCGTGGTCTCCGGGGCCGGGGCACGGTATCAGTGCGTGTGCCGCCGGCAGTCGCGCGGTGACGGAGCAGCAGATGGGGCCGTCGCCCGGTTCGTTCTTCAGGGCGGTGACCGCCAGGACCAGGTCGCCGTCGAGCAGCTCGGAGTTCCGCCAGGTGAGGTCGAGCCGCTGGTTCGAGACGGCCGGCGGTGGGCTCTTCCCATAGGTCGTCGGTGATGTCCCGTGTCCTGACAGACGGCGCGAGCGGGCGGAGTCATCGCCCCGCGCCACCCGAATCCCGCGCCGGCACCGACCACGGGCTCCGCGTCCTCGCCAGGGCCCCGGCGCCCCCCCGATCCGGGGTACGAGCCGCACCGGCACCGGGCGCGGTGAAGCCCGGCGAGGCCCCGGGAACAATCCGGGGACGCCCGCGGTTCTGGTCTACGTGGCTGCGGAGGGGACAGTGTCCCCGGGCCCTACCTATAGCCCATGGGGAAGATCGTTCGGCTGAAGCCCCATGGAGCCTTTCGCCGCGAGGCGACCGCCCTCCGTCCGCCACCACGAACGGCCCCGGCAGGCCTCCTCAGTCCTCGGCCGGGGCCTTCTCGTGCGCCGGCAGGCCGGCGCGGGGTCAGTAGCCGGCCGGGCGGACGACGCCCGTTTCGTACGCGTACACCGCCGCCTGCGTACGGTCGCGCAGACCCAGCTTCAGCAGGATCCGGCCGACATGCGTCTTCACCGTCTGCTCCGCCACGACCAGTCGCGTCGCGATCTCGGCGTTCGACAGCCCCTGTGCGATCAGGGCGAGGACCTCGGTCTCGCGTTCCGTCAGAGCTCCGACGCGCTCCATGAGCGGAGCGCGGTGGGTGCGGGTCACCCGCGAGAACTCTGCGATCAGCCGCTTCGTGATGTTCGGGGCGAGCAGCGCGTCACCTGCCGCCACCACCCGTACCGCCTGTGCCAGCTCGGCGGCCGACGCGTCCTTGAGCAGAAAGCCGGAGGCCCCGGCGCGCAGCGCCTCGTACACGTACTCGTCGAGGTCGAAGGTGGTGAGGACCAGCACCTTCACGGCCGGGTCGCCGGCGGGTCCGGTGATGCGGCCGGTGGCCTCAATCCCGCCCAGTCCCGGCATACGGATGTCCATCAGGACGACGTCGGGCGTGAGTTCGGTCACCTTGGCGATCGCGTCGAGGCCGTCCACCGCCTGGCCGACGACCTCGATTCCCGGCTCGGCGTTCAGCAGCACGGTGAAGCCCTGGCGCACCATTATCTGGTCGTCCGCGATCAGTACGCGGATGGTCATGATCCGTCCTCCAGGGGAAACGTGGCGAGCACCTCGTAACCGCCGTCGGGCAGCGGTCCGTTCACGAGATCGCCGCCCAGCATGTCAGCCCGCTCACGCATGCCGAGCAGCCCGTGCCCGCCGTCCCGGGCGGGCGGGGCAGGACCGGAGGCGGCGGTGTTCGTCACACGGACGGCGAGCACGGCCGCGTGGTAGCCGACCTCCACCCGCACACGAGCCCCGGGCGCGTGCCGTATCGCGTTGCTGAGCGCTTCCTGCACGATGCGGAACGCCGACAGTTCGACGCCCGGAGCCAACGGTCGTCGCTCGCCCCTGATCTCCGTGACGACGGTGACACCGGCGCCCCGCACCGTGCCGATCAGTTCGTTCAGCCGGTCCAGGGTGGGCTGCGGGGCA
This sequence comes from Streptomyces sp. NPDC058685, assembly GCF_042714725.1. Classification (NCBI taxonomy): domain Bacteria; kingdom Bacillati; phylum Actinomycetota; class Actinomycetes; order Kitasatosporales; family Streptomycetaceae; genus Streptomyces; species Streptomyces sp. NPDC058685. Next base: position 24,548 of record NZ_JBHXSL010000028.1, read on the forward strand.
TGGCGCACCCCGTCCGCGGCGGCGTCCTCGGAGCGCAGGACGCCGAGGACCCGGCGCAGTTCCGCCAGTGCCTCGACGGCACTGTCCCGGATACCCGCGAGGTTCTCCCTGAGTTCGTCGGACGGGGCTTCGACGAGGTGGGGCGCCACCTGTGCCTGGATGGAGATCACCGACATGTGGTGGGCGACCACGTCGTGCAGCTCGCGGGCGATGCGGTTGCGCTCCTCCAGCAGCGTGCGCCGGGCCCGCTCGCCGGCCGTGAGTTCCTCCTGCACGACCAGTTCGGTCCTGGCGATCTGCCGGCCGCGCAGCGCGGCGCCCAGGACCGCGGCCGTGGCCAGGATCGCGACGGCCTGGCCGAATCCGGCGGGGTGTGACCCCGGCGCCGGCAGAGCGCACAGCAGCCCCACAACGACGCCGACGGCCAGCGCCCCGGCCGCCGCCCGGGGCCGCAGGCGCAGTGCCAGCAGGAACAGCACACCCGCCTGCACGGTGATCGCGGGCCCGGTCCACGGGATCAGACCGCCGGCCGTGGAGGCGTCTCCCACGAGCGCCGGAAGGGCGGCCGTGACCGCCATGGCGGCTGTCGTCACCCACCAGGCCATCACCGGACGGAAGGCCGCCACGACCAGAGTCGCCGCCTGCACCACACCGAGCAGCAGGGCCGTGCCCATGCCGATGCCGTACCGCGGGGAGAAGGCCAGGGCGTTGACGGCGAAGGGGGCGATCACGGCGGCGATCAGCACCAGCAGGACGACGACGGCCGGCTGCCACATCTGCCCGCCCGGTGTGGCGATCGGCGGCAGCGGGCGCGCGGCCGCACTCCACAAGTCCTCGCGCAGCGCCCGCAGGACCGCCCGCGCCGCCGCGGGCACGCGTCGCCCGACGCCCGCCACGCGTCCCGCGTGCGCCCTGCGTCCCACCCCACCGTTCCCCACTCGATCAACCCTAGGCATCGCGTGCTGCCTCCCTCCGGGCGGGACTGCCCCTGCGTACCACCGTGGTGCGCCCCCGCCTCTCCCGTTCGTGGGCCCGGTCCTGCTCGTAGGTTCTGAAAGCGGCCCAGCACACCAGCAGCGCCGCCGCGAACACCGGCAGCCAGAGCACCCTGGCCTGCACCCAGCCCGGGCCGTCGGGAACCGTGTGCAGACCGGGCACCGCTCTCCCCACGAGCAGGGCGGTCGCGGTGACCGCCATCATCGCCGTCTGATGCCAGAGGAAGACGGTCATCGCCGACAGGTTGACCAGCGCCACCGCGGCCCAGGCCGCCGGCCTGGCACACAGCCGTCGCAGCGGGTCGAGCAGCAGCAGGGCCGAGCCGCACTGGGCGAGTCCGAAGGTGACGGCGGCGAGTGTGGGCGGGTCGAGGTTGGAGATCCCGGCGCCCGGCACCCCGACCATGGCCGCCGGATAGCCGGCGAACAGCACCAGCAGGGTGGTGGCCGCCGCGCCGCCCGCCAGCAGGATCCACGCCGTCGCGCGGCTGCGCAGACCGCCCCGCGCCCAGGCGGCCCCCAGGCAGTACGGGATCAGCCAGCCCGCCACCAGGTTGAGTTCGCCGATCCGGTCCGGTCCGGACAGACCGAAGCGGAACAGGTCGACATGCAGGACGACAGCGAGGGGCCACAGCGGATGCAGTCGCGCGGCCACGGGAGTCGCGGCCGTCAGGACGGCGAAGATCAGCAGGAACCAGAGCGGCGAGAGCACCAGCTTCCCGAGAGCGTGCACCGTCGCCCAGCCCGTGCCGCACACCAGCATCGTCCCGGCGGCCGCGGACCACACCACCAGCACGGCGCGGACCGGCCCGAACAGCCTCCCCAGCCGGGTGCGCAGCCACTGCCGGTACGTCACACCGCGTTCGCGTGCCGACAGGTAACTCCTCGCCCCCACCTGCCCGCCGACGAGGAAGAAGACCGCGAGCGTCTGCAACACCCAGGAGACCGGTGTCAGTTGGGGCAGATGCTGGAGAGGGCTCGCGACCCGCACCGTGCCGCTGTCGGCGACCAGCGCGGTCACCAGCCAGTGCCCCAGCACCACTCCGAGGACGGCGAACGCCCGCAGGCCGTCGACGGCACGATCGCGGCCCGGCGGGGTGGCGGCGTCGATACGGCGTACGACGTCCCGTGCGACGTCACGCATGGCGTTCCCCCGCCCGCTCGGTCGCCGAGACGATGCGGGCGATGTTCCGCAGGGAAAGCGACCCTGCCCGCAGATAGCCGCTGTGTCCGCACGTGCCCGCGTTGAAGCGACGCGCACCGAATCGCTCCGACACCGGGTCCGTGCCGAACCCGACGGTGGTGATGAGCAGACCCAGCCGTACGTGGGGCACATCCGCTATCCAGTCGCCGCTGCCCCGGCCCGCCCAGACGGTCGCCCGGGCGCGCAGGTCCCGGACGTTGTTGACGCCGGTGCCGGGGCTGCCGTAGAGCACGATGTCCGATGCCTTCAGCCCGGAGGCGGCACGGGCGCACACGACCGAGCCGTAGGAGTGGCAGAGCACCGCGATGCGGGTGGCCGGGGCCGCCGCCGCCAACTCGGCGACGAAGGACCGCAGGGCGGGTGCCGCGCTCTCGGCCGACCCGGCGGTGAGAGCCGCCGCACTCGGGGTGGCCGGGGTCCGGTAGCCGAGCCAGGCGACGACGGCGCCGCCGTCACCGAGCTGCCGCCGCAGCTCCTGGGCGCCCGCACGGAAGCGCTGGTATCTGTCGAGGCCGGTGTCGGAGCCGGGGACCAGCACGGCGATCCGGTCGGCGTGCGACAGATCGCCGAACACCTCGGCGGCACGGCCGCCGTCGCGGCCGTCGAAGGCGAGGAACCGGCGGTCGGGCCCGGCCATGGCCGACAGCACGGCGGCGCGCCGGCGGTCGCCGTGGCCGGCCGCCGCGCGCTCGGCCGCCCGGATGCCGTCCCGCTGGGCCGCGTAGCGCGCGGCCAGGGCACGGGGGGCGATGTTCACCGGACCGAGGGCGACCGGGGCGGGTGCCGGAACGGCCGAGGGCCGCGCGGCGCCCGACACCGGCACGGCGACGGACGCAGTGACCAGCGCGGCGAGCAGGCTTCGACGCAGACGCAGACGCAGACGCAGACGCAGACGCAGACGGCGGCGGGGTGGGCGGGACGCCATGGGAGGTGCTCCTTCCGTGGTGCAGCAACACGCGGCTGCGATAAGGAAGTTAGGGACAGCACCTCATGGCCGGCGTCCCGCTGGGGAGGGCACCGCGCGGGTAGCTCTCAGGTATGGGGGGTAGGGGCGACGCACCCCCGCCGGACCGCGGACCGCTCACCCCGCCGGGCCGTCCCCCTCCGCCGGACCGCGCACCGGCCCCGCCCCCGGGGAGACCCGCCGATCGACCTCAGTGCCGTGTGCGAGCGTCCGGCGGCAGGACCCGCTCGATCGCCCGCACCATGCGGGTCGGTCGCGCCGGATGCCACACCGCCCGGTCGGCGAACGGCCACGCGTACGTCGGGCTGCCGTCCCGGATGCAGTCGAGGAGCCGCGGCTGGTCGAGCTCCTCTGCCGACCATGCGTACAGCTGCTGCAACCGCGGCCCGATCAGGCCGTAGTCCAGCACCCGGCCGATGTTGTGCTCGACGGCGAGGTAGTCGGCCACCGCGTCGTCGAGGGGGTACCGGTCGGGAAGGACCCGCGAGAGCGACAGGAAGATCCCTGCCATCCCGAGGCGGGGATCGCCGAGCCGTGGACCGAGCGGGGCGAGGCGACCGAGCGCCAGACGCGGGGCCGAGACCAGGGCGTGGGTGTAGAGGACGCGCAGCAGCACGACATTCATGAAGAAGCGTTCTGGCCGGCTCTCCTCGCCCGCCAGATCACGGTGGTCCAGGTAGGCGGAGGCGATGCTCGCGTTGTGGGCCCGGTACCACGTGCGCGCGGTCGGCTCGGAGATGAAGGACATCCACAGTCCGACCGTGGGCGACGAAGGCGTACCGCCCAGTCCGCCGCTGCGGGCGACCGCCTCGCAGCCGTCGCGCAGGAGCCGCTCGTTGACCGCGCGCCACCACGGGCTCCCGGGAAGCGCCCCGTCCGTCGGAGCCAGCACACCGCGACGGATCTGCCAGCGCATGAACGACAGCGCGGCCCGCCGGAAGGGCAGATGCTGCGGGGCCCGGCCGACCGGGCCGTGATACGTGCGGGTGACCAAGGCGAGGCGGGCCGCCGGATCGTCCCGCACGGCCTCGACCTGACTCAGTGCCCACGCTGCGGCGGAATTCCCCGAACCCACGGGCCCATCGTGGGACACGGCCGTTCCCCGTGTCCACCGCGAACGGCGCCTGCGGGGGCCGAACGGGTTCCAGCCCGTAAGCTCGCCGGATGGCGAAGTACTTCGACGTGCACCCCGAGAACCCTCAGCGGCGCACCATCAGCAGTGTGGCGGACAGCATCCGGTCGGGTGCGCTCGTCGCGTATCCCACGGATTCCTGTTACGCCCTGGGATGTCAGCTGGGCAGCCGTGACGGCATCAGCCGGATCCGGAGCATCAGAAACCTCGACGACCGTCACCACTTCACGCTGGTGTGCCAGAACTTCGCGCAGCTCGGGCAGTTCGTGCACATCGACAACGACGTGTTCCGCGCGATCAAGGCGGCGACGCCCGGCAGCTACACCTTCATCCTCCCCGCGACGAAGGAGGTGCCCCGCCAGCTGCTGCACCCCAAGAAGAAGACGGTCGGCGTCAGGATTCCCGACCACGTCGTGGCCCAGGCCCTGCTCGCCGAACTGGGCGAGCCGCTGCTCTCGAGCACCCTGCTCATGCCCGACGAGGACGAACCGATGACCCAGGGCTGGGAGATCAAGGAACGGCTCGACCACGTGGTGGACGCGGTGATCGACTCCGGCGACTGCGGCACGGAGCCGACCACGGTCATCGACTTCTCCGGCGATGGAATCGAGATCGTGCGCCGGGGGGCGGGCGACCCCGAGCGCTTCGAGTAGCCGCGCCGACGGCCGCCGGCGCATGCCCACGGCTGCGTGCCGGCCGACCGGAACCGCGGTCGGCCGCACGTCGTGATAGCACCTGGAAGACGGCCGGGACGAGGGGAGTTCGCTGTGTCCACCAGCGATGTGCGGATCGACGGTAACTGTCTGGTGCTGGGCGGGGGAGTACGGGTGCGGTTCATCCGCACGCTGCGGCTTCCGGAGTCCGGCACCCACCCGCTGCCGCCGGGGCTCGGCGAGTTCCCGGTGCGGCGTGTCGCCGACTTCCCGGACACCGTGCCGGCCGAGTGGCTGGCACGCGGTGGGGTGATGCTCCCGGTGTATCTGCGGGAGGCGATGTGGCTGAGCTTCTCCGGCACCGTGGAGCCGGCCGCACTCCAGGTCGGGGTCGGCAAGGTGTGTGCCGTGTCCGGTGAGCGCTGGAGCGGCAGGCTGACGCGGAAGCCGCAGAACTACGTGGTGCTGCCCCGTCAGCCCTGGCTGGACGGCATCAACTCCGGCAAGGGGACGGTCCGTCAGTTCGTTGCCGTGCCGCTGGGGATGGGTGCCACCGTGGAGGGCCAGGTGACCGGCGAGGAGACCTGGGGCGGTGTGCAGCTCCAGTCGTTCCCGCTCGCGAGCGGTGTTCTTGAGGCCTGGCGCGAGGAGCAGCGTGCCCGCGCAGAGCGCGAGGCGCGGGCCAGGGCGGCGACCGCTCAGGCAGGCTACGGAGGCATGCCGATGCCCGGGGGCGCACCCGCACCGCCCGCCGCGTTCGGCGCCCCGCCCATGGCACCGGCGATGGCCGCGCCGGGCATGGCCCCGCCCCAGCCGCGGGCGGCCGCGATGGGGCTGGGCGTGGGCGGCACCATGCGCCAGGAGGTCTACCAGGACGACCGGCCGCTGTCCGACTGGGCCCAGACGCCCGCGGGCCGGGTCTTCGTCCACCTGGTGACACCCCCGGAGTGGCGTCGCATCACCGGTGAGGCGGCACCCCCGTCACCGGTCGACCGGGCCGCGTACACGCGTGCCGGACTGCCCTGGTTCGACTACTACGACGACGGCGCGGACGATCTCGCGCCCACGGACTCACTCGGCGGGGTCAAGCCGGTCGGCGACTGGCTCGGCGACGACTCCGTGCCCTGGCAGGCACCCGGCGCCCACCAGGTGCATCCCCTCGGCGACGCGCCGCAGCCGGGCAAGCCGGTGGCCGACGGCGACTGGTGACCTCCCCTCGGCGGCCGGCCCCGCAGTACGACGGGGCCGTCCGCCGGGAGGCTCCTTGGTCCGGCCCCCGTCCGTCGGTACGGTCGGGCCCATGGAACGGGTCGGCGCTCTCCTGATCGATATCGACGGTGTACTCACGGTCTCCTGGAAGCCGCTTCCGGGAGCCGTCGAGGCCATGGAACGCGTGCGCGAGGCGGGCGTACCACTGGCCCTGCTCACCAACACCACGTCGCGTACCAGGAGTTCCATCGCGCGGCTGCTCGTGGAGTCGGGGTTCCCGGTCACGGCTGACGACATCCTCACCGCGCCGGCGGCGACCGCCGCGTATCTCACGGAGCACTTCCCCGGGGCCCGGTGCGCGGTGCTCAACAGCGGTGACATCGCCGAGGACCTCGCGGAGGTGACCCTCGTGGACCTCGACGACCCGGATTCCCTCCCCGATGTGGTCGTCGTCGGCGGCGCGGGACCGGAGTTCGGTTACGAGGCCCTCAACACGGCGTTCGCCCACCTCCAGCGCGGAGCCCACCTGCTCGCGATGCACCGCAATCTCTACTGGCGTACGGACGCGGGGCTGCAACTCGACGCGGGTGCCTTCCTCCTGGGCCTGGAACGCGCGGCCGGTGTCGAGGCGGAGGTGCTCGGCAAGCCGGCCGGGGCGTTCTTCGACACCGCCCTGGCCCGCCTCGGCGCGGACGCGTCGCGGACGCTGATGGTGGGCGACGACATCGAGTCCGACGTACTCGCCGCCCAGCGCCGGGGCATCACGGGTGTCCTGGTCAGAACGGGGAAGTACCGCCCCGAGACACACCGGGCCGCGTCCGGTGAACCCGACCACGTCGTCGACTCGTTCGCGGATGTGCCGGGACTGCTGGCGTAGTCGCAGGCCGTGGGCCGAGGGGGCGCCGGTCCGAAGCGGGAGCAGGGACGCCCGCTGGGAGTACGGCACAGCGGCTGACCGCTCCCCGGGGTCAGCAGTCTCTCTCGTACTCCACCTGGTCGAGCAGATTGCCCTCACCGAAGTCGAAGGCCCGCGCGGCGCCGGTCTCGGCGAAGCCGGACTTGGCGTAGAAGCGACGCGACTGCGGGGTGTCGCGCAACGTCCACAGGTGCACCCGCGTGAATCCGTCATCGCGCAGGCGGCTCAGCGTCTTTGTCATCAGCACGGCGGCGACCCCGCTGCCCCAGGCGTCGGGATGGCTGTAGAAGCTGCGGATCTCCGCCATGCCCGGGCGGGCCGGGGACGGGAGGCAGAGGGACAGCGCGACGGGGCGGTCGTCGAGCACCGCGAGCAGGATCGTTCCCGTCCCTCCCGCGACGCGGTCGTGCCAGCGGGTCAGCCTGCTGCGGACACCGCGTGCGGCGAAATCCCGCGCGAAGAAGGGGGCGTACGCCGCCTCCCAGGCGGCGGAGTGGATCTCTCCGAGCACACGTCCGTCGTCCGGCTCGGCCTGGCGCACCTTGATCATCGGCTCATCCTCGTGATGTCGTCCGGGCGTCCCGGTCCGGTCAGGTCTGCGGTCGGACGGACCACGGCCGGAGCCGGCCCGGCCAGACCGCCCAGCGCAGGGAGTCGCACTCCTCCGGCGGCAGCAGGCCCGCGCCGATGAGTGCCGCGCGGCCGGCCTGTCGGCCGGCGATCCGGTAGCCGTACTCGGACGAGTCCACCTCGTGGTGCCTGCCGTCCGTGAGCATGACCGCGGCGGCCACTCCGCCCAGCCCGTCCAGCAGGCCCTCCCGCAGCGCGGGCACGTACTCCGGGGGCAGCCGGTTCTCCGGCAGGGAGTTCCGGAGCTCGAACCCCGCGTCCGCGCGCGGCGGTTCGAAGGTGGCGACGATGTACGCGAAGGGGCCACAGGCGCCGATGTTCATCTTGACGTGGACACGGACGTCGGGTACCCGTACAGGCAGGCCGGTCATGGTCGACACCGTAGAGGTGTCCCGGATCGGCGGTCGACCGGTTTGACGTCGGGGGACGGGGATCGCGGCACCGTCACTCGCGGCGCGTCGGCCACATCCGCCCGTGCAAAACACGTCACATCATGGACCACTTCCGCCCTGTTCCGAATCAACACGTATATTCGGACAGGTGTAACCGGGGGCACGTGTTCGTTTTCTGGGGGCGGAATCTATGGCGCAGAGTGTGAGGGCCCAAGCGCGTGCCCGTGCCCGTAAACGGGCACGCATCCGGTTCGGAGCCGCGGGGGTGGCGGCCGTCGTGGCCGGCGCGGTGGGAATCCTGGCATTGTCCGGCGGGGACGGGGACGGCGCCGCCAACGCGGCGTCACGCAGTGGTGTGGGGGAGAAGTCCGCCAAGGACGACGAGGAGAAGTGGGACGGCACGACCAAGGTGCTGGGGGACGGGTCGACCTCCTACACCGGGCCGCAGCCCAAGCAGCTCGAACCCAGGAAGCTCAAGCCGGGGGAGAAGCCCCCGCAGTTCGTCGTGTTCTCCTGGGACGGCGCCCTGGAGGGCGACGACCGGACGTTCTCCCGCTTCCGCCAGGTGGCCAAGGAGAGCGACGCCACCATGACGTTCTTCCTCACGGGCATCTATCTGCTGCCCAAGGACAAGGCCGGTCTCTACCGCCCGCCGCAGCACGACGTCGGCGCGGCCGCGATCTCGTACCCCACGGACGAGCACATCCGCACCACCCTGAAGGAGCTCGGCGGCGCCTGGAAGGACGGCAACGAGATCGGCTCCCACTTCAACGGCCACTTCTGCGGTGAGAAGGGCGGCGGCGACTGGAGCGTCGAGGAGTGGAAGAGCGAGATCGAGCAGACCTATGGGTTCGTCAAGAAGTGGAAGACGAACACGGGCATGAAGGATCTGCCGCCGCTGCCCTTCGATGTGCAGAAGGAGACCGTGGGCGGCCGCGCTCCGTGCCTGGAGGGCCAGAAGAACCTGATCCCCGCGATCAAGAAGTTCGGCTGGCGCTACGACGCGAGCTCGTCCGGCGACTTCCAGATATGGCCCTCCAAGATCAACGGCATCTGGAACTTCCCGCTCCAGCTCCTGCCCTACCCGGACAAGGAACTCCAGGTCCTCGCCATGGACTTCAACTTCCTCTACAACCAGTCCGGCGGTACCACCGAGGGTGATCCCGCGCGCTACGCGGAGTGGGAGAAGGAGACCCGGGACGCCTACCTCAACGGCTTCGAGCGGGTCTACAACGGCAGCCGCGCCCCCATGTTCATCGGAAACCACTTCGAGAACTGGAACGGCGGCATCTACATGGACGCCGTCGAGGACGTCATGCGGAAGGTCTGCCCCCGCTCCGACGTGAAGTGCGTGTCGTTCCGGGAGCTCAGCGACTGGCTCGACGTGCAGGACCCCAAGGTCCTCGCCAATCTGCGCGGCCTCGACCCGGCGCAGTCCCCGGACTGGAAGACGCTGATCGACTAGGTCCTGTCCGGGGGAGTGCTCGGACAGGCGCGCGTCTCGGGACCGCCCCGTGCCCCTGGCCGCCGCGCCCTCACCCGGACCGCCCGTACGCTCTGCCGCCGCACGCGCCTTGATCGCCGCACGCGTCTTGATCGCCGTACGGAGCCCGGGCGCCTGTACGCCCTCCGGGAGCGACCACCCCCGGCCGCTCCCAGCCCCTCACGCCCGGCGGCGGGTCACCGCGCCGTCGCCATGTGGTCCTTCCAGATCTTCGTCGCCATGGACACCGGCGAATCGGCGTCCGGCCCGCCCAGCCCCTTGAGCGGCAGCAACTCCAGCTTCCTCAGGTCCGTCCGGTAGAGCACCACCGCCGTGGACTCCTGCGGTGTGTACCCGACGAACCAGGCCGCCGTGTCGTCCTGCGTCGTGCCGGTCTTGCCCGCCGCGGTCTCGCCGACCGACTTGGCCGCCCGTCCGCTGCCCTCCTGGACCGAGTCCCGGAGGGCGTCGGTGACCTTGGCGGCCACATCGGGGCTCATCGCCCGGTCCGCGTCCGGCCGGGGCAGCCGGAGCAGCTTTCCGTTACGGGTCACCTTCAGCACCGAGTAGGGCTCGGTGTGCAGGCCTCCCGCGGCGAAGGTCCCGTACGCCGTCGCCATACGGATGGCACTCGGCTTGGAGTTGCCGAGCGAGAACTCCGGTATGGAGCGCCCGAAGCTGGACGTCAGCAGGCCGGCGTCGGCCGCGGTCTTGCGGACCTTGTCCAGGCCGACGTCCATGCCGAGCTGGAGGAAGGGGGTGTTGACCGAGTTGGCCATGGCCGTGCGCAGGCTGATCGCCTGGCCCCATGACCGGTTCTCGTCGTTGCGGCCCTTGACGATCTTGCCGCCGCGGTCCCAGTACGGGCCCTCCGGCGTACGGACCGCGATGTTGTCGTTGCCGTTGTAGAGGGTGTCCGGCGACACCGGAACCCGTGGCGTCTCCCGTTCCTTCTGGACGCCCTCGGCGAGCCCCGCCGCGTACACGAACGGCGTGAAGGCCGAACCGGCGGGCACGGTCACCGCGTTCGCCTCGTTGAAGCCCTGCTTGAGGTAGTCGGGTCCGCCGTACACGGCGAGAATGCGGCCGTTCGGGGCGACGGACGCGGCGCCGGTCTTCACGTAGGTGTCAGTAGGACGCTTCTTCGGGTCGAGTTTGGCCCGCACCTTCTCCACCGACGAGGTCAGCGAGGCCACCCGCTGCTTGTCGAACGTCGTGTAGATCTGGTAGCCGCCCAGGTCGAACTGGGCGTCGGAGATCTCCACGTGCTTGGACGTGTAATCCTTCGCCAGCTCCACGAGATAGCCCTGCTGGCCGCTCAGATTGCCCGGCGGCGCCGCGGGCTTCGGCTCGGGGAACTTGGTGTACCGGGCCCGCTCCTCGCGCGAGAGCTTGCCGACCGCCACCATGCGGTCGAGCGTCCAGCTCCACCGCTGCTCCACCCGCTCACGGTTCTTGGCGCTGATGGTCGGGTCGTAGAGCGCGGCGCCCTTGAGCAGCGAGGCCAGGAAGGCGCCCTCGCTGGCGTTGAGCTGCGAGGCCTCCTTGCCGTAGTACGCCTGCGACGCCCGCTGGATGCCGTAGGTCCCGCGGCCGAACCAGCTCGTGTTGAGGTACCCCTCCAGGATCTCCTTCTTGCTCAGCCGGTTGTCCAGCTTCACGGCGAGCAGAACTTCGGTGAACTTCCTGGAGTAGGTCTGGTCCTGGTTCAGATAGGCGTTCTTGATGTACTGCTGGGTGATGGTCGAGCCGCCCTCGGTGCTGCCGCCACCGACCATGTGACCGAGCGCTCTGACGATGCCCGACACGGAGATGCCGGGGTCCGAGTAGAAGTTGGCGTTCTCGGCGGAGAGAACCGCCCACTGGACGTCCTCCGGCACCTGGTCGAGGGACGTCTCCTGCCGGCTGACCCAGCCGGACCGCGCCATCTGCGTCCCGTCGGACCAGTAGTAGACGTTGTCCTGCTGGGTGGCGAACCCGTTGAGGTTCTTGGGGATGTCGGTCTTGACGTAGGCGAACATCACCAGCAGCGTCACACCGGCGGTGGAGACCAGGAACAGGCTCAGGGACTGGCGCCACGACGGCACCCAGCGCCGCCAGCCCTGCCGGGCCGAGCGCGGGTAGTCCACGCTGTGCCACATGTCCGCCAGCCGGGTGCGCAGTCCGAGCGCCCGCACGATGCGCCTGACGTTCGGCTGCTGCATCGCCTCCCGCAGGCGGGCGACCCTGAGGTGCGCGACGAGGCTGCTCAGACCGGTGCGGCCGGAGGCCGGTGCGGCGTCGTCACCGTCCGTCTCGGGCCCTCGTCCGTGTCTACCCATGGTCCGGCACCGCCCCGTGCCCCCGGACAGTCCCGACGTCCTCGCCGTTGAACATCTAGCCCCCACGCTCCCACTGGCCCTGGCCGGACCACTCCCCAGGGATTCACCCTACGAAGCGCCGCATGTCCGTCGGCACCCGGGGTGCCCGAAAGGAGACCACTGCCGGTCGGCGGCGTGCCGCACCGGCCAGACGAGTGTTTTAGGAGGAGCGGGAGCGCGCTCGGACGGGGGGTGGGTACGAGGGGACACATCGGACCGAACAGGGAGAGACCATGACCGATCCACAGTCCGGCGCGAACCCCCCGCCCGACGATGCCGTCACGCCCGACTCGTTGCTGCACACCGGCTCCGAGGGCGAGGTCTCACCCGAGGATCTCGTGCTCGCCTCGGGCCGGGACCTCACCCCGGAGAACCTGGCCTGGGCGCAGCGCAAGCTGGCCGAGGAAGGCCCCGGCGCCATCGACAGACTCCTGCCCTGACCGCCCGGCGGGCGGCTGCCGAAGGTGGTGGCGGTGCTGGCGCCGGGGTCCCGCCGCCGGGTCTCGCCCGGTCTCAGGCCGCCCGCAGCGGCGCCAGCGCCTGGCTCCAGGAAACGACCTGGTCGAGCACCGTCGTGAGCGAGTCCCGCTGGAAGTCGCCCGGCTTGAACACGCTGAAGTTCTCGAAGTCCGTGAACAGCGACAGGGCGACCTGCGCACGCACGTCGGCCATCTGGAGCTCGCCGGCTATCAGGCGCAGGTGCTCCACCGCGCGGGTGCCGCCGGCCGACCCGTAGCTGACGAATCCGACGGCCTTGTTGTTCCACTCGGCATAGAGGAAGTCGATGGCGTTCTTCAGCGCGCCGGAGGTGGAGTGGTTGTACTCCGGCGTCACCATGACGAAGCCGTCGAACGAGGCGATCTTGCTCGCCCAGCTCAGCGTGTGCGGCTGCGAGTACTGGCCGAGTGACGGCGGGTACGCCTCGTCGAGGTGGGGGAGCTTGTAGTCGAGCAGGTCGACGAGCTCGAACTCCGCGTCGTCGCGCTGTGCGGCGATGTCGTGCACCCAGCGGGCGACGGCCTCTCCGTTACGCCCCGGGCGGGTGCTGCCGAGAATGATGCCGATCTTGGTCATGGGTGTCCCTCGATAGCTCTGTGGTGATCCGGAACTCTGTGGTGATCCGGCGCAAAGGTCCTTGCCTCGTCAAGTATCCACCTAGAACTTGCTTCGTCAAGCAAGTACTATCGAGACATGACCGACGCCGAGCAGCAGCCGCTGCGCCCCCTGAGCACCGACGAGGAAGCGCTGCTGCGCGAGCTCGGTCGCGTGATGATCGTCCTGCCGCGCGTCATCGACGCCGACATGATGCGCGAGCAGCGCATCCCGGTCTCCGAGTACACGACGCTGATGCATCTGTCCGAGGCGCCGCACCGGCTGATGCGGATGAGCGAGCTCGCCGCGGCATGCAATCTCTCCCTCAGTGGGATGACCCGCGTGGTGACCCGCCTGGAGACCCAGGGCCTGGTCGCACGGACCCGCTGCGACGAGGACGCCCGCGGCTGGAACGCCGTACTCACCGACGAGGGCTTCGCCCGGCTCGAACAGGCATGGCCCGCCCATCTGGCGAGCGCCCGCCGCCACGTCTTCGACCACCTCGAAGGCGCCGATCTGGCTCGGCTCACCCAGGCGCTGCGGCGCATCGCCAGCTGACCCACCCGTCCCGTGAGGCGCGGCGCCGACCGCGAGAACCACGGGTCACACCATGCAGGGAGTACGACATGACCAGTCCTTCGACCGGCCGGACCGATGGGGGAGACCTCACGCTCGGCCTGGACACGTTCGGCGATGTGACCGACGACGCCGACGGCCGTCCGCTGTCCCACGCGCGGACCATCCGCCATCTCGTGGAGGAGGGCGTCCTCGCCGATCAGGTGGGCCTCGACCACTTCGGCATCGGCGAGCACCACACCGACACCATGCCCCTGTCGGCCGCCGACGTCGTCCTCGCCGCCATCGCGTCGCAGACCTCGCGGATACGTCTCGGCTCGGCGGTGACGGTGATCAGCTCCGACGACCCCGTCCGCGTCTTCCAGCGGTACGCCACCCTCGACGCCGTGTCGAACGGCCGGGCCGAGCTCATCCTCGGCAGGGGATCGAGCACCGAGTCGTTCCCGCTCTTCGGCTACGAGCTGAGCGACTACGAGGAACTCTTCGAGGAGAAGGTGGGCCTGTTCGTTGAGCTCCTGAAGGAGAAGCCGGTCACCTGGTCGGGCAACACCCGCGCCTCCCTCGACGGTCTCCCGGTCTACCCGCACAGCGAGTCGGGGGCGATCCCGACCTGGATCGGTGTCGGCGGCAGCCCTCAGTCGGTGGTCCGCACCGCCCGCCACGGCTTCTCCCTGATGCTCGCGATCATCGGGGGCGAGACGGCCCGCTTCGCACCCTTCTCGCAGCTGTTCCGGCAGGCGCTGGAACAGTTCGGTCAGCCGCGGCGGCCGGTCGGCATCCATGCGCCCGGTCATGTCGCGGCCACCGACGAGCAGGCGGTCGAGGAGTTCCTGCCCGCCCTGGAGACCGCGATGCGCAGGGTGTCCCGCGAGCGCGGCTTCCGCACCCCCACCCGCGAGACCCTGCTGCGTGACGTGGGCCCGGGCGGCGCACTGCACGTCGGCTCGCCCGAAACCGTGGCCCGCAAGATCGTGACGACGCTCAGGGACCTGGACGCGACCCGTTTCGACCTGAAGTACGGCATGCACGGCATGGCGCACAGTGCGGTGATGACCAACATCGAGCTGTTCGGGGCCGAAGTGGCGCCGCTGGTACGGGAGATGATGGCCGACTGACGCCTGCGGCCCCGCTGCTCACCACGTCACGTCCAGCCGGTCCAGCCCTCGCAGCAGGCTGGGCCGCCACGCGGACGGGGCGGACGGGTCGGCGAGCGCGAGACCCGGGAGGCGTTCGAGCAGGGTGCGCAGGGCGATCGCGGATTCCATCCTGGCCAGCGGAGCGCCGAGGCAGTGGTGGATGCCGTGGCCGAACGACAGATGCGTACGCGTGGCGGCCGGATCGCGGTGGATGTCGAAGCGGTCCGGATCGGCGAACACCGCCGGATCGCGGTTGGCGGCGGCCAGGCCGAGCACGACGGGGTCGCCCTTCGGCACAGTGGTGCCGGCGATCGTCACGTCGGTGACCGGATAGCGGTAGGCCGCGGCGAGGGCCGGAGGCTCGTAGCGCATCGCCTCCTCCACGGCGCCTTCGAGGAGGGTCCAGTCCGCACGGAGGGCCGCGAGCTGCTCGGGGTTGCGGAGCAGCAGGTCCACGGCGCTCGAGATCAGGTTGGCCGTGGTCTCGTGGCCGGCCACCAGGAGCAGGAAGGTCATCCCGAGCAACTCCGGCGCGGTCAGGGGCTCTTCATCCGTGCTGTCGGCGTGGGCGAGAGCGTGCAGCAGGTCGCCCCGTGCCGATCCGGCCGCATCGGCTTCCACCGGAAGGGCCCGCTTGGCCTCGATGAGGTCGGTGAGGTACGCCGTCATCGCCAGGCCCGCGGCCGACGCGGCCTCGTGGCTGGTGGCCGCGACGATCTCGGCGGACCAGGCACGGAAGGGGTCCCGGTCCTCCTCCGGTACGCCGATCAGTTCGCAGATCACGGTCACCGGCAGCGGAAAGGCGAAGGCGTCGACCAGGTCGGCCTCTCCGGCCGGCGCCAGCGCGTCGATCAGGCCGTCGGCTGTCTCCTGGACGCGCCCGCGCATCGCCTGGACGCGGTGCCGGGTGAACTCGCGTGCCACCAGGCGTCGTAGCCGGGTGTGGTCCGGCGGGTCGACCTGGAGCAGATTCCGTCCGATCGCGTACCCGCCGTCATGGGCCCAGGACGCGGAGTGCCGTACGTCGTTGCGCAGTCGCTCGTCGGTGAGCGCGGCCCGCACCGCTCGGGCGTCGGTCACCAGCCAGGCGGCCTCCTTCGACGGCAGCAGCACATGGTGGATGCCTCCCCGCGCGCGCAGTTCCGCGTAGCGGCTGTGCGGATCGGCGGTGAAGCGGTCCTGGTCGGGGACCAGTTCGACGAGTGTCACGGTGCCTGCCCTCCGGTGGCGTGGACGTGCGACGGGTGACGGCGGCAGCAGTCCGTCCACCAAGTGGGGACTGCTCCCCGTTTACGGTGCGACCGTAGCAGAAAGTGGGGAGTGCTCCACGGTTCGGGTAGCGTGAGGGCGTGAGACAAGACGCGGAACGCAACCGGCTACGCATCCTGGAAGCAGCCCGGGAGGTCTACGCGGAGCAGGGCGTGGAGGCACCTCTCGACGTGATCGCCCGCCGGGCGGGCGTCGGCAACGCCACGCTCTACCGCCGGTTCCCGGACCGCGCCGCCCTGATCGAGGTGGTGTTCCACGACCTGCTGGCAGCCACGCGCGAAGCCGGCGAGCGTGCCCGCGAGGCCGAGGACCCGTGGTCAGGTCTGGTCGACTACGTGACGCACATCTTC
Organism: Streptomyces sp. NPDC058685; assembly: GCF_042714725.1. Taxonomy (NCBI): domain Bacteria; kingdom Bacillati; phylum Actinomycetota; class Actinomycetes; order Kitasatosporales; family Streptomycetaceae; genus Streptomyces; species Streptomyces sp. NPDC058685. Next base: position 40,909 of record NZ_JBHXSL010000028.1, read on the forward strand.
ACGGGACTCGCCGCCGACCGGGGCGTCACCGACCTGATGACCACGACGATCCCCGGAATCCCGTCCCTGGAGGGCCTGCACGCCCACAACACCGCAACCTTCGGCCTGCTGCTCGCCCGCTGCCGCGAGAGCGGCACGGTCTGCGAGGACGTGACGGTCGAGGACCTGCTCTTCGTCCTCGCCGCCCTGGGCCGCGCCGTCCCCGCCGCCGAGGAGGCGTCGCCGGGCGCATGGCGACGCCCGCTGGCGCTCCTCCTCAACGGACTGCGTGCCCCCGGCGCCTCCCTGCCCGGCCCCGCGCTGACCCCGGGCGGGCTGGAGCAGGCGCTGTCGCGGCTGCACTGATCGCGCCGGCCGGCGGACGGTGTGCCGGTGGCCCGCGGCAGAGGATCCGCAGGCAGAAAAAGGGCTGCGAGCGAGCGTGGTGCTCTGGCTACGATCGGCCGCATGCTCTCCACCGACCGTCTCCTCGCCTTCGCGGCGATGTCCTTCCTGCTGATCGTGATACCTGGCCCGAGCGTGCTGTTCGTGGTCGGGAGGGCACTGGCGCAGGGCCGTCGCGCCGCGCTGACCACCGTCGTGGGGAACACGCTCGGTGCCTACGTCCTCGTCGTCGCCGTGGCCCTCGGGGTCGGAGCCGTCGTCGAACGCTCGGTCGTCGTCTTCACGACGCTGAAGCTGGTGGGCGCCGCGTACCTGGTGTATCTGGGGATCAAGGCCGTGCGGGAACGCGGGTCGTTGCATGCCGCGTTCTCGGGCGAAGCCCCCGTGCACAGCAGTTGGCGCACGCTCGCGGACGGGTTCGCCGTCGGGGTGGCCAACCCGAAGACCATCGTGTTCTTCGCCGCTGTGCTGCCGCAGTTCGTCGACCGCGGTCAGGGAAACGTCACGGGCCAGATGCTGCTGCTCGGCCTGGTCTTCAACGTCATCGCGCTGGCCTCCGACAGTGTCTGGGGGCTGGTCGCCGCCACCGCGCGAAGCTGGTTCGCCAGGTCGCCGAGGCGGCTGGCACTGGTCGGCGGAGTGGGCGGGGTGACCATGATCGGCCTCGGCGTCACGGTCGCCGCGACGGGCCGCAAGGACTGACGCCGCCCGGTCCGCTTGTGGGGTGGGGGGGCGGGCCGGTGGGCCGCCAGCCGCACGGCGGGGGAGCGCGGAGCTGAGCGCGGGCCGTGACCGGTGTGACGCCGCAGTGCGCCGGCGGGCTCCCGAGCGAGGCCGGAACGGAGCGGCCGGCCGGTCGGCCGGGATCCTCCCGGAGGCTCGTCCTGCCTGGTCACGACCGATCCGGGGCCCGGGAAAAGGCAGTCACGGAGGGCCCCGAACCCCTGGTATTGTTGTCCATGTCGCCGCGGGGATGCCTCACGGCCGACACACACCTTGTCCGGGTGGCGGAATGGCAGACGCGCTAGCTTGAGGTGCTAGTGCCCTTTATCGGGCGTGGGGGTTCAAGTCCCCCCTCGGACACCACGGAGAAACCCCACATCGCGTGGGGTTTCTTTTGTTTCCGGGGTGCGTGGGAGCCCGGTTTCGGGCCACCGGCCGAACACCGCCCGGCCCGCGCACCGCGCTCGCTCACCCGGTGCCGGCCGCCCGGCCCGCGAGGCGCCGCCCTCACCGCCGGTACAGCGCGTTGATGTCCGCCGCGTACGCCCCCGCGATCGCCCGCCGCTTGAGCTTCAGCGTCGGTGTCATCAGACCGGAGTCCAGCGTGAACTCCCTCGGCAGGATCCGGAAGGCGCGGATCGACTCCGCCTGCGACACCCGGGTGTTGGCCCGGGAGACCGCCCGCTGGATCTGGGCCCGCAGGTCCTCGTCGTCCGTCATCGCCGACACGTCCCACTGCGGCTTCCCCTTCAGGGCCAGCCAGTGCGCCAGCGCCTCCGGGTCCACCGTGATCAGAGCGGCGATGTACGGCTGGTCGTCGCCGACGATCAGGCACTGGGAGATCAGCGGATGGTGGCGCAGCTGCTCCTCCAGCGGCAGCGGGGCCACGCTCTTGCCGCCGCTGGTGATGATGATGTCCTTCTTGCGGCCGGTGATGACGAGGTAGCCCTCCTCGTCGAGATGGCCGGTGTCACCGGTCGCGAACCACCCGTCCCGCAGCACCGCCTCGGTGGCCTTCGGGTTGTTCAGATAGCCCGCGAAGACCGTTTCACCGGCGACCCACACCTCACCGTCGTCCGCGATGTGCACCGCGCAGCCGGGAATCGGCCGGCCCACCGTGCCGAACCTGACCTCGCCCGGCGGCTGTGCCGTGATCGCCCCCGCGGTCTCGGTGAGGCCGTAGCCGTCGTACACGGTGACGCCCGCACCCGCGAAGAACAGCCCCAGCTCGCGGCGGAGAGTGGAGCCGCCCGAGACGGCTGTGCGCACCTGGCCGCCCAGTACCGCACGCAGTTTGGTGTACACCAGACGGTCGTACACGGCGTGCAGGACCTTCAGCGACGGACCCGGACCGTGGCCCGCGCCGGTCGACTGGCGCTCCACGGACTCCGCGTAACGCACGGCAACGGCGGCGGCCTTGTCGAAGAGACCGAGGTTTCCCGCGCCCTCGGCGGTCCGGCGGGCCTTGTGGAAGATCTTCTCGAAGATGTAGGGCACCGCGAACAGGAACGTCGGCCGGAAGGACGACAGGGCCGGCAGCAGCGACTCGGGGCTCAGATCGGGCTGATGGCCCAGCCGTATGCCGCCGCGCAGACACGCGACCCCCACCATCAGGCCGTAAATGTGCGCGACAGGAAGGAAGTTGAGGATCGACGGCTGCACACCGGGCTCGGCGAGAATCCCGCCCCACCCTTCGAGCAGGATGTCGCACTCGGCGGCGAGGTTGCCGTGTGTGATGAGGCAGCCCTTGGGGCTGCCGGTGGTGCCGGAGGTGTACGTGATCGCGGCGATCTGGTCCGGCAGCACCGCGGCCCGGTGACGATGAATCATCTCGTCGTCCAGCGCGAGACCTTCTTCGACGAGGGACGCCAGGCAGCCACGGTCCATCTGCCAGATCGCGGTCAGCGCGGACTGTGAGTCGGAGGCGGCCGCGACCGTCATCGCGTGGTTCTCGTGCTCCACCACGATCGCCCTGACCTGGGCGTCGTTGAGGATCCAGCGCACCTGCTCGATGGACGAGGTGGGGTACACGGGAACGATCTCCACCCCCACCGACCACAGGGCGTGGGCCAGCACCGTCCACTCGTAGCGCGTACGGGACATGAGCGCCACGCGGTCACCGAACCGGATGCCGTTGGCCAGGAAACCCTTGGCCACGGCGACGACTTGGTCGCACAGCTCCCGTGCGGTCACCGGCTCCCAGGCGCCCTCGCCCCGCCCTGAGTGGCGAGAGACTTGCACCAGGGAGGGATGGCGCAGTGCGGCCTCGAACACCGAGTCGGCGAGACCACCCGCGCGTTCGTACCCGGGACGGAACGGAGGACCGTGTCCTTGCATCGTGGCCTCTCCCTTCCCCACCCCCGGGGCGCCGTGCCGTGCACTCAGGGAGCGCAAGATACCGTCCGGACGGTCCGGCTGCCTAGGTTCCGGGCACATCGGCACATTTTCCGTGTGCCGGACGACTGCGCCACATGCGGGATGACGGTGCGTCATGCCGGACCGGACTCGCGCCGAGGGGTGCCGGCGACGTGCTCGCGGTCCCGGATGCTGTCCGCGGATTCCGTGTCGCCGTGCAGCTCGTACGCCCTGCGCTGTGGCGCGACCGGGTGAACTGCCCCTGTCACGCACCACGCGCGGGAGGTCCCCGGGCATAGGTGGTGTGTCTGCCGCCCGGGCGGACCCCTTCGTCCAGGGGAGACCCGTCGCGCGGGAGCGGTGGCGTCGAGCGCATCACCGGACGAGGGCCCAGTCGCACCTGACCGGTCCCACCGGCGCGTGCCTCGTCCCGTCCCGGAGCTGCCCATGCACGAGTCGAAGCCGAGCCGGCAGGCGACGCCGCCTCCGCTGATGCGCGAGATGCTGCGGTTCGGCACGGTCGGCGGCCTCGGCGTGGCGGTGAACTTCGCCGTGTTCAACCTCTGCCGGGCGGCCACGTCCGAGTCGGTCGTGCGATGCGGCATCGCCGGCACCACCGCGGCGATCGTCTTCAACTACCTGGGCTATCGCTACTTCACCTACCGCGAGAGGGACAAGCGCAGCCCCGCCCGGCAGTTCTCCCTGTTCGTCGCCTTCAGCCTCGTCGGCCTGCTGATCGAGAACGGAACGCTCTACGCGGCGACCTACTGGCTCGGCTGGAACGGTGTCCTGCAGAACAACCTGGTGAAGGCGCTCGGCATCGCGGCCGCCACGGCCTTTCGGTTCTGGGCCTACCGCACCTGGGTTTTCCTGCTGCCGACCGGCGCACACAGACGGGTCTCGCCGGCGCCTCAGGGCCGTGGGTCCTAGACGACCGGCCCCGCTGCAACGCCTCCGCGGGCGCCGCCCGTTACGCCGCGGAGGGGTGCCGCACCGCATCGGCCGCCGTGTGACGCGGCGTTGCGAAGACCTCGGACTCCGGAACGTTCCGCACCCGCCACAGGTACCTGACGTCCCGGCCGAACGACCACAGCAGGAGCCCCAGCGCCATGCCCACGGCCGTCAGTGCCGGCCACTGCGGCAGGATTCCCGCTCCCACCACCAGGAGCACGATGCCCTGGAGCGCCGCCACCGTCTTGCGGGCCGTGCTCGGCGGGAGGGCGCCGTTCAGCCAGGGGAGGACACGGGCCGCGGCGACGAACGCGTAGCGCATCGTGCCGATCAGCAGCACCCAGGGGCCCAGCGACATGGCGACATAGACGCTGAGCACCAGGATGAGAAAGGCGTCGACCTCCATGTCGAAGCGCGCCCCGAGTGCGGACGACGTTCCCGTGCGGCGGGCCACCTTGCCGTCGACCGCGTCGAGTATCAGCGCCACCGCTGTCAGGGCGACCAGCACGGTGACCGGGCGGGGGCTCTCGAAGGAGTCCGCGACGAGCGCGGTCACTCCGCCGACGAGCGTGGCCCGGGCGAGCGTGACGCGGTTGGCCGCGCCGAAGGAGCGGAGCCAGGAGCGGGACAGGGCGCGGGTGAGCACCGCCCAGGTGACGAGCGCGAACGCCAGGCCCGTCAGCCACCCCGCGAGCCCCAGGCCCATCGCCGATCCGAGGAGGGCGAGCAGCAGCAGTTGAGCACCCGCACCCACGGCCGTCTCCTGGTGCAGGAGCCTCCTGTCGAGCGTGTCGTTCAAGGTCACCGTGTGTCCTCCGGCTGTGTGACAGAGTCCGTGAGTGCCGCGTACCGTGTCCGCGGCTTCGTAAAGATCAGTACGTGGACCGCTGCCCGAATGTTCAGGAGGACGCCTCATGGAGCTCACCGCCCGCGCCTTCTGGCTCCGCTCACCCGGTCACGGAGAGATCCGGGACGTGTCCCTGCCGGCCCCCACGGACGACGACGTCGTGGTGCGCACGCTCTACTCCGGGGTGAGCCGGGGGACGGAGACACTCGTCTTCCGGGGCGGTGTTCCGGAGAACCAGCGCACGACGATGCGGGCGCCGTTCCAGGAGGGCGACTTCCCCGGTCCGCTGAAGTACGGGTACCTCAATGTCGGCCTGGTGGAAGCGGGACCGCGGGAGCTGGTCGGCCGTACCGTCTTCTGCCTCTATCCGCACCAGACCCGCTATGTCGTCCCCGCGAGCGCCGTGACACCGGTGCCGGACGGCGTGCCCGCCGCACGGGCCGTTCTGGCCGGGACGGTGGAGACCGCTGTGAACGCCCTGTGGGACGCGGCGCCACTGGTCGGCGACCGTATCGCCGTCGTCGGAGCGGGCATGATCGGCGCGTCGGTGGCCGCCGTCCTCGCCCGGTTCCCCGCCGTCCGCGTCCAGTTGGTCGACGCCGACCCCGGCCGCGCCGCCGTTGCCAAGGCCCTCGGGGTCGACTTCGCGCTCCCGGAGGACGCCACGGGCGACTGCGATCTCGTCGTCCACGCCAGCGCCACCGAGGCCGGGCTCACCCGCTCACTGGAGCTGCTCGCGCCGGAGGGCACGGTCCTCGAACTGAGCTGGTACGGCGACCGCCGCGTCAGCCTCCCGCTCGGGGAGGCCTTCCACTCCCGCCGACTGGTCGTCCGCAGCAGCCAGGTGGGGACCGTGTCCCCGGCCCGCGGCTCCCGCCGGACCTTCGCCGACCGGCTCGCCATCGCGCTCGATCTCCTCGCGGACCCCGTCTTCGACACCTTCGTCACCGGCGAGTGCGCGTTCCACGAGCTTCCGGAGGTACTGCCGCGGCTCGCCTCGGGCGACCTGCCTGCGATGTGTCTCCGGGTTCTGTACGAATCTGCTGCTGATCCGGCCTGAACAAGGAGAACAGGCCGGCCGTACTACACGACAGACCCCGGCAGGGGGTCAGAGGCGCCGTACCTGGAGGATCGTCCGTTGTTCAGCATCACCGTCCGCGATCACCTCATGATCGCTCACAGCTTCCGTGGAGAGGTCTTCGGACCCGCGCAGCGCCTGCACGGAGCGACCTTCCTCGTGGACGCCACGTTCCGGCGTGCCGCACTCGACGCCGACAACATCGTCGTCGACATCGGCCTCGCCACCACCGAGCTGGGCACCGTCGTCGCCGCCCTGAACTACCGCAACCTCGACGACGAGCCCGACTTCGCGGGCATCAACACCTCCACGGAGGCGCTGGCCAAGGTCATCGCCGACCGTCTCGCCGACCGCGTGCACGCCGGAGCACTGGGCGAAGGCGCCCGGGAGATCGCCGGCATCACGGTCACGCTGCACGAGTCCCACATCGCGTGGGCGAGTTACGAGCGAACGCTGTGACGCCCGTGGACCGTGCCGACGCCGCCACCCCGCCCTCGCGCGCGGTGCACTTCGTCATGCCCGGTGGTGTCGACGACCCCGCCGCACCCAGCGGCGGCAACGTGTACGACCGCCGGGTCTGCCGGGACCTGTCCCGAATCGGCTGGCAGGTCCACGAGCACACCGTCGCGGGCGGCTGGCCGCAGCCCGACGCCGCGGCCCGCAACGAACTGCGCCGCATCCTGGCCGAGCAGGCCGACGGTTCCCTCGTCCTCGTCGACGGAATCGTCGCCTGCGGGGTGCCCGACATCGTCGTCCCCGAGGCGGAGCGGCTGCGCCTGGTGGTCCTCGTGCATCTGCCGCTCGGCGACGAGACGGGACTGGTCGCCGCCCAGGCCGCGGAGCTGGACGCCCTGGAGCGCGAGACCCTGCGCGCCGTCAGAGCGGTCGTGGTGACGAGCCATTGGGCGGCACGCCGCCTCGCGGCCCACCACCGGCTCGCACCCGACCGGCTCCACGTCGCCGCCCCCGGCGTCGACACCGAGCCCGCGGCACCCGGCACCGACGGTGTCTCGCGGCTGCTGTGCGTGGCGGCCGTGACTCCGCGCAAGGGCCAGTACCGGCTGGTGAAGGCGCTTGCCGGTGTCGCGGACCTTCCCTGGTCCTGTCTGTGCGTCGGCGGCCTCGACCACGACCCCGGCTATGTCTCCGGGCTGCGTGAACTCATCGGCAACTCCGGTCTGTCCGACCGTGTCCGGCTCGCGGGTCCGCTCCCGCGGGAAGAACTCGCCGCCCACTACGCCGCCGCCGATCTGCTCGTCCTCACCTCCTACGCCGAGACGTACGGCATGGCCGTCACCGAGGCACTCGCCCACGGCGTGCCCGTCCTCGCGACGGCCGTGGGCGGACTCCCCGAGGCGGTCGGCCGGGCACCCGACGGCAGTGTGCCGGGGATCCTCGTCCGGTCGGAGGACCCGACGGCCCTCCCGGCGGCGCTCCGCAGCTGGTTCGACGAGCCCGAGCTGCGTCGCCGGCTGAAGGCGGCGGCACTCGGCCGCCGCGCCGTGCTCGACGGCTGGGAGACGACAGCGCGTCATCTCGCCGGAGCACTCGAACACCTCCTGCACGAACCCCGGAGGGTCGCATGACCGCCACCGAAGTACCCCGTTATGCCCCGGAGTGGCTGGAGCTGCGCGAGCCCGCCGACGCGGCCGCACGCGCGAGCGAACTCCTCGACCCTCTGACCGGTGCTCTGACGAGCGGTCAGGAGGACGGCACGGGCCTCGTGATCCACGATCTCGGCTGCGGCAGCGGGTCCATGGGCCGCTGGCTCGCACCCCGCCTGACCGGCGCGCAGCACTGGGTCCTGCACGACCGCGATCCCGAACTGCTCGTTCTGGCCGCCGACCGTACGCCCCGGACCGCCGGTGGCGGCGGCCCGGTCACGGTCGCGACCGTACGCGGCGATCTCGCCGGTCTCACCGCCGCCACCCTCGCGGGCGCCTCGCTCGTCACGGCGTCGGCCCTGCTGGACGTCCTGAACCGCGACGAGATCGACGGCCTCGCCGCGGCCTGTGCCGAGGCCGGCTGCCCGGCGCTGCTGGCCCTGTCCGTCATGGGCCGGGTCGAACTGACCCCCGCCGACCCGCTGGACGCCGAGATCCAGGAAGCCTTCAACGCCCACCAGCGGCGCGGCGGGCTGCTCGGTCCCGACGCCGTGACGCAGGCATCGGAGACCTTCGCACGGCACGGCATGACCGTACGGGTGCACGCCAGCCCCTGGCGGCTCGGCGCGGAGGAGTCGGAGCTGACGGGGGAGTGGCTGCAGGGCTGGGTCGGCGCCGCGTGCGAGGAGCGCCCGGAGCTCGGGCCGCGCGCCGTCGAGTATCTGCGGCGCCGCCTGGCGGCCTGCGCCGCACGCGAGTTGGAGGTGGTGGTGCATCACAGCGATCTGCTGGCACTGCCCCGGCCGACGGGCGGGACGTCATGAGCGCACAGAACCTCAAGGGCCGGATCGGCACGATCGCCGGTGCGGCGATCCTCGCGGTACTGCTGTGGCGCCTGGGCACCGGCGCCTTCCTGGACGGACTGCGCAGGATCGACGGTCCCACCCTCCTGGCCGCCCTCGGGATCGGTCTGTTCACCACCGTCCTCAGCGCCTGGCGCTGGTGCGTGGTCGCCCGCGGACTGAACATCAGGCTGCCGCTCGGCGGCGCGGTCGCCGACTACTACCGGGCCCTGTTCCTCAACGCGGCACTGCCCGGTGGCGTACTCGGCGATGTGCACCGAGCCGTACGGCACGGGCAGAACACGGGCGACATCGGCAGGGGAGTCCGCGCCGTCGTCCTGGAGCGGACGGCGGGCCAGGTCGTCCTGCTCGTCGCAGGCGTAACGATCCTGCTCACGCTGCCCTCGCCCGTCCTGGCCGTGACCCGCGACGCGGTCGCGTCCCCCCTGGCTGCCGTCGTGCTCGCCGCGCTGTGCGCCCTCGGCGTCGCGGCAGCCGTCCGCAGGCGGCGCGAGCCCGCAACGTCCCGCTGGCGCCGTGCGGTCCGCGCCACGCTGACCGAGGCACGGACCGCGCTGCTGGCCCGCGGGAGCTGGCCCGCCGTGGTGGTCTCATCCGTCGCGGTACTGGCGGGCCACCTCGCGATGTTCCTCGTGGCGGCCCGCGCCGCCGGCTCCACCGCGCCCTTCGCCGAACTGGCGCCGCTGATGGTGCTCGCGCTGCTCGCCATGGCGCTGCCGCTCAACGTCGGCGGCTGGGGCCCAAGAGAAGGCGCCACCGCCTGGGCCTTCGGCGCCGCCGGCCTCGGCGCGGCCCAGGGACTGACGGTCGCCGTGGTGTACGGAGTTCTCGCCTTCGCCGCGAGTCTGCCCGGCATGCTCGTGCTTGCCGGGCAGTGGCTCGTGCGGCTACGGCGTTCCGAGTCCGAACTCGAAGAGGGTGTCCTCGCCGAGCATGGCGCGCCGCGTCGGCGGACGCAGCGCCTCACGCATCACGGACGTGCCCGCGAAGCGCAGACCGGGAACGCCGTCGCCCAGCAGGACCGGTGCGACGGTGACGTAGAGCCGGTCGAGCGCCTGCTCGTGCAGGAAGCGCGACACGGTGACCCCGCCGCCCTCGATCAGCATCCGGCCGAGACCGCGGCGCGCCAGGGTCTCGACCAGACGCCGGGGGGCGAACGCGTCGTCGTCCGGCAGCGTCAACACGTCAACACCGCCACTGCCGCCACCGACACCCTCGCGCACCCGCTTCTCGTGGTCGCCGCCGGCGCCGACCACCCACAGAGTGGGAGCTGACCCATCGGTGAAGACCTTGCGCTCCAGAGGGACCCGGCCGCGCGGATCGAGCACTACACGCACCGGGTTGGCACCGGCGCAGGCGCGCACCGTCAGCTGGGGGTCGTCCGAGACGGCGGTGCCCGCCCCGACCACGACCGCGTCGGCGAGAGCCCGGAGCCGGTGCAGATGACGACGGTCCTCCTCGCCGGTGACGAAATCGGCGTCGCCGGTACGCGTGGCGATGAAGCCGTCGACGCTCTGGCCGAGCTGTGCCACCGTCAGTCGCGGACCGGCCAGGCACAGCGGCAGATAGAGGTCGGCGAGCGCCTCGGCCTCGGGCGACGCGCTCTGGCTCCACCGCCGGACCCCGTCCGGTCCGCGCACGAGCCCGGCGGCCTCGGCGTCCGCCTCGGAGCGCACGCCGAGCAGCCGTTCCCAGGCCTGTTCCTCCGTCAGGGAGATGCCGTGAACGCTCATCGTGCCTCCTCCCGGGAGAGAAGTGACAGGTATTCACCGAAGGAATCGACGAGTGAGGCCAGCAGTTCCTTCCCCTTATCCGCGGACGCCAGCGACGGGCGGCCGATGACACCGGACTCCGTATAGCCCGGCATACCGAGAGTGAGCAGATGCCTGCGGTCGTCGGCGAGGTGATCGGCCGTCTCATATCCGGGACGGACCACCTCCGGATGGGCGTGCAACAGGATCGACGTCTCCACTTCTCCGGCATGCATATCGCTGTGCGACGAGGTCTCCAGGCCGGCTCTCGTGCGGGCCGCGCCCCAGTCGCCCGACCCCGGGAAAAGAGCCATTCGCATACCGCTGGAGGAGGCGGATTCCTGAACAACATTGCGCAGCACGTAATTTCCGCCGTGCCCGTTCACCAGAACCAGCGAGGTGATGCCGGAGCGGTGGAGGGAGTCGGCGATATCACGGACCACGGCATAAAGCGTCGTGGCGGAAATACTGACCGTTCCCGGCCAGGCGGCATGCTCGTGGGAGCAGGACACCGTCAGCGGAGGAAGGTGGAGAACCGGATGCGCGGCGGCGATCTCGGCGGCGATCGTGCCGGCGATGACCGTGTCGGTCACCAGGGGGAGAAATGCGCCGTGTTGCTCGAAGCTGCCGATGGGAAGCACGGCAACGTCGGCCCGGTGGGCCCGTACGTCCTCCGTGGTGTCCGTCGGGAGCAGGCCCGAAGCCCACTGTGGTGTTCCCGAACCGCTCATGTCGTTCCGGCCTTTCGTACGTCACTGCAAGGGATATGGCCGGTCGAACGTGATGAACCGGGCACTCGGTTGATGCGTCGTCTCTCATTTTCCCCCACGCCGCCTTGGAATTACCACCTGCCCGGTTAGGATCGAGACATGATTGAAAGTGATGACGTGTTCGACGACGGTACTCGTCCGTCCGGAGTCGAACGCGCGGTGAGTGTCCGGCTTGCCACCGTGCACGGCGATTTCCTGGCCATCGGCTATCTCGACCGCAATCGCGGTGAGGAGCAAATGGTGCTCGTTTACGGAGACGTCGAGACCGAAGGTGCGCTCACCCGACTGCACTCGGAGTGTCTCACCGGAGACGTCTTCGGCTCCAAGCACTGCGATTGCGGTGAGCAACTGTCCACGGCCCTCGGCGCGATCGTCAAGGAGGGCCGGGGCATTCTCGTCTACCTCCAGGGACATGAGGGCCGGGGAATCGGACTGCTCGCCAAACTCCGTGCGATGAAACTCCAGGCGGAGGGCATGGACACGGTCGAGGCCAATATCGCCCAGGGGCTGCCGGTCGACGCGCGTGACTACCAGGTCGCGGCCGACATCCTGCACGACCTCGGCGTGCGGTCCGTGCGGCTGCTGTCCAACAACCCGCGGAAGCGGGAGTCGCTGCAACGGCACGGGATCAAGATCGACTCCCAGGTGCCGCTGCTGATTCCGCCGAGCGAGGAGAACAAGTCCTACCAGTGGACGAAGCGCGACCGCCTCGACCACTACCTGCCGCATCTGGACGTCGCGGCGGAATAGCCGGCACGGACGCGTTCGCGGCCGGGTCGACGCGGTGGCCGGCCGGTCCGAGGCACGACTCGGGCCGGCCGGTGCTCATGTCCGGGCGCCGGCTCGGTGCTCGGGTCCCGATGTGTCTGTACCCGGGGTGCGGCTGAGATCCCGTCGCGCTCGGACCCCGAGCGAGCTCAGGGCCTGTCCGCGATGTCGTTCGCCGCGATGTGGCCGAACGTCATCGCCGGACCGATCGTCGAGCCCGCACCCGCGTAACTGCGCCCCATGACCGCCGCGCTGGCGTTCCCCGCCGCGTACAGGCCCGGGATCACCGACCCGTCGGCGCGCAGAACCCGGGCGCGGGCATCGGTCGTCAGCCCGCCCTTGGTGCCGAGGTCGCCGGGCACGATCCGGAACGCGTAGAACGGCGGCAGCCACAGCGGTGCGAGGCAGGAGTTGGGCGCGATCCCGGGGTCCGTGTAGTAGTGGTCGTACGCGCTGTCGCCTCGGTGGAAGTCGGCGTCCGAACCCGTACGGGCCTGGCTGTTGAAGCGGTTGACCGTTGCCCGGAGCGCCGCCGCCGGTACGCCGATCCGCCCCGCCAGCTGGTCCAGGCTCCACGCCTTGTGCACGGCGCCGGACGCGTACCAGGACTCCGGGAGGACGAAGGTGGGCGCGATGTCCTTGAACAGGTACCGGTTGCGGTAGTTCTGGTCGACCACCAGCCACGCCGGGATGTCCGGTGACGTGGGGTTGCGCTCGTACATGACGTGGACGACATCGCTGTACGGCGCCGCCTCGTTGACGAACCGCGCCCCGGCCTGATTCACCAGGAGACTGCCCGGCAGGGTGCGTTCGGCCAGGCAGAAGTACGGTTCCCCCGGCAGCGGGATCGCCGGCCCCCACCAGGCGTCGTCCATCAGGGCGAGCGCCCCTCCTGCCCGTTCACCCGCCCGGATCCCGTCACCCGTGTTCTCCTTCGCGCCCACCGTCCAGTCGGTGCCGATCGGTTGCTGCTGATAGCGCTCGCGCATCGCCGCGTCGTGCTCGAAGCCGCCCGACCCGACGACGACCGCGCGCCGGGCCCGGACGAGCCCGGGTGCGCCGCCACGCGTCACGACCGCGCCGGTGACCCGGCCGTTCTCGATGTACAGATCGGAGAGCGGGGTGCTCAGCCACACCGGTACCCCCGCGCTCGTCAGCCCGGCCCGCAGTCCGCCCGCCAGGGCCTGGCCCATGGTGAGCGGCCGCTGTCCGAGCAGGGCGGCCCGGGTGCCGCGTGCCAGGCACTCGGCCGCGACGGCGGCACCCTTGATGCTGACCGCGGCGAGGGCGATCCACTTGTAGTCGGCGCTGAAGACGACCATCCCGGCGGGGACGGGGAGGTAGGGAGCGTTCAGCCGGGCCAGCTCCGCGCCGAGGATGTTGCCGTCCAACTGGGCGGGCTCGATGGACCGTCCCACCGACAGTCCGCCGGGCAGTTCGGGGTAGTAGTCGCTGTAGCCCTCCATCCAGCGGAACCGCAACGGGCTGTTGGCCATCACGAACGAGATCATGGACGGCCCGTGCGCGAGGAACGCCTGCTGCCGGTCCGCGCCGACCTCGTCCCCGACGACGGCGGCCAGATAGGCCGCGGCCTTCTGCGGGGTGTCGGGCACACCCGCGGCGAGGGTCACCGGATTGTTCGGAATCCAGATCCCCGCGCCGGACCGGGCCGCCGAACCTCCGTACGTGGCCGCCTTCTCCACGACCACGCAGCTCAGCCCGCGACGCGCGGCGGTGAGCGCGGCGGTCATCCCGGCCGCACCGGAGCCGACCACGACGACGTCGTACGTCCCGAGGAGAGGCGGTTCAGCGGCGTGGGCGGAGGCCGCCGGCAGACCGGCGGCGACGGCGAGCCCCGCGCCGGCGGCCCCGAGGACATGGCGGCGCGAGGGTCCGATGGTGTCCGGTACCGGCGTGATCTCGGGCATGGTGAATCGCTCCAGTGGGGTGACGGGGGCGGTGCGGCGCCATGCTGATGGGTCGTCAGAGAAGGTTGCGCGGGGGTCTTGTGAAGTCAAGACTCCGGTGGGCCTGCGCCCCGCCTCCCGCACGACAGGCTCGACGGCCTGCGGGTCCACCAGCGCGGGCTCAGAACCCGGGGGAGAGCCGCACAGCGGGCGCCGGGACCCGGAGGAGAGCCGTACGCGGGCGCGGATCCGCCCGCCGGCGGCCGGGCGATGCCTCGTCAGCCCACGTGCACCCGCGGCCTGCGCGCCGGGTCCGGTTCCGCCCGGCGCAGGATCTCGCGCGTCACCGGTGCCACCTCACCGCTGCCGAAGACGAGGAAGCGGAACAGCTGGCCGATCGGGCCGCCTTCCGTCCAGGTGAAGTACGCCTGCGGGATCCGGCCCGTTCTGTCGCGCAGCGCCATCAGCACCGCGGCGACCGTGTTCGGCACGGTCGTGCCCTGCACCCGCAGCCGGCGCACGCCGTGCTTCTCGTCGCCGTGGACGATCAGATCGGCGCTGAAGTCGGAGGAGTCCTTCACGAACGCCTCCAGGAAGAGGACCTGCCGTCCGAGCGGGATGGGGGTCTCCTCCCGCTGGCTCCGCTCCTTCTCGCGGTAGGCGGCTCTGCTGTGTTCCTGCGGTTCGTTGGCGATGAGCTGGAGCGGCCCCTCGGCCGCCGCCTCGTCGATGAACTGCGCCGCCCTGTCGTCGAAGACGACCTCGACCGCACGCAGCTCGAAGGCGCGGCGGACGCGGGAGACGAAGGACGTCACCATGATCGCGAAGATGAACAGCAGCGCGATCTTGATGCCGTCGGGCCGTTCGATGATGTTGGCGACCAGCGTGTACGCGAAGACGGCGGTGATCGTCCCGAATCCGATCGCGGCCCGCCGGCGGCCGCTGCGGTGCACGGCGACCATCGAGGCGAAGGCCGCCGACAGCATGAGGACCAGCACACCGGTTGCGTACGCGCCGCTCTGCTTGTCGACGTTCGCGTCGAAGTACACCGTGATCAGCACGGCGATCGCCATGAAGACCAGGACAAGGGGCCGCACCGCCCGTGCCCACTCGGGTGCCATGCCGTAGCGGGGCAGGAACCGCGGTACGAGGTTCAGCAGTCCGGCCAGCGCGGACGCTCCGGCGAACCACAGGATGCAGATGGTGGAGACGTCGTAGACCGTGCCGAAGACCTCGCCCAGATTCTCGTGCGCCAGATAGGCGAGCGCCCGCCCGTTCGCCGGACCGCCGGCCTGGAACGCCTCCTGCGGGATCAGCAGGGTCGTGGCCAGGCTGGACAGCAGAAGGAAGCAGCACATCGTCACCGCGGCCGTGGTCAGCAGCTTGCGGGTGTCGCGGATCCGGTCGGCCGGATTCTGGTAGGTGTCTCCGGGACCGCCCTTGATCTGCGGCATCACCGCCACGCCGGTCTCGAAGCCGGACATGCCGAGCGCCAGCTTCGGGAACACCAGCAGTGCCACACCGATCATGGCCAGGGACGAGGAGTGCTCGGCGGTCATGGCGCTCCACCAGTCGCCGATCACCACGGGCTTTCCGATCACCTGCCAGGCGGCGGAGACCAGCACCACCAGGTTGAGCCCGAGATACGCGGCCACCAGGGGGACCGCGACGCCGATCGCCTCGTGAAAGCCCTTGAGGAAGACGGCCCCCAGCAGTCCGATGAGGATCAGGGTGATCCAGATGCCGGAGCCGTGCATCCAGCGGGGCGCGAACGGGTTCTCCACCACATGGGCCGCGGCGTCGGCGGCCGAAAGAGTGATGGTGATGACGAAGTCGGTGGCCGCGAAGCCCAGCAGCACCAGGACCAGCAGCTTCCCCGACCACCACGTCAGGAGCCGCTCCAGCATCGCGATCGAGCCCTCGCCGTGCGGTGACTCCTTCGCCACCCGCCGGTAGACGGGCAGGGCGCCGAACAGCGTCAGCGCCAGCAGGACGAGGGTCGCGATCGGGGACAACAGGCCCGCGGCGAGCGCCGCGATACCGGGCTGGTAGCCCAGGGTCGAGAAGTAGTCCACGCCGCTGAGGCACATGATCCGCCACCAGGGATTGCCCGGGTGATCGGGGGGCGGGCGGCCGTGCGGCGCGGGGTACTGCGCCGCCTGCTCGCTGCCCTGGAGCAGCCATGTACGCCAGCGTCGTTTCGCCGCCCGCTGTCGGGGCCCGGTCTCGGTCTGCGCGCCGGTCATGGGCCTCCTCACCTCTGTGGCGTGCGCGGACAGGCAACGAGCCCATCGTCGCCCGGGGGCCGGGCGTCGGCAGCCCGCGCGAGGGCCGTTCAGGGGGGCGTACGTCGGCGGCGGGCGGGCGAACGGCCGACAGCCGGTCCGTTCCGGGCCCCCGCTCCGGCTGCTCCTCACGCCATCTGGCGGCGCACCAGCTCCTGGAGGTGACCACCGCGCGCGAGCAGGTCCGCGGGTGCCCCTTCCTCGACCACCTTGCCGTCCGCCATCACGATCACCCGGTCGGCGTCCATCACCGTCGACAGCCGGTGCGCGATGACGATCCGGCTGGCGCTGAGCGTGCGGGTGCTGTCGATGACGATGCGCTGGGTCTCGTTGTCCAGCGCGCTGGTGGCCTCGTCGAAGAACAGGACGCGCGGCCGGCGGATCAGCGCCTGGGCGATCATCAGCCGCTGCCGCTGGCCACCGGAGACCGCGCCGCCTCCCGCGATCATGGTGTGCAGCCCCATCGGCATCCGCCTGATGTCCTCGGCGAGGCCGGCCATCTCGGCGGCCTGCCACACCTCTTCCTCAGCGAATTCCTCGGCACCGCAGATGCAGTCCAGGATCGAGCCGGTGAGCGGCTGCGCGTTCTGCAGGACGACGCCGCACTGCCGTCGTACGGCCGCCTGGTCCAGCGCCGCCAGGTCCTGGCCGTCGTAGAGCACGCTGCCGGAGACGGGACGGTCGAAGCCGATGAGTAGCCGCAGCAGGGTCGACTTGCCGCAGCCGCTCGGACCCACGATCGCCACGAACTCACCGGCACCCACCTGGAGGGAGACGTCGTCGAGAACCAGCGGGCCGTCGTCGCCGTAGCGGAACGACAGCCGGCGTGCCTCCAGGGCACCGGTCAGCGCGCCGGGCTGGGCGCTGGAGCCGCGGACCTCCGGGGCCTCGTCGAGCACCGGCCTGATCTGCTCGATCATCGGCAGTGCGGCGGCGACCGAGACGAGCGCGCCGGTGAGCTGGGTGACCGAG
The DNA here is from genome assembly GCF_042714725.1 of Streptomyces sp. NPDC058685. Classification (NCBI taxonomy): domain Bacteria; kingdom Bacillati; phylum Actinomycetota; class Actinomycetes; order Kitasatosporales; family Streptomycetaceae; genus Streptomyces; species Streptomyces sp. NPDC058685. Next base: position 58,167 of record NZ_JBHXSL010000028.1, read on the forward strand.
GAGAGCAGCATGGTGACGGCGGTGTTGAACGTCAGGAACTCACCCGCCGACATGCTGCCGCGGGCGGGGCCCGCCAGCAGCATGAACATCGTGAGGGCGCACAGCGGCAGATAGACCGCGTCGAGCACGGTCGTCAGATTCCTGATGCGGCCGGCGCGCTGCTGCAACTCGCGCGAGCGCGCGAACTCCCGCGCCCACGCCGCGTACGCGAAGCTCTCCGCCGCGGCGACCCGCAGCTTCGGCAGCCCCCGCAGGGTCTGGAACGCCTGGTTGTTCAGCTTGTTGCCGAGTTCCACCAGCTCCCGCTGCCACTTCAACTGCCACAGGCCCATCCCGAGGAAGATCGCGCCGATCACGACGAGCATGCCGATGGCGGCCAGCGCCAGGGGCACGCTGTAGCACAGCAGCAGCACGATGTTCATGGTCCCGATCGTGCTCGCCTGCACAGCGACCGGACCGATACCGGACAGCACCCGGCGCACCGCGCTGACACCCATCGCCGCACTGGCCAGCTCCCCGGTGGAGCGCTCGGCGAAGAACGTCGTGGGCAGCCGCAGCAGCCGGTCCCACACCGCCGGTTGCAGCGAGCTCTCGATCCGCCCCTCCATCCGCAGAACGGTGAGGTTCTGCAGCAGCATGAAGGCCGCGGCCACGATGCCGGCGATCATCACGGCCACCGACACCTGCACGATCAGGCTCCGCTCGGCCGTGGGCACGTACACGCCGAGGACCTGTCCGGTGGCGATGGGCACCAACGCCCCGAGACCGACCGTCACCAGCGCGCCGACGGCGAGATTGCGCAGATCCATCCTGGTGCCGCGCAGACTGAACCGCAGCAACCGCCAGAACGTCGGAGGCTCTTCCGGCAGCGGCCGGTAGAACATCACGCCGCTCGGTTCGAACTCCTCGGCGCTGTCCCCGCCGATGCGTCGCCGCAGTCCCGACGCCGGGTTCACCGCCTCGTAGCGTCCGCGCCGCCACAACAGCGCGACCGGCGCCCCCGACTTGGCCCAGTGGCCGACCAGCGGGCCGATGTCGCTGCGCCACCAGCGTCCCGAGAGCCGGACCGTGCGGGTCCGGACGCGCGAGTGCATCGCCACCCGCTCCACCGGGCCGACCCGGTCGTCGACCGCGGTGCCCTTCGGCGGCTCGGTCAGCGTGATCCCGGCCGCCTCGGCGACCTGACGGCACACCGCGTAGGTGGCGTCGTCCGCGGCGCTGTCCCGTCCGCTTCCGCCGCGCCCGGCCCGTTCAGGCCTGCCGATCGAGGCGATCAGCGCCTGGTCGGCTCTGGCCCGTACGGCTTCACCGGCCCTGATGCCGGCGGCCGTACGGTCCTCGTGGGCGCGCTCCAACTGGTCGATCCAGCGGTCGACCGCCGACAGGAGCCGGTAGTGCTGGTTCACCATGCGCTGCCACAGCGCGGGATCGACGAGCAGGTCGCCGGCCGCGTCGGCGCTGTACGCGCCGCCGTACTGGACGCTGCCGGACGGCACCGGCATCCACAGGATGTCGTCGTCGGCGACGGCCTCCTCGACCGGCCGGCCGTTCAGGGCCGCCTCGAAGAGGACACCCAGAGCCCGTCCGGTTCCGAGGGAGAACGCGTACTCCAGGGCGGTCGGCACACCCTCCTGGCCGTACTGCACGGTGTCGTACTGACCGGTGTCGAACTGTCCGGTGTCGTACCCGGCGTACTCGGGGCGGTACAGCTCCCTCAGCTGGATCCGGCGCAGCAGACAGTCCTGCGACGGGCGGCCGACCAGGGTGTGCTGCGGGCCCTCGACGGGGCCGAGGAGTACGGTCCCCGCCTCCAGCCGGCCGAGGAAGTGCCACTGACCCTGCTGTGCCGCGTCGACGGCGAACACGTCGAGCGCACCGCCGACGACGAGCCACAGCACCTGCGGCCCCTCCAGCGGCACACTGCGCAGCCCCGTGCAGTCGACGGGGTGGCCGAGGCCGCCGAGGGCGTGGGTGACCGGGTCGCCGCTGCCGGGGCCGGCGACGGCTGACGGGTGGACGGACGACACGTCAGTGCTCCCTGACCAGGTCGGCATAGGCACCGCCGGCTGCCACCAGATACTCGTGACGGCCGCGTTCGACCACGGTGCCGTGGTCGAGGACGACGATCTCGTCGCTGTCCCGCACGGTGCTCAGCCGATGGGCGATGACGACGCACGCACAGCCGCGGCGCCGCAGGTTGTCGATGATGAGCTGCTCCGTCTGCGCGTCGAGAGCGCTCGTCACCTCGTCGAGGACCAGGACGCTGGGCCGGCGCACCAGCGCGCGGGCGATCTCCAGTCGCTGACGCTGCCCACCGGAGAAGTTGCGGCCGTCCTGCTCGACACGGCTGTGGATGCCGTCGGGGCGGCGGGCGATCACGTCGTCGTAGAGGGCTGCGTCCCGCAGAGCGGCGACGACGGCGTCGTCCGGGATCGAGGGGTCCCACAGGGCCACGTTGTCGCGGACGGTGCCCTCGAAGAGGAAGACGTCCTGGTCGACGAAGGAGACCGAGGCCGCCAGCGCGCTGCGGGGAATGTCCTCGAGACGCCGGCCGTCGATCCGGATCGTGCCCTCCCACGGGCTGTAGAGCCCGGCGATGAGGCGCGAGACAGTGGACTTGCCGCTGCCGGACCCGCCGACGAGCGCGACCTGCTGCCCCGGCCCGACGGTCAGCGAGAAGCCGGTGAGCAGCGGCTTGTCCAGGGGGCTGTAGCCGAACGTGATGCCGTCCAGCGTCACATGACCTGTGAGCCTGCGAGTGCTGGGGTCCGGCTCGTCGCGTGAGTAGAGCTCGTCGACCGGGAAGTTCTCGACGTCCTTCAGGCGGGCCACATCGGCCGCGAAGTCCTGGATACGGCCGGCCACACCGTTCAGCCGGGTGATCGGCGCGGTGAAGCGGGTCACGAGCGCCTGGAACGCGACGAGGAGACCGACCGAGATCGCTCCCTCCACCGCCCGCATACCGCCGATCCACAGGATCAGCGCGCTGTTGAAGGTCGCGAGGGTCGGTGCGACGACCGCGAGGACGGCGCTCGGCACACCGAGGCGCTGCTGCTCCTCCAGGGTGGTCGCGTGCTGCCCGGCCCAGCGGCGGAAGAAGCCGTTCTCGCCTCCGGTCGCCTTCATCGTCTCGATCAGCTGAAGCCCCGTGTACGAGGTGTTCGTCAGCTTCGCGCTGTCGGCCCGCAGCTTCTGTGTGTGGGTGGCCCGCAGGCGGATCACGATCCGCATCGCCACCACGTTCAGCAGCGCGATCAGCACGCCGATGACGGTGAGTTGGGGGTCGTAGGTCCACAGCAGGAAGGCGTAGAGGATCACGACCACGCCGTCCACGCCCGCCGCTGCGAGATCGCGCGCCAGCGTCTCGGCCACCGCGTCGTTGGACTGAAGCCGCTGCACCAGGTCGGCCGGGCTGCGCTGGGCGAAGAACGTGACCGGCAGCCGCAGCAGATGCCGGAAGAACCGCGCGCTGCCGAGCGTCGAGGAGATGACACGGCCGCGCAGCAGATTCGCCTGCTGGAGCCAGGTGAGGACGGCGGTGAGCACCACCAGCGCGGCCATCGACGCGAACAGCGTCCCCAGCAGCGAGGTCTGCTCGCCGATGAGGAACATGTCGATGTAGGTGCGGCTCAGCGCGGGCAGCGCGGCGCCCACGGCGACCAGCAGCAGACTCGCGAACAGAGCGGCCAGCAGCGTGCCCTTGGTGCCGCGCAGCCGGGCGGGCATCGCGCCGGCGACGCCAGGCTTGCGGCCGCCGCGGCGGAAGGCGGCGGTCGGCTCGAAGACCAGGACGACACCGGTGAAGCTGGTGTCGAAGTCCTCCATCGTCACGAAGCGGCGGCCCTTGTCGGGGTCGTTGATGTGCACCCCGCGCCGGCCGAAGCGGCGCCCCATGCCGTCGTAGACGACGTAGTGGTTGAACTCCCAGAACAGGATGGCCGGCGCCTGGACCTCGGCGAGCGCCGCGGGCTCCATCTGCATGCCCTTGGCCTGAAGGCCGTAACTCCGGGCGGCCTTGAGGACGTTGCTGGCGCGCGAGCCGTCGCGGGATACACCGCAGGCGATCCGCAGCTCCTCCAGCGGCACATGCCGTCCGTAGTGGGCGAGCACCATGGCGAGCGAGGCGGCGCCGCACTCCAGTGCCTCCATCTGGAGGATGGTGGGGGTGCGGACGGCGCTGCGCCTGCGCGGCTTCGGGGGACGGCTGCGCTGCGCGCGCCGTCGGCCGCCGCCGGTCTCCTGCCGCTGGCGACGCCGGCCCGGGGGAGGCAACTGCTGCTGCGGCGCCTGCCGTTGTGACCCCTGCCGCTGTGACGCTGCGGTGTTGCCTGTCGCGGTCATGGAAGCAGCCAATCGATCGGGTGCTGCTCGCTGAGACGGATGGCAGCGCTCGCGAGGGTCATCGACTCGATCTCGAAGGGCGGGCCGTCCGACGATGACCAGGTGTAACCGGACTCGGTCGTCTTCGACGCGTCGAGGCGCACCAGGACCGCCACCGGCTGGCCGCTCTGCGAGAACTGCTCACCGAGCTGGCTGCTGCCGAGGAAGCCGCTGATCCGCTGACGGGTCTGCGCGGTCCTGCCCACGGCCTTCACCGTGCCGCGGAGCACGCCGTACTGCTGGGTCGGCACGGACTGGACGGTGAGATCGACCGAAGCGCCGACGGGCACGGTCGATCCCCGCTCCGCCGGTACGTAGACCATCGCCATCAGAGGGTCGTTCGCCCCCTTCGCACGTTCCACGGCGGCCACGTCGGCTCCGGTCGTGACCACGGATCCGATGGTGGCGGCGAGCGTCGTCAGCCGTCCGGCGGCGATGCTGCGGACGACGACGGCTCCCTGCTGGGTACGCACCTTCACCAGTGGGGCGTTGGCGGCCACCCGCTCACCCTCCTCGGCGAGGACCTCGGTGATCTGGCCGGAGACGGGGCTCTGGAGGACGTAACTGCCCTGGCCGTAGGTGAGGACGCCGGGGGCCTTCACGGTGGAGGTGACCGATCCGGTCACGGCCCAGAACGCCGCGGCGATCATGACGAGAACGGTCACGGACAGCACGAGCAGACCTTGCGGCCGGGCGAACCGTACCGGAAGGTCGAGTTCCTCGGGCGAACGCAGTTTGGAGAGGGCCTGTTGGCGGAATTGCACGACGCTTTCCCTCTACTGCGGGGATCCCCGGGGAGGGGGATCGGTGACGGGCGCGGAACACCCGTGGACGTACGGGTCCGTGGGGTACACGGGTACAGCGGGAAGGACACGGGGGCGGCCCGGGACGGGCCCCACACGGACGACGGCCGTGCTGTCCGGAGCCTGGTGGGCTCGGACAGCACGGCCATGGCGCGTCGGCTCAAGAGGGGAACAGCCGACGGGCCGTCATCGACCGGTGGGTGTGCCGCTCGGGGCGGCACACGGTCCAGTCAGAGACCGGCGACGAGGCCCGTCACGCCGGCGGTGTTCAGGCCGGTGAGGCCCTCGACCGTGCCGGTCACGGAGCCGACGGTGCCGGCGGCGGCGGCGAGGGTGCCGGAGACGGGAACGACCGAGTCGACGGTGCCCGTGACGGCGCCGACGGCCTGGTTCACGAGGCCACCGGCCACGTTGTCGAGGTCGGCGTCCGAGATTTCCTGGGTCTCGACCTGGAAGTTGTTCATGATGGGGGTTCCCTTCGCATGGATATATCGAAATTGCCGCGACCGAGCCATCGTCAGGTGAGTCCTGTCGCAGCGGCGGTGGTCGTACGAGTCAGGCGAGCCCGTATTCGGAAACCCCTTCGCACGACTCCCGCAGTGCGAAGGATCAAAGCACGGGGCTGCGTTGCTCAGCCAATCGGACAAGCGCCGATCCGCTGTCTCGGAGGCCGCTGGATTACCTGACGTGTACGCGCGTCCATGAGTTGGCGGCAGCTTCTTCACGTGTCTCCACGCATTGATCGCCGCACGTCAGCGCGACCAGGCTGACGGAACGGGACATTCCGCCTCGACGTGTACGGTGCGCGGACCCGCATGGGAACGGCTGTCGGACACGTTGTGACGCCGAGGTATTCAGTGTGCAGATTCGCTGAAGAGTGCCGTGTGTTTCGGCCGTATGTCGCCGGATGTCACGCGATGCAGTCGGGAGGCTATTCCGTGCTACCTCCGGGCCTGGGGGCCCGGTACATAAAGGCATAACGGAGTTCCGTCGGGCGAGATACGGAATGGTCGAATTACTGCTGATTCTTCAGTGCTCCAGGATGCTCAACGCTCCCTTTCGGGACGAGGTGGTGCAAGGTGCGACAGCGGCATCCGCCGGAACCATTGACAAGCTGATGGTCCGTCAGGATGTTGTGGGCATGGCGAAGATGCGCGGGCGTCTGATCGGTCTCCTCATCGTCCTGACGGCCTCGTTGACGGTGGGACAGCCGTCCGTTGCCGCTCCGGTGCCCGAACCCGCGCCGGGCACGCCGCCGTTCGGCGAACCGTCCACGGCCGTGCGCGCCGCGCCGGGCGATCTCTGGTTCGACGAGCAGGCAGCCTCCTCCTTCACCGTCGAGAACGGGCGCTTCACCGACGGGCTCGGCCGCGAGGTCGTCCTGCGCGGCTACAACGTCTCCGGCGAGACCAAGCTCGCCGAGAACAAGGGCCTGCCCTTCGCCTCCGTCGCCGACGCGGAGAAGTCGGCGGCCGCGCTGCGCAACCTCGGCGGCGGCAACACCGCGCGCTTCCTGCTCTCCTGGGCGTACGCCGAGCCCGTACGCGGACAGGTCGACGTCACCTACCTCGCCGCCGTCACCGCGCAGATGCGGGCCTTCCTCGCGGCAGGCGTCCGCGTCTACCCCGACTTCCACCAGGACCTCTTCTCCCGCCATCTCTTCCACGAGGGCAGCTGGTACACCGGCGACGGCGCCCCGCGGTGGGTCGTCGAGGCGGGCGGCTACCCCCGTGAGTCCTGCGGGATCTGCCTCTTCTGGGGGCAGAACATCACTCAGAACGAGGCCGTGAAGCGCGCCACGTACGACTTCTGGCACAACCGGGGCGGAGTCCAGGACGCCTTCCTCGCCACCGCGCGGACCACGATGGCGTACCTCGCCGAGCACCTGACCCCGGCGGAGTTCGCGGGCATTGCCGGCTTCGACCCCTACAACGAACCGCACGCCGGGACCTACGACTCCGGCCAGAGCAGCCGAGCCTGGGAGCGGGACGTCCTCTGGCCGTTCTACGAGAAGTTCCGCACCCGCATGGACGAGGCGGGCTGGCGCCACAAGCCCGCGTTCGTGGAGCCGAACCTCTTCTGGAACGCCAACCTCGCCTTCCAGAAGCAGGAGGGCGGCCTGCTGGACGCCGGGACGCTCGGCCCGCGCTATATCTTCAACACCCACTTCTACGACCAGAAGGCCATCTCCGGCATCTTCATGTGGGGCAAGGCGGCCGACGGCCAGTACAGCGGCGACTTCGGTACGGTCCGCGACCGCGCGGCGGCCGCGGGAACGGCGGGCATCGTCAGCGAGTTCGGCCACCCGCTCACGGGCTCGGTGGCCGACAAGGCTCCGACGATCGGCAAGGCGATGTACCAGTCCCTGGACTCCCGCCTGCCCGGCGCCACATGGTGGTCACGCCCCCAGGACTCGGGCCCGGTCCTCTCGGGCACCCAATGGCAGTGGGACATCTACCACGGCCGCCACCACGAACTCATGAACGGCAACCCGGACAAGGTCCTGACCGCGGCGGACGCCTGGAACGACGAGGATCTCTCGGCGGTCCGCCTGGACGGCTCGGGCACCCCGACCCTGCGCCAGGACGCCCGGCTCCTGGACCGGCTGTACCCGAGCGCCGTGGCCGGCCGCACGGTGGCCTTCACCTACGAGGACCGGTCGCGCGACGGCTCGACGACGCTGACATGGAACCCGGTCCCGGCCTCGCTGCCGAAGGTCCGCGAACTGGTGGGGGCGGGCCAGTACGGTCTCCTGCTCTGGCGCTCGACGGGCGCCACCGCGCCGACGGAACTGCACCTGCCGGCCTCGTTCCCGAGTGCGACGACGACGGTGGTCTCGGACCTCGGTTCGGTACACGGCTTGCCGGCGTATGCGGAGGGGGCGCCGGTGGGAGTGGCGCCGGAGGTGGGTGGCACGGGAAGCAGGCGGCTACTGCTGACGCCGGCGGCCGAGGGGCCGCACTACGCGCTGGTGACGAACGGGGCGGCGGCGTCGGCGCCGTCGGGGGAGCTGCTGCGGGCGGCGAAGGCGGAGCTGGCGGGGTGGGCGGCGAGGCGGGGCTGAGTCTTCTTCTCTCCCGGCCGCAGTGACCGCTGACGGTCTCTCACCATGTCCTCACAGGTCGTCTGGAACCTTGTAGAGCCCATCAGTTGTCTCATGCGAGAGTAGATGATCTTAAAGTCATACTGGGTGTTGTGACGGGGGTAGTTGCGTCGTGGGTTACACGATTCCTGAGGGCGTCGACACGATGCTCGACGTGGTCGGCGTGGGCTGGCCCAACGTCGACGAGGACGCGTACCGCGATATGGCGGACGCGCTGCGGGAGTTCGCAGACGACGCGGACGAGGACGGCCATGCCGCGCACCAGCACGTCCAGCGCCTGCTCTCCAGCGGTCAGAGCGAATCGCTGACGGCGCTGGACAAGCACTGGAAGAAGGTGTCGGGCAAGCACAAGGACCTGGCGAAGGCGGCCCGCATCATCGCCGGTGCGCTGGACCGGGTGGCCGACATCATCGTGGCCCGGAAGATCGCCGCGGTCGGCGAACTCGCCGACCTGTGCGCCACGGTGGGCATCACCCTGGCGTTCGCGCCGGTGACCGCCGGTCTGTCGACGCTCATCGCGGGAGCAAAGATCGCGGCCACCCGGATCGCGTTCAAGCGGATCCTGAAGGAGATGGCGGAGGCAGCGGTCTCGGAGATCGTCGCGACGCTGACCCAGCCAGCGGTCGCCGCGATCGAGAACGTGGTGGCGGACCTGGCCATCCAGACCGCGATGAACATCGCCGGGGTGCAGGACGGGTACGACAAGGACCAGACGGTGAAGGCCGGGAAGGAGGGCCTGCAGCTCAACTCCGCCCCTGGCCCCGGCGGTCCGGGACCCGGTGGCGGGCCGGTGATCGACCACGACGCGCACGGCAATGTGGGGATGCACCTGGCCGGCGTGCAGGTGTCGATGAACAACAAGGCCGGGAGCAAGCTCGGCAAGGCCAAGGGCCACCACGGCCGCGCCAAAGGCAAGGACTCCCTGACCGCGGTCCTGGACACGACCATCGAAGGCGTCACGGAGAAGCTCGGCAAGGCGCTGAAGGACCTGGGCGAACACGTCGGCACGACCTTGCCGAAGGCGATCGGCAAGAGCTCGAAGACGCACAAGGAAACCGACCAGGACATCCACGACCGGGTGCGCGGGATCAAGGGCGGGGACCGCAAGGACGAGGGTGGGGTGGAGGGGCGGCGGGGAAGTTCGAAGGACCGGCCGGCCCGTCGTCCCGAATCGATGAGCAAGGCGCAGGAGAACCCTCGGGAGAAGGGTGTCTCCCTGTCCAAGCGTCGCTGTGAGACCGACCCCGTCGACATCGCCAGCGGGGAAATGGTGCTGCCCCAGACGGACCTGTCACTTCCCGGAGTGCTGCCGCTGGTCCTGCGGCGCACGCACATATCCGGGTACCGCTACGGCCACTGTTTCGGCGTCAGCTGGGCCTCCACACTCGATGAGCGTCTGGAAATGACCGCTACTGGCATGGCGTGGGCGCGCGAGGACGGGTCGGTTCTCGTCTACCCGAAGCTGCCTGCCAGCGAAGGCGAGGTGGTTCTGCCCCTGGAGGGCGAGCGTGTGCCGCTCAGTTTCGTACGGCGCGGCGCCCTCGGCGATATCACGTACGCCGTACATGTCATCGACGAAGGACTCACCCGGCGGTTCACCGGCAGCCCGTACCAGGCGGACGGCCTGTACTGGCTGCGCGAGATTGAGGACGACAACGGCAATACGTTGCACATCGGGCGGGCGGAAGACGGTTTGCCCGTCACGTTGCTGCACGAGAGCGGATACCGGGTCCTGGTGTCGTCGGATCCCGATCTCGGCCGCATCACCGGTCTGACCCTGCAGACGCCGGACGGTCCGGTCCGCATTGTGTCCTTTGGGTATGAAGGTAACGGGCACCTGGAGACGGTTACCAACTCTTCCGGCCTGGCACTGCGCTTCACCTACGACCAAGAGGGGCGCATCTCATCCTGGACCGACCGCAATCAGTCCACCTACCAATACGTGTACGACGACGCGGGCCGAGTCACTCGTACCGTCGGACCCGACGGATTCCTCTCCTCGTCGTTCGACTACGACACACGTCAACGCATCACACGCTTCACCGACTCCACGGGTGCCTCGACCATCTTCCGGCTCAACGAACTGCTCCAGGTCGTCGCCGAAACTGATCCCGTCGGCAGGACTGTCACCCAGACCTGGGACCGCTACGACCGCATGGTCAGCCGCACGGAAGCCGATGGCGCCACGACAACGTGGCACTGGGACGAGAACGGAAATCTCCTCGCTGTCCGCGAGGCCGACGGATCGATGGCCACCGCCGAATACGACGAGCGCGGCAAGCCCGTTTGCGTGACGGGCCCGGACGGGGCCGTCTGGCGGCGAGAGTACGACGCTGCCGGCAACAACACCGCACTAGTCGCCCCGGACGGGACGATGACCCGATACGGGCATGATGCCGTCGGCGGCATTGTGTCGATCACCGACGCCACCGGGGCGACGGAGACGTTCCGCCCCGATGCGGCCGGACTGCCCCTCTCACGCACGGACGCCCTCGGCAGCACCTTCACCTTCACCCGCGACGCCTTCGGTCGCCCGAGCAGCGTGACTGACCCACTGGGCAAAGTGACCACGCTGGAGTGGAGCGTCGAAGGGCGGCTCCTGCGACATCGTTACCCGGACGGCACCGAGCAGGCCTGGACGTACGACGGCGAGGGCAACCGCCTGACGGAGACGGACGCAGCCGGCGGCGTGACCCGGTTCGAGTACACGCACTTCGATCTGGTCGCCGCCCGTACGGAGCCGAGCGGGGCACGCTACGAGTTCGGATACGACACCGAGCGGCGTTTGACAGAGGTCCGCAACTCGGCAGGGCTGGCATGGACATATGAGTACGACAAGGCTGGCCGCGTGGTCCGGGAGACCGACTTCGACGGGCGGACACTCACCTACACTCATGACATCGGCGGTCGGCTCCTGGCCCGAACCAATCCCCTCGGGCAAACGGTCACTCATCACATGGACGAGATGGGTCGGTTGATCGCGAAGGACGTAGACGGCACCGTCACCTCCTTCACCTACGACCGTGCCGGCAGGCTCACGGGCGCCCGCTCGCCCCACTCGAGCCTGGCGATCGAATGGGATCCCCGCGGCCGTCCCAGCGCAGAGACGGTCGATGGCCGAACCACCCGCTATACCTACGACGCCATCGGCCGGTGTACCGGTCGGGTGACCCCGAACGGGGTGGTCACCTCGGAGGCGTACGACGTCGCAGGCAACCGCACTCATATGGAACTCGCCGGACGCTCGTTGGCCTTCAGCCACGACGCGCGAGGCCAGGAACTGAGTCGCTCGTACGGCCTGTCCGGCGGGCTGGTCGACGTCGCAACCGAATGGGACGAACAGGGCCGGGTCGCCGAGCAGTCGATCGCTGCCCAGGGCAGAATCCTGCGCTCGCGCGCATACACCTACCGCGCCGACCACCACCTCCAGTCGGTTACGGACCGGCTGACCGGCCGCCGCCGCATTTTCCGCCTGGACGCCGAGGGCCGGCCCCTCACTGTGGACGCCGACAACTGGAGCGAAACGTACCTGTACGACAGTGAGGGAAACCAGACGGAGGCGATGTGGCCCGACAAGGCTCCGCATGCCGAGTCTCGTGGCCAGCGCTCTTACGATGGCATGCGTCTGCGCTCTGCCGGTGGCCTGCAGTACACCTACGACGCAGCGGGACGAGTCGTCGAGCGCCGGAAGAAGCGACTTTCGCGCAAGCCCGATCTTTGGCGCTACGAGTGGGATGCAGAGGACCGACTGCTCTCATGCACCACGCCTGACGGCGTGCTGTGGACGTATGCCTATGACGCCTTTGCGCGCCGCACCGCCAAGAGGCGGCACGGTCCCGACGGTCAGGTCGTCGAGGAGACCGTCTTCAGCTGGGACGGCGGCCAGCTTGCCGAACAGAAGGACAGCGCCACTCTGACCACGCTGACGTGGGCGTACGACGGATACCGGCCGCTGGCGCAGGCCGAGACGCGCGGACAAACGGTCGGCGACGAGGGGGCGGTGCCCGTCGGTGACCACCAGCTAGATGTCGATGCGCGCTTTTTCGCGATCGTCACCGACCTGATCGGTACGCCGACCGAACTTGTGGACGAGGCGGGCGACGTCGCCTGGCACAGTCGCGCGACCCAGTGGGGAACCACGACGTGGAACCGCGACGCGACGGCGTACACACCGTTGCGGTTTCCCGGCCAGTACGCCGACCCGGAGACCGGGCTCCATTACAACCACTTCAGGCACTACGATCCCGAGCCGGGGCGCTACGTCACGCCTGATCCGCTCGGGCTCGATCCGGCCCCCAATCCGGTTGGATATGTCGGCAATCCGTCGACCATGTCCGACCCCATGGGGCTGGCGCCGTGCATGCAGCGCCTCGAGGATCTCGCCACGCAGATCAACAACCTCAAGCCGGAAGGCAGAGGTCGCAACAGCCAAACCGTGGCCGTCATCCACGCCCAGACGCCCAAAGGCCCAGTGACCTTTGTCGCGGGAACGAGTAAGAGCAAGCTCGACGACGCCCAGCTGAAGCTGGCGAAGTCCCTGGGGCTCGTCCCTCTGCCCAACGACGAGTACATGAAGGTGCCCAAGGGAGACAAGGGCGGGCATGCCGAACAGAACATCCTGAACTTCCTCCAGCGGAGGAACGAGGGCAAGGCAAAGCCCGACTGGCTTCCGACACACGGTGCAGCGTCGAATGTCGTCTGTACGAAGTTCTGCTCCCCCCTCATCCGTGGCAGCCTGGGAGCGATGTTCGGACAGGTGTACTCGCAAACCCAGGGCACGCAACAGAAGCAGTTCTACTGGCCCTCACGACATTCCCCGAGGTAGACACAGCACATGGAAAACGCACGTCTTACAGCTGAACTCATTGCCCAGGAGGAGTTCCCCGGATTCGCGCTTCACCCTCTCGACGCCTGGTTGGTGCGCGATGGAGCGTGCTGGCTGGTGGCCGAGCGGAGGGGGGAGATTATCGTGGGGCGGGTCGAAGAGGACTCCTCTCGCGTGTTCGCCTGGCAGCGCCCCTGGCCTTCACCCCAGCCCGGAGAAGGGCATGCATTTGCCTCCCCGCTCCCTGACGGCGGTCTTGCTGTCAGCGGCAGGCACGCCATCACCGTGTACGACGCGGAGGGGCAGGTGCGCTGGACGTACAGCCACGACGCCTGGCCCGGCGACGAGAACATCGGCTCCGGTGCGTGCGTCGCCGACGCATCAGGTCGCCTGCTGCTGGCCACTGTATTGGGTCCGGCGGAGCCCGGCTCGTACCCGGGTGATCTGTGTATCGCCCTCGACCTGGCCGACGGCCGGCTGGTGACGCAGACCGTGCTGCCCTCTGCCTCCTCGGGCTACACCTTCCAGCAGTCGCTGACCGATCCCTCGCAGGTGTTCCTGGACGCGGCGGGAGGCGACACGTTCCACTCCCTCGTCATCACGGTCGAGGACGACGCGCTCCGTGCGCAGCCGGTGGGTCTGGAGGACGAGCCGTTCGCCGGATTGAGCAGGGACGGTGCGTTTCTGAAGCTGGACGTGGGCGGGGAGTGGCTGAGCCGCTATGCCTCAGGGCAGGCCGAAGTCAGCGTCGACGCGGAGGACGTGCTGCCCGAGGGCCTGCGTTTCGTCGGATACCGCACTGGTTTTCTGGACGAAGGCCGGGTGTTGGCCGCAGTCGCCAAGGACCAGGACTCGCAGGACAATCGGCACCTTGTCCTCGACGGTCCCACCCTGCAGCCCGTGGCCGAGGTGGACTATCCGGGCACCAACTGCTTCGACCCGCTGGCGCTCGGAGACGGTACGTGGCTGACCGTGCAGGGTGACACCGTCCAGCGCTGGCGAACAGTCTGAGTTGCGGTACGCGTTGGGCACCGGGAGCCCGATGAGGGTCCCGGTGCGCCGAGTAACAATCGTCGCAGGAAGTTTCCCGTGACTCCCATGGTCTTCCCCTCTATTCCATGTCCGCCCTCGTCGGGAGCGAGGACTGTGACAACTACCGCTGCGAGAGCGGCTCCTGACGGCGCTCAGGTGAACGTCAGTCGGCGGCCACCACCTCCTCGGTGGAGGGGGGACATATGGCCCGGGGTGGACAACGTGAGGAGGGGGCGATGACTCTGGAGCTGCTGCCGGAGGTGGACGTTGCCACGCTCAGGCTCGGTATGTCGGTTGGGGCCGCGGGCGAACTGGGCTTTGCCCCTTCCGACCCGGAATACGGCGACGCGCCCGGACAGGTGCTCTGCGAGCATGAGGAGTCCCAGACGGAGTTCAATCTCGGCTTCACCAAAGGCGTGCTGGCAGACATCCACGTCTACCGGTTCCGAGTCGAAGGCGCGGATGTGGCGGTCGACCTCGACGGGCTCGACGTCCGAACGCCCAGTGAAGATCTGTTGGAGCGCCTTGAGGAGCGTGGCCACACGGTCGAGCAGCACGACGACGGTGTGGACACCCTTCCCGCTCTCCACGTCATTCTGTCGAACGAGAGCAGCTTCGAGTACCCCATGGACGAGGTGCGGGGCCCGGTCTACTTCGACTACGCCCTCGTTCACCTCGGTGGACTTCGGGTTTCGCGCGGAGGCTGACGAACTGCAACAGCGACACTGGCGGGGATTTCTGTGACCGGCTTCGACGACCTCGTCCGGCTCCTTCCGCCCCCGGCCGACCCGCCCCAGGTGGACGGGGACGCCGTCGAAGGCGCCCTGGCCATGCGGCTGCCGGAGGACTACAAGCAGCTGGCCGCGGCCTTCGGTCCCGGCGTCTTCTGCAACTTCATGCGTGTCCGCCACCCGCACGGGGCGACCGAGGGGTCAGGCTCACCGGCTCGATGCCCGCCGCGCTACGTGTGCAGCTCGAGCAGGACCGCGACCGCGGCACCTGTCCCGTGCCCCATGACCCGGCAGACCTCTTCGCCATCGGCGTGACCGACAACGGGGAGTACCTGTTCTGGATCACGGAACCGGCAGCAGACCTCAGTGCGTGGGAGCGGGCCAACAGCAGCGCGCCGTGGTGGCCGGTTGCTACCCGCGCGTGGGCGTCAGCGCGTTCACCAACTCCGCCAGCGCCACCGCCAGCGGCGTCAGCCCCGGCCCCGTGGGGCCGCCCGGTTCCTGCATGTAGACGTCCCGCCGGATCTCGACCATCAGCGCGCTGACCCGGGCGTCCTTGCCGTAGTGCTCCAGCGGTACGTACGTCCCGGCGAAGGGGCTGTTGATGCCGGTGCCGCCGAAGTCCCCGAACGCCTCCTGCGCGAGGGCGAGAAGTTCGGGCGGAGTGTGGAAGGCGTCCGTGCCCAGGCAGATGGGCGGCCGCGGCCCGTCGCCGTGGAGTTCGTACGGCAGGGGCTCGCTCGGGTACGAGTGGACATCGATGATCACGGCTCGCCCGGTCGTCTCCAGCCGATTCGCGACGGCCGCGGTCATGGCCGCCGCGTACGGGTGGAAGTAGCGATCGATCAGCGGCCGGCCGTCGAAGCCGTCGGGGCGGAGCGGCTCCCGGTGCGTGGTCCGCGTGTAGACCGCGCCCATGCCGACCGCGAGCATTTCCTCCCGCTCATCGGGGAAGCGTTCCGGGTCGATCACCAGCCTGGACAGCCGGTTGACGAACTGCCAGGGCGGGAGGGGGCAGAGTCCGGCGGCCGCGGTGGCCAGTTCGGCCGTGTGGGAGTCGGTGATGTGGCCGAGCTCGGCCGCGAGGGAGTCGTCGTCCAGCAGGATCTCGTCACGCACGGACGCCGGAAGCGCCCGCGAGGAGTGCGGGACGTGCAGGATCACCGGCGACGCCTCGGCACCGGCCAGCAGATGGAAGGGCTCGCGCGCGTTCTCGGGGAGTGTGGTCATCGCCTTCTCGTGGGCCGGGGCCGGTGGCCGGTGTCGGACTCCACGACCGTAGCCGAGCGCAGCCCCGACGAAGGGTGGGCGGGCGAGTCGTGGCGACCGGAGCACCTGATAACTTCTGCGAATTGTGACCAGCGGCAACGAGCACGAGGGGGGCGCGTGAGCGACGCGGGGGAGGACCGGGCAGGCACACGGCTGCCCGAGGGAGTGCCGCCGATGAGGCCACGGTGGCTGCCACGGATACCGGGCAGGCCTGATCAAGGGCCTTGGCGGCGCCGGTCCAACCAACTGCTGTACGTTCTCGCGCTGGCCGGGATGGGAGCAAGCCTCTGGGCGTTCTGGCTCACGCTGGAGGACATGGGCGAGAAGGCCGACAGCAAAGACCGGATCGCCGGAGCGTGCGCGGGACTTGTGGACGCGGAGGCCGTGCTGTCGCTGCGAGGCGGGGTGGTCAGGACGCAAGCCGACAGCGGTGCGGACTCCGGGCTCCGTATCGACTCCCTGCCGAGCGCGTGCCGGATCTACGGGGTATCGGAGTCCGGACGGTCGGACGGCCTCTTCTCACTTGTGGTCCGCACGACGGCCGATGGCCGCCCCCTGCATGTCGTGGGCGACGAGAGCAGATTGGAGCCGTTCCAGAACCCGTCGGACAGCGGCAGCGACGACGAGGACGTGACCCGCACGGCGGACCACGCGGAGTCCCGCCCGCTGGGGGACGGCACTCTCGGTGACTACCGCGACGACTCCGTGACGGTGCGGGCGGTGTGCGCGTCGGGGAAGCCCGCAACTTTGTCGGTCACCGCCCGGGCCGATTACGAGGACGTGTCGGACCAGGACCGCCGGACGCTCGCCGAGGTCGCCCGCGGGTCGGCGGTGAAGGCCGCCGCTCGGCTGAAGTGCGACGTGAAGGTGTCCGCTCTTCCGGCGGGGTTGCCCGCGCCGGGACGGGAACTCGGCGATCCGAAGTCCGCGAAGGCGTCCTGCGGTTGGTACCGGGGTTACCTGGGCCGTACGGACCGGGGTCGGCTGCCCGACCGCATGCTGGAGGCACCGCTCGGTGCCAAGAGCTCCACGGAGTCGTGCCTGTTGGCGGTCAGCCCGACCGCCGTGGGCGAGATCGCCGACGATCTGAAGGGATCCGACAGGGAGTTCGCCGAATCGGCGCTCACCCATTCACCGTGGTGGATCAGGACATCGTCGTTCCTCGGCACTCAGGCGGAGTCGGTGGGCCACTCCGTCTTCACCGACACCACGTTCCTCAAGCCGGGCACGGCCGGGGGCGATGAGGGAGCCGGTGTCTGGTGGGCCTCCTCCGTCTGCGACGGGCGGCCTGCCCTCCACGCACTCACTGTGAGCTACACGTACGACGGCGTCGTGAGAGGGCAGATGGCCGCGCTCTTGCGTGCGTACGTGGACGACGTGACCAAGCGCAGGGGGTGCACGGACGTCGTGTTCCCGCCGGCTTCGGTGTTCGCGGCGAAGTAGGGGGTGGCGCGGCGGTTCAAGACATGGGCGGGAACGGCCGCTACGCAGTCGCTGGGGTTCGATAACAAGGGTCAGTCGAGAGCGTCAACGTCCTGTCAGCCACCACCTGCCGGAACGTCACCCGCCTGTACTGGCCGACCTTCGCCTCGCGCTGCCGTCACGCGGGTTCGGAGACACTGGCCGTCTCCTTACGCGCTGTTGTCGTCCCAGCACCGCGCGATAGCCTGGCCAGTGGTTGGAACAAGCGAACCGGTGACGCGAGGGGGATCGTGGAGCAGCGTGATGTGCGGGGGCACTATGAGGAGCTTGCCGCCGAATACGACGAGCACTGGGTCTACGGGCCCGACTACGTCCCCTGGATGTCGGCACGTATCGCGGAGGCTCTCCGACTCACGCCCACCGACCGGATCGCCGACATCGGCTCCGGTACGGGGCTGTTCGCCCGTGAGGTGGCCGGCGCTCTGAGACCGGAGCACCCCATCCTGTGCGTCGACCCCTCCCCGGCGATGCTCGAGCAGCTCGGCTCACCGCCCCCGCCCGGCCTGACGCCGCTTGTCGCCTCCGGCGAGGACATCGCGGAAGGCCGTGTCGGGCTGCCGCATGAGCAGTTGGACGCCATGTGGCTCAAGGAGTCGGTCCACCACCTGCCTGACCCGGCGCAAACCCTGCTCGGACTGGCCGACCGGCTCGCGCCGGGTGGCAGGCTGCTGGTCGTCATGTTGCCGGTCATGATCCGCTACCCGCTGTTCGAGGCCGCGCTGACGAGGTTCAGGGAACTTCAGCCGGACCCCAACACCATCGTCGGCCACCTGCGGGCCGCCGGGCTCGACGCCGAACTCGGCCACGTCGAGTACGAACTGCGTATCGACCGGGACAAGTACCTCGGCATGGTCCGTGCCCGGTACATGTCGTTGCTCTCCACCTTCAGCGACCTCGAGATCGAGAAGGGCGTCGAAGAGATGCGGGCTGCCCACCCCGAGTCGGTCCTCGTCTTCCCCGACCGATTCGCGTTCGTCCTCGGTGAGCGGCGAGGTGGCGACACGTGAGCCCGGTGGTCGATGAACGCCTGCGCCGCTTACGCAGCGAGCTCGACGACCACTCGCGCATCGCCGACCACCTCGGACTCGACCTCGAGCGCCCGCTGCGCTCCCTCAACGACGGTTACCCCGAGAACGCCGTCGCTTTGGTCGGCAAGCTGACCGAGAAGCTGCTCAAGGAGCTGTGGCGACACCACGGCATCGAGGGCGACCCTTCCACGAAGGCGTTGAACGACCTCGTCAAGCGATGCCGCCCTCACATCCTCAGCAGCACAGTGATGGATGCCCTCGACGACATCCGGCGGCTGCGGAACCGGTCCACGCACGACGGCTACGACATCAGCGACGAGGACGGACTGCTGGCGGTCCGCCGGCTCGTCGACGTACTGGTGTGGTTCACCGACACCGGTAGTGCCGCCCTCGTCGGCGGCGAGCCCGACATGGCACCAGAGGTGGCTACCCGTTGCGAGTTCCTCGCCGGCCTGTACGTCACGCTCGGCTATCGGCAGGCCAAGCGCTTCGTGCTCAGCCCTGACACCGTCTACCAGTTGTTCTGCCGTGAGTCCGGCATGCGGCTCGAGTACGTGGAGCTGATGCTCTCCCGGGACGCGGACGACCTGAGCACTGTGCTCACCTCCAGCGACGGCGAGCTGCTGCGGACACGGCTGCCCAAGCTCACTCGCTTCGTCATTCTGGAGGACCACAACGACAGCATGTCGAGCGCCCTGCACCAGATGCTCGGCCTCGACCTTCGAATCGTGCGATACGACGGTTTCGTCGACACCTTGGTCAACCTGGACATTCACCTCGGACCGGTCGCGACGGCAGCCGTACCCGCCGAACCACGGACAGCGCTCGCTGCCGCGGTGCTTTCCGCCGATCCGCACACCGGCGAATCCACGATGGCCGAATCGGCGGACGCGGCCGAGCTGCTGTCCCGGCTGGCATGCGGCAGCGCCAACGTCCTCGTAACCGGACGCCCCGGCAGCGGTAAGAGCACCCTGTTGCGCACCCTGGCCGTCGACCCCGAGATCCGACGATTCCGCTTCTACTTCGACCTCGGCCTCAAGCCCAAGGACGAACCGTTCTCGGAGTACGCGTCCCGACTGCTCGCACCGGTCATGGCGGCTTCGGACCGCTCCCGTGCCTACGACCTCTTCCTCTACCTGATCCGGTCCGGCACCGCGCTCTGCGTGCTCGATGCAGTCGACGAAGGAGTCGAAGAAGCGAGCCCCGCGGGCTTCCTGCGGCTCTTCACGGACCTCGCGGCCGTACTGTCCGCCGAGTCCGCTGTGGTCATGAGCTCACGGGTGTCGTTCCTGGCGGACTCGCCCCAGGTACGTCAGCTGCTGGACAGCGGAGCAGGCCGCTCCGAGCAACTGGTCGAGCAGTTGTACGCCAACGGCGTCGACCCGGCCCGCGTCCCGCACTTCCATGTCGTCCGCCTCGCCGAACCCGACGCCACACCGCTGGAGAAGCGACTCACCTCGGAGCTCGACCTGCCCGCGAGGCGACCACTGGGCGATATCCTCGGCGCTCACATCACACAAACCCTCGCTGCTCGTGGCCGTACGGACATCGAGCATCGCTTGCCGGCGGCGTTCGGCCAGGCATTCCTCGGCGACCAGTCCGTCTTCTCCCTCCTCGATCTGCACCGAATGCTCGGGGCAGAGGCATTCACCGACAGTCGTCTCGACTTCGACACCTGCCTGCTGGCACCGCTGCTGCGCTCAGCCGGATCAGAGCAAGTGACCTTCGTGCACACCGCGTACCTGGAGCTCCTGGCGGCCCGGTACCTCGCGGAGCACGCGGACACGGCCGCGGGAATCGAGGGAGGCGCTTTCCTCACCGAGCAGGTACGTGCCTTCCGCGCCGGGCTGCCCGCAGCCCCACCCGGCGACGACTGCGTGCTGCCCGCCGGAACGTACATGGTCGGTCCGGCGGAGCGGCTGCTGCTGCGTCGCGTCCCGCGCTCGGTGCGTTTCGACCGGTATGCCGTGACCGTCGGGCGCTACCGCCGCTTCCTCGAGGAGATCAACCCCGACGGCACCTCGGCCTGGGACCACACGGACCAACCGGCTGTCGTCACACACCACCCCTGGACCGACCGGCTCCGCGATCCGGAGTACTACCGAGACCCGCGCTACGACTCCTATCCGGCCGTCTGCGTCAATTGGTGGAGCGCGTACGCCTTCGCCGCCTTCGAGGGCAAGAGACTGCCGACCTCCCTGGAATGGGAGGCAGCTGCCCGAGGCATTGACGGTCGCCTTTTCCCATGGGGGGACGAACCGGACGAGGCGCGCATCAACTGCGCCGACTCCTGGGTCGGACACCCGCTTGTCACCTACCAGGCGTGGTACCGAGACTTCGCCGAGGAGGCCGTCCGGCGCGCATGGGTCACACCGGTCGACCAACAGCCGTACAACCGCTCCCCGTTCGGCGTTGTCGGCATGGTCGGCAACTGCTGGGAATGGACCTCGACCAGCGTCAGCGACGCCGGCGAGGCAGTGATCTGCGGCGGCAGCTACGACAACCCGATGCGCGCGGTGCAGGCCAGCAGCAAGGGCCTTTATCGCAAGCGCGGTGGCAGCAACGCAGTCGGCTTCAGGTGCGTCGAAGACATCAAAGGCACCCTGGGTACGGAGAGGGCAGGGCAATGAGCGGCGGGCCGCGCTACGGCACGATCGTTGACCGGCGTGCGAACGGCGGAGGCCTCAACGGCACCGTCGGCTCCTACACGGTCCGGGACGACGAGGACGAGATCTACTACAGCTTCGACTACCGGCAGATCGTGACCGAAGGGTTCCGTACGATCCGCACGGGCGAACGGGTCCGCTTCCACATTTCCTCCGGGACCTTCGGCCGGGCCGAGTTCGTCATCCGCCTCGACCAGCCCGACCCGGCCGAGTACTACGGATGACGGCTGCCACGCCTGCGCTCGATGCCGTCATGGGCGCGCGCCAGGAGCTGACCGTCGTTCTGCCCGTGCGGCTGCGGCGTACGCCCGACTGGGAAGAAGGACCGTTTCCCTTCGAGTTGGGAAGCCGTCGGACCGACGCGGCGACGCGCTCCACCTACTTCGCGCCCGCGTCCGCCCGGGTCCTGTACGGAGTACCCGGTCGCCCGCGGCGATGGCACCGCCCACTGTCGATCGTTCATGAAGGGCTGCACCTCCTCGGCATGGAGCTGCTGCGGACAGCTACGGCCCGCAATCCGGAACACGCCCTCGCGGTTCTGCACCTGAGCGCGCACAGGCCGCTGTTGCCAGTGCTGCGTGCCATAGCGACGCGGGGAAACGCATCCGAGACGGCACCACTGTCAGGGCCCCTCTCGCCGGTTGAACTCCTCGCCGATATGGCGCTGGTCCGAGACGTGTCTGGGCCCTTCGCGATTGCGCGCCCGTACACGATCGCCTTCATGACGCCGCATGGAGAACATGCCGCCGCTCTGCGATCGGGATTGGAGGGCGAGCTGCCCGCCACGGCCGACAGGTGGCTGTGGCAGCTGGCCTCCCGTTCGAACCCAGCCGATTTTCCTCTGGCACCCGAGACCGCGGCGAAGCAGTTGGAGAGTGCTGTCCGCATCTCGGCGGACTGGAGTGCGCTGGTGCTGCGCCAGGGAGCGGCCTTCCTCGGCCACCGAGTCGATAGTGGCGCGGGTGACTTCTACGAGTTCGGCGCACTCCACTCCCGCACTGTCTACCTGGATGCCTTGCTGCTCGGTTCCTTGCAGCGTGACCACATCGACGAGTTGACAGACGAGCTGTCCGAGGTGTTCGACTCCCGGCGGTTGGCGCGGCGGGTCGCCACCTTGGAGCGGAACATCGCCGTGTTCCGCAGTACTTATTGGCGCCAGCACCTGACCGCCCACGGGCCCGCGAACGATCTGCTGCTCGCCTTCCAGGACCAGCACCGGCTGCCGGACCGTTTCAGCGAGATCCTTGCGGAGGCGGCGGACTACAGCCGCCTGGTTCAGACCCGTGAGAGCCTGCAGATCAGCGGCGCGCTCGGGATTCTTACGATCCTGGGCCTGCCGCTGGGAACAGCGATCGGCATTCTCCAGGTCCTCGGGGACGAGTCCGTGGCACATCTCCTGACCGCTCTCGGTATATCCGTGGCGGCGACGGCGGGTGTGTTGACGACACGGTACGGGCGGCTGGTCCTGTCATCACTGCGTGGCGGAGGCAATCCGTGAGTTTTGCATCCTTCTGAGGTTGCCCGCCGTCGTGGCTGTACGTCCAGCGCGCCCGCTCCGCGTTGGGGAGGTGACACCGTCCCGCGCCGGGGCACAGTCCGAGCTCGCGGGGATCGGGGTCAGCTGCTCACCGACCCGCTCCCCGACGCCGACGGCGTCATCTCCTCGTGCCCCGCCACTCCGCCCGGCCCCGTCGGCAGCCCCGGCTTCGGTGGCTTCCGTCGCAGTCGGGAGATCAGCGGCTCCGTCCAGCGTGCCGCCAATGGGCCCAGGATCACCATGATCAGGACATACGCCGTCGCGATCGGGCCGATGCGGGGTTCCGTCGCGACCGCGAGGCCCGCGATCACGATCGAGAACTCGCCGCGGGCCACCAGCGCGCCGCCCGCCCGGAGACGGCCGCGGGGTGCGATGCCCGCGCGGCGGGCCGCGTACCAGCCCGTCAGGATCTTGGTGGCTGCCGTGACCACCGCGAGCAGCAGCGCGGGCAGCAGGACCGGCGGGATCTCGGACGGGACCGTGGAGAGGCCGAAGAAGACGAAGAACACGGCCGCGAACAGATCGCGCAGCGGGGTGAGGAGTTTGCGGGCGCCCTCGGCGACCTCGCCGGAGAGGGCGATGCCCACCAGGAACGCGCCGACCGCCGCCGAGACCTGGAGTTCCTGGGCCACACCTGCCACCAGCAGGGTCAGGCCGAGGACGACCAGCAGCAGCATCTCGGGGTTGTCGGAGGAGACCGCTCGGCTGATCAGCCTGCCGTGGCGGAGTGCGAGATAGAGGACGATGCCCACCGTGCCCAGCGCGATCAGCAGGGTGATGCTGCCGCCCGCGAGGCCCGCGCCCGCCAGCAGGGCGGTCAGCAGCGGCAGGTAGACGGCCATCGACAGGTCCTCGATCACGAGGACGCCCAGGATCACCGGTGTCTCGCGGTTGCCGAGACGGCCCAGGTCGGTGAGTACCTTCGCGATGACGCCGGAGGACGAGATCCAGGTGACACCGGCGAGCGCCACGGCCGCCACGGGTCCCCAGCCGAGGATCAGGGCGGCGGCCGCGCCAGGTACGGCGTTGAGGACGAAGTCGACCGCGCCGGACGGGTACTGCGTCTTGAGGCTGCCGACGAGTTCGGACGCGCTGTACTCCAGTCCGAGCAGAAGCAGCAGCAGGATGACGCCGATCTCCGCGCCGACGGCGATGAAGTCCTCACTGGCGCTGAGCGGCAGCAGCCCGCCCTGTCCGAAGGCGAGTCCCGCCAGGAGGTACAGGGGGATGGGGGAGAGACCGATGCGGCCGGCGAACCGGCCTATCAGCCCCAGGCCGAGGATGATCGCGCCGAGTTCGATCAGCAGGGTCGTCGTCTCGTGCACGGTCAGCCTCCGGCGATGATCTCGACGAGGGCGTCGACGCCCTCGCGCGTGCCGACCGCGACGAGCGTGTCGCCCGCCGCGAAACGGAAGTCGGGTCCGGGGGAGGGATGCGCACCGGTACGGCGGAGTACCGCGACGATCGACGCGCCGGTGCGGGTGCGGGCCTGGGTGTCGCCGAGGAGCCGTCCTGCGTACGGCGACCGGATGCCGACCGGGATGTGCTCGGTGACCAGGTCGATTCCGTCGGTCCGTACGGCGTCGATGGGCGCCGGGTCGATCAGATGGGCGAGGGCGGTGGCCTCGTCCGACGAGAGCGGGACGGACAGCAGGCACGCGTCGGGGTCGTCGGGCGCGAAGAAGCCGAGGAAGCGCCGTCCGTCGTGGTGGACGACAACGGATATGTGCCGGCCCGCCTCGGTCGTGAAGTCGTACTGCGTACCGACTCCCGGCAATGAGGTACGACGGGTGCCCATGCTCGCCTCCCATGGCGTTGGCCGGCCCCACCGAGGACGGGTGAGCCGTGATGTCCGAGAGTTCGAACAGTCTACGGAAGCCGATCAATCCCGGCCCGTGCGGCATCTCCCGGGCCGGGGCGGCTGACCTGCGGCTCTCGGTACCTCGCGGTCGCCCCGGCCGCTATCGGCGGGAGCAGCGCAACTGCTCCGGGTCGACGGCGTCGGCCATCACCCGCATCCCCGCGTCGCCGGGGTGCAGATGGTCGCCGCTGTCGTACGCGGGCAGGATCCGGGACGGGCGCGCGGGGTCACGGACGGCCGCGTCGAAGTCGACGACCTCGTCGAACGCCCCGCTCTGCCGCACGAAGGCGTTGACCTCCTGACGGAGCGCCTCGCCGCTCGGGCTCCACTCACGCCGGCCCTCGTACGGCATGACGGTCGCGCCGACCACGCAGATTCCGGCGGCGTGCGCGCGGTCGATGATCTGCCGGTAGCCCGCGATGACCGCGGCGGCGGTGGGCGCGGGGGTCGCCTTGATGTCGTTGACGCCTTCGAGCAGGAACACGGTGTGCAGCCCGCGCTGCGACAGGACGTCACGGTCGAAGCGCTTGAGTGCGCTCTGGCCCGAGCCGTCGCTGAGGACCTTGTTGCCGGAGATCCCCTCGTTGGCCACGCCCTTGATCCGCGTGCGGGGATCGGCGGCGAGCCTGCGGGCCAGGAAGTCGGGCCAGCGGCGGTTGGTGTCGGCCGTCGATGAGGCGCCGTCGGTGATCGAGTCGCCGAGCGTGGCCACGGCGCCGGTACCGGGCCGGGCGTTCACGACGGCGGCGTCGAGATAGAACCAGGAGGTGGCGCGGTCGGTGTACGCGGTGGCTGCCTCGTCCGACGCGTGGTCGCCGGAGGGGGCGATCCAGGACGTCTGGAGCGCCATCCTGTGACCGGTGGCGGGACCGCTCGCCTGCCGCACGTACAGACTGACCGCGAGATCGGCCTGCGGGCGGAGCGTGCCGCGCAGGGGGTCGCTGTAGACGGACGCGCCGGGCGCCAGCGTGACGGTGGGGGATCCGCCGAAGCTGAGCTGCCGGTTGCTGCCGGGAACCAGCGCCGCGCCCGTGGCCCGCAGACCGGCGTACGCGCGGCCGAAGGTCACGGGCCGGGTGCCGAAGGTGTTGGAGAGCCGGATGCGCAGTCCCTCGCCGCCCACGCTGGTACGGACGATGAGGCGGTGGGTGCGCTCCTGGAGGGCGGTGGGGCTGACGAGGTCCGTACTGGCGGCCCAGGTGACGACGGGCGTGGGGCGCGAGATGGCGGCCACGACGTCGGTGCCCGGTGCGGATGCCGGGGCCGGGGCCGCCCCGGTCAGGACGCCGGCCGCCAGTACGGCCGTGGCGACGCGCAGGGCTCCGGCCCGCGGCCGTAACCGGGATCCGGGGGTGGTGGGCAGGGTGGCGTTCATGTGCCGGGTTCCTCCCTTGCGGCTCGGGGCCGGGGGCTCCCGGCCGGGCGGGCGGTGTCCAGCGCGCCCGGGACCGCGCCCGACCTGCGGTGAACTCCCTTACTGAGTAACGGGGTTACTTGCCGGAGGGCACGCCTCCTGGGATGATCACCGAGCGTTGAACCCTTGACCTGAGCACCTCCGCCCCCAAGGAGCCTCGTATGACCGGGACCGAGCCGACCAGCCCCAGGATCGACACCAGCAAGCCGCATCCTGCCCGTGTGTACGACTGGTTCCTGGGCGGCAAGGACAACTACCCGGTGGACGAGGAACTCGGCCGCCAGATCATGAGCATCGACGCACGCGCCAAGCATGTCGCCCGGACGAACCGCTGGTTCATGCAGCGCGTCACCCGCTGGCTGGCGGGGGAGGCGGGCATCACGCAGTTCCTCGACGTCGGCACCGGCATTCCCACCGAGCCGAATCTGCACCAGATAGCCCAGGGCATCGCCCCCGTGGCGCGCGTGGTCTACACGGACAACGACCCCATCGTGCTGACGCACGCGGAGGCGCTGCTGCGCAGCACCCCGCAGGGCGTCACCGACTACATCCAGGCCGACGTCCGCGAGCCCGAGCTCATCCTCGAACAGGCCAGGAAGGTCCTGGACTTCGACCGGCCCGTCGCGCTCTCGCTGGTGGCACTCCTGCACTTCGTGGGCGACGCCGACCGCCCCTACGACCTGGTCGGCCGGCTCGTGGACGCGCTGCCGTCGGGCAGTTTCCTCGTACTGTCCCAGCTCACCTCCGACTTCGACCCGGAGGCGGTCCAGCGAGGCGTCCAGATGTACGCCGCCGGCGGGGTCACCCTCGCCCCGCGCACCCAGGCCGAGATCGCGCGCTTCTTCGAAGGTCTCGACGTGGTCGAGCCGGGAATCGTCCAGGTCACCCGGTGGCATCCCGAACTCGCCGTCGACGAGGCGACCGAGGGGAACGAAGGGGCGTCGCTGTACGCGGCGGTGGGGCGCAAGCCGTAGCGGGTGCCCCGAACTCGTGTCTCCCGGCCGTCCGGAGGGTGGCGGATTCGCGTGCTGGGAAGGCAGGGTGCATGGGCATCTTCCGTCGACGTCGCCGGTCAGCGTCACCCGGCGACCAACAGCAGCGCTACCGGATCGGCGAGGAACAGGGGAACGGTGACTACGCGCGCGTTCTCGACGAGAGCGGCGCCGTGGCCGGCCTCTGGCTCAGAAACCCGCACCACGCCCGTGACACCTTGATGATCGACGCCCTGCTCCACAAGCTCGACCAGCCCGGTCTGATGGGCACGGCCCATCGTGTCGTGGCCAACACCGTCGACGGCAAGGGCGGGTTGTTCGTCATGTTCGGCGGCCGGCGCGCCCCCGGTGAACCCGAGCCGGCGCCGTTCGCGCACGGCGAGGACTCCGCCGGTGGCGAAGAAGCGGCCGCCGGCGGATCGTTGATGATCAACGGCAACCGGTACCCGCTGCACGAGGACTTCGACCCCTTCGGCCGGGACGCGGCGGCGGGCAGGATCGCGCTGCTCAGAACGACGATGTCCGGCCTGACCGTGGACGACCAGATGCGGCTGTTCGACGTCGTGGCGGCCGTCTTCGGCGAGGACTGTCCCGAGACCCGCGCGGTGGTCGGCGCGGGGTTCCATTGCCTCACCTGCTTCGAGGGCTACTCGGCGATGGTCATCCAGCTCCGTGGCCATCTGCGAAACGGTGGACGCTCGAACCTGCGGGACATCACCGAGTGCCGTCGGTGCGGAGGGCGGGACGCGGTCTGGGTCTACCGGCCGCCCGCGGAGGCGACCCCCGTGGAGTAATGGAGTAGCCGGTGCCGCCCTACCGGCTGAACGGGTCGGCTGCCGGCCCGCCGCCGAGCCGGCTCCCGCCTGCCGCGGATCAGCGCGTGAGCAACGCCGGCGTCGCCCGCTCCAGCACCTCCGAGACCCGCTCCCATGTCTCCATGTCCCGTTCCACCGGCGGAAGGTGGGCAGCGCGCCCGCCCTGCCAGCGGCTCGCCAGTGCCACCGGGTCCTCGCCCGACGCCGCTGCCGCCGCCAGCGCCGCCGCTCCCACGGCGACCAGCTCGTCGCTTTCCGGGATCAGTAGAGGCCGCCCGGAGAGCCGGCGTACGGTCTCCACCCAGTACCTGCCCCGCGCTCCGCCGCCCACCAGGCGCAGGGGGCGCGACGCGACGTCCGGGTCCGCCGGGTCCGTGCCACAGGCGAGCAGCACCTCGTCGAGGGCGCGCAGCACGGTCACGACAGCGCCCTCGTAGGCCGCGCCCAGGATCTGCTGGCGGCTGGTGGTGTGCCGCAGGCCGGAGAGGAGGCCGGAGGCGGCGGGCAGATCGGGGGTCCGTTCCCCGTCGAGGTACGGCAGCAGGACCACCTCGCCGCCTGCCTCCGCCGTGTCCCGGCTCAGGCCGAGCAGGGCGGCGATCCGGTCGACGGCCTGGGTGCAGTTCAGGGTGCAGGCCAGCGGGAGGTACGTGCCGTCGGCGGCGGCGAAGCCCGCGAGGACCGGTGACGCGGGCCGGGTGCGGGTCGCCGCGAACACCGTTCCCGACGTGCCGAGGCTCAGGGCCGGATGGTCGAGCAGCCCCGCGCCGCCGAGCCCCAGCCCGACGGCCGCGGCCATGTTGTCCCCGGTGCCGGCGGCGACCGCGATGCCCGCGGGCAGTCCGAGGTCGTCGGCCGCCGCGTCGATGAGGGAGCCGACCCGGGTGGCGCCGGTCTCCGCGACCTCGGGCAGCAGGTCCGCCTCCAGCCCGACGAGCTCCAGCAGGCGCGGGTCGTAGGCGCCGGTCGCGGTGGAGTACCAGCAGGTGCCCGAGGCGTCGCCGGGGTCGGTGGCGGCGGCGCCGGACAGCCGCTCGGTGAGGAAGTCGTGGGGGAGACGGACGGCGGCGGTGGCCTTCGCGGAGCGCGGCTCGTTCTCCCGCAGCCACTGCCACTTGGCGGCGGTCATCGAGGCGACGGGCACCGAGCCGGTACGGGCGGTCCATGCCTCCGGACCGCCGAGCGCCTCGGTGAGGGCGGCGGCCTGCGGGGCCGAACGGGTGTCGTTCCACAGCAGCGCCGGGCGCACGGGGCGGCCGCTGCTGTCCAGGACGACCAGGCCGTGCTGCTGACCGGCGACCGCGATGCCCGTCACGGCGGAGGCGGACACGCCGGACTCCCTGAGCCCGATGGCCACCGCTTCGCGCAGGGCGTTCCACCAGATCTCGGGGTCGGTCTCACGAGCGCCGTGGTCGCCGCTGACCTGATGGGCCGCGCGGCCGACGGCGAGTGTCCTGCCGGTGGCCGCTTCGATGAACGCCGCCTTGGTGGACTGGGTCGAGCTGTCCACGCCGATGACGACAGCCTGCGTCGGCATTGCCTCCACCTCTCCGTCCGGGACCGGTCCCGTCCAGGGCCTATTTGGCCGTGGGAAGAACAAATTACGTCAACCCATGCCCGGGGAACAGGTGTTGCGGGGCTTCAGAGATGGGCGGGGGAAGTGCATTATTAGTAAGGCCAGAAAACAAACTGTGGATCGAAGGCGGTCATGGCGATGACGGAAGGCTTCACCCCCACCCCCGAGGACCGGTTCAGCTTCGGCCTCTGGACGGTCGGCTGGCAGGGCAGGGATCCCTTCGGGGACGCGACCCGGCCGCCTCTTGACCCCGTCGAGTCCGTGCAGCGGCTCGCCGCGCTGGGTGCGTACGGCGTCACCTTCCACGACGACGACCTGATCCCCTTCGGAGCGACCGAGGCCGAGCGCGAGTCCCACATCAAGCACTTCCGGCAGGCGCTGGACAAGACCGGTCTCGTGGTGCCGATGGCCACCACCAACCTCTTCACCCACCCCGTCTTCAAGGACGGCGGCTTCACGTCCAACGACCGGGACGTACGCCGCTACGCCCTGCGCAAGACGATCCGCAACATCGACCTGGCGGCCGAGCTCGGGGCGCAGACCTATGTCGCCTGGGGCGGGCGCGAGGGTGCGGAGTCCGGCGCCGCCAAGGACGTGCGGGCCGCTCTCGACCGGATGAAGGAAGCGTTCGACCTGCTGGGGGAGTACGTCACCGAGCAGGGCTACGATCTGCGCTTCGCCATCGAGCCCAAGCCCAACGAGCCGCGCGGGGACATCCTGCTGCCCACCGTCGGCCACGCGCTGGCCTTCATCGAGCGCCTGGAGCGGCCCGAGCTGTACGGCGTGAACCCGGAGGTCGGGCACGAGCAGATGGCCGGGCTGAACTTCCCGCACTCCATCGCGCAGGCCCTGTGGGCGGGGAAGCTCTTCCACATCGACCTCAACGGGCAGAACGGCATCAAGTACGACCAGGACCTGCGCTTCGGCGCGGGCGACCTGCGGTCCGCGTTCTGGCTGGTGGACCTGCTGGAGACGGGGGGCTACGAGGGCCCGCGGCACTTCGACTTCAAGCCGCCGCGTACCGAGGACTTCGACGGGGTCTGGGCGTCCGCGGCCGGGTGCATGCGGAACTACCTGATCCTGCGGGAGAGGGCCGCCGCCTTCCGTTCCGACCCGAAGGTCCAGGAGGCGCTGCGGGCCGCCCGGCTCGACGAGCTGGTCCTCCCGACCGCCGACGACGGGCTGGCCGCGCTGCTCGCGGACCGGTCGGCCTTCGAGGAGTTCGACGTGACGGCCGCGGCGGAGCGGGGCATGGCCTTCGAAGCACTCGACCAGCTGGCGATGGACCACCTGCTCGGGGTGGCCTGACCGTCTGCCGAGAGGGCTCCGGGCGCTGCCCCGGAGCTGCGGATTTCCGGGCGGCAGGGCGGGCTCGGGCGGGGTGAACGGGCCGGGCGGGCCGGGTCTCTTCAGGCCCGCCCGGCGGGGGTCGGGGGTCATGGGCGTCCGGCGGGGGCCGGGGTCGGGCCGGTTCGACGGAGGTCGTGGTCCGGGCTGTCCGGCGGAAGCCGATGTCAGGGGCGCCCGGCAGCGGCCGGGGCCAGGCCGGTCCGGCGGAGGTCGTGGTCCGGGCTGTCCGGCGGAAGCCGATGTCAGGGGCACCCGGCGGGGGTCCCAAGTCAGGCCCGGCGAGTCCGAGGTCAGGCCCGTCCGGCGGGGGCCGAGTGGATCGCGTACGCCACCGGGTCCGTCAGGACGTCCTGCACCACCAGCGCCGCAGCGCCCCGCGCGGCGTCCGCGGCCGGGGAGGACGCCCGGAGCCGGTCGCCACCCTCCGGCCACAGGCCCGACACCACCCGTCCGCCCAGTTCCGCGCCGGCGGGCGGGGCGAGCCAGGGCACAAGGGGGCGGTAGATCCCGCCGAGCACCACTGCGTCCGGGTCGAAGAGGTTCACCGCGCCGGAGAGCACCCGACCCAGCATCGACCCGGCGCGCTCCAGGGCTGTCAGCGCGGCCGCCTCGCCCGCGCGGGCCCGGCGCTCCAGCTCCGCCACGGCCACCGCGCCGTTCGTCTCGTCGATGCCCGCGGCACGCAGCAGGGCGGACTGACCCGCGTACTGCTCCAGACAGCCGCGCGAGCCGCAGCGGCATTCGGGACCGTCGGGCGCGACGACGACATGGCCGATCTCGCCGGCGAAACCGTGCGCCCCGCGCAGCAGCTCGCCGTCCAGGACCAGGGCTCCGCCGACACCGATCTCGCCCGTCAGATACAGAAAGGTGCGGATCGCGCCGAGGCCGCCGAACCACAGCTCGGCCAGCGCCGCGAGGTTGGCCTCGTTCTCCGAGCGGACCGGCAGCGTGGGCAGCCCGGGGCGCAGGGCGGCGAGCGCGTCGGCGAAGGGGAGTTCGGCGGCGACCCGGCTCCAGCCGAGGTTGGGCGCCTGCCGCACGGTGCCGGCGGCGACCAGGCCCGGCAGCGCCAGCGCGGCGCCGATGGGCTGAAGCTCCTGCTCGGCCGCGGACGTCAGCGCGCGGGCCGCGATACCGGCCGCGCGCGCAAGGACGCGGGCGGGCGGCGCACCGCGGTTGTCGAGATGCTCGACGAGCCGGACGCGGTCGGTGCCCGCAAGGTCCACCACGCACACGGACACGTAGTCGACGTTGATCTCGACGCCGATTCCCGCGACGCCGGTCCGGGCGACCTTCAACACCGTGCCCGGGCGGCCTGCCTGACCGCTGAAGGTCTTGCCGGACTCGGAAAGGAAGCCGCTCTCCAGCAGTTGTTCCACCAGGGAGGAGATGGCCGCGCGGGTCAGGCCCACCCGGGCGGAGACCCCGGCCCGCGTCACCTCGCCGGCCTCGCGCACGGCTCGCAGCACCAGGCTCAGATTGTGACGTCGCACGGTGTCCCTGTCGGCCTTGGGCTCCAGCGGTGTGCGGCCCACCGGGCCGGCCAGTGTCACGCGTGCGGGTGGTTCCACGAATCAGCCCTGTGGCCCGCGATATCCCAGGGACGCCTCGATCCGTCCGGCGAGACCTTCGCGGCTGACGGGGCCACGGCCCGCCGAACCGGCCAGCCAGGAGCGGCACTTGCTGCTCAGCAGCAGCCCGAAGCTCTCCGCCTCGTGCTCCTCGGTCTGGTCGAAACGGGTCCGGGCCGCGACCTTGAGGACGGTGGCCTGGAGGTCCGCCTCGTCGGAGAGCAGACGTGCCGCCACCGCCGCGCCGTCGACATGGTGGGTGCAGTGCCCGGCCTTCATGTGCCAGAGCTCATGGCCGAGGATGACCAGCTGGTGGTCGGGCGCGGTGCGCTCCTCGATGACGATCAGGTCCTGGTCCGTCATGTCGAGCCAGAGGCCGCTCGCCGTACCCGGCGGGAAGGTGGCGGTGCGGTAACGGACGGGCCGGCCGCGGCGTTTGCTCATCACGCCGCACAACGCGCCGTAGAGATCGGTGGGCGCCGCGGGGGCGGGCAGATCGATTCCGGCTACCAGCTCGCCGCACAGCCGGCGCATCTCCTTGCCTATGCTCACCGTTCTCCTCTCCCCGTCAGCGGTTGTCTGCACACGTGCGGTGTCGAGCCTGGCCTGAAATCAGGGGTCCGTCGGCTCCGCGGGATCCGCCGGCGAGGTCGGTTTGACGCTCTCCAGCAGCATGTCGAGCCACTCGGTGACCTTGTCCCGGTGCTTGTCGGTGGGCAGTTGGGCCGCTCGCCAGGCGATGCCGCGTACTCCATGGTCCTGGAGCAGGCGCTCCAGCGGGTCGCCCTCGCCGGCATAGTCCTGAAGCAGCCGCTGCTCGGTGCGCTGCAACGCACCGTTGAGCGCGTCCGCGTCCTCGGCCGTGAGGAAGCCCGCGTGGACCTTGAAGAACCTCTGGATCGCATCGCAGTGCTCCATGGTGGGGCGACGGTCGCCGTTGATGAGAGCACCTGCCTGCTGACGCGACATGGCGGCGCCGTCGGCGATCTCCTGCTGTGTGTACCTGCGGCCGTTCGGCTTGAGCCGGGTCCTGCGCAGCAGGTCGAAGCGCTGCAGAAAGCGTGTCTGGAGGTCGGGTTCGCCGGCCGGACGGCCGTCGAGCAGCGAACTGACCACATCGGCGGGAACGCCCGAGGCCTCCGAGAGCTGATGCACGTCGAGGACCTCGCCCGGGCTCAGCCCGAGCTTGCCTGCGAGTTCGGCGACGCGGGCGACCGACGCCGCCAAGGGGCCTGCGGCTGTCGGGCCCGGAACCAAGAAGCCGTCTGTCACCAGTAGGTCTCCTAGATCACGCGAGGTCGCTCCGCACACAGTTGGCTGCCCGGAGATTAACCGCTTCGAGAAAATACAGCCAGGTCTTGCCACAGCTGTGGCGCGATCTGAACGCTCTACGGCGCGGAATGCCACGATAGTTGACATGGCCGCTCCCGCGGTAGCAGGATCGCCACGCGGGGTGAAGATCCAAAGGGCGCTGCCGCAGCGGGACTTCGAGAAGGGTGGCGTTCTCGATGACACATGAGGCGGGCGTTGATCGGCCTGGTGTCCATGGTCGACGGACGTGTGCGGCGACGAACCGCGGCACGGTCCGGTCGCGACGGCTGACCGACGTTCTCCGACGGCGCCGGGAAGAACTCGGGCTGAGTGTGGCGGACGTGGCGGCACGGCTGGAGATCAGTACGGGCGTCTACGGCAGCTGGGAGCGCACACCGGCCCAGGAGTGGACCGACGAGAGGCTCTCCGCGCTGGTCAAGGCGCTGGAGATGACGGACCAGCAGGGCGGCTGGCTGTTCCGCCTCGCCGTCGACCGCGACCCCCCCTACGCCTCGGCCGAACAGTGGGCTTCTTCTACGCCCGTAGCTCCGCTGGGCCCCGCCCGGCCGTCCGGACCGGCCTTTCCGTCCGGCCCCGTGCGCCCCTACGTACCGGTACCCGCGCCCGCGCTGCCCGCCGAGCCGACCTCGCCGGCCGAGCAGCCGCACGACCCGGAGACCCAGGCGTATCTGCGGGACTACGCCGCGATGATGGACGCCGTGCCGCTGCCGTCGGTCCTCTTCGACAGCCGCTGGGACGTGGCGCACGTCAACCCCGCCTTCCACGCACTGTTCCGGGGAGTGGGGGAGCACCCCACGGCCATGCCGGACCAGAACTTCCTGCGGTTCGTCCTCTTCCACCCGGACGCGGGCACCGTGCTCGGCGACCGGGAGACGAGCTGGTGCCTGCCGCTGCTCGCGCAGCTGGAATCGGCGCTCGAGAGGTACGAGGACGACCGCGTCCTTCAAGCCATTCGTGACGACATCGCGGACGACCCGATCATGGACGCGGCCTACCGCTGCGGGCTGCCGCACTGGATGCGGGTCACGGGCGCGGCCGCCGTCCACCACGACGGCGCGGTACGGCCGTTGCACCACCCCGATCCGCGCTGGGGCCGGACGGACTGCCGGATCGTCGACGAGACGCCCGCGACGCTTCAGGACCGCGGCTTCACCCGGATGACGATGGTGCTGCACGAACACCGGAGCGCGGCCCCGCCGTCCGCACGCCGGGGCAAGCCGCATCTGCGGGCGGTCGCCGGCGGCTGACCGCCGACAGCGACGGGCGTCGTGTGCGGGTCGTCGCCGAGGAGGCGCCGCGTGCTCTGTTCTGTGCGAGTGGCAGGCGTGCTGTGCCGTCTGCGTGCTCCGTGCGGGGACAGGTGTGCTGCGCCCTCTGCGGCCCAACGGGCAGGGTCGGCCGAGCTCGTCGTCCGGCCCCCGCCCGTGCCCTTGTCAGGTGCTCAACGCGCCACGACCATGACCTCATGTCGCAGCAGACGCCAGAACCCACCGGTGATCACCCCCTTCCCCCTGGCACCAGCCGCAGATCGGTCCTCACTGCCACGGCCGGCACCGTCGCGCTCGGCGCGACGCTGACCGGAGCCGGAGCGACGCCCGCGGCCGCCGCGCCCGCCGTCACCGAGTCCGCCACGGGAACCACCCCGGTGCGGCCCGGTCGCACCCCGGACCGGGATCTCCCCGCCACCGCGCAACGCCCCTCGCGTGAACTGCGGGCCCTGCTCGCGGAGATCGACACCGACCGCATCGAGGCGACGGTGCGCAAGCTCGCCTCCTTCGGCACCCGCCACACCCTCTCCGTCCAGGACGACCCGAAGCGCGGCATCGGCGCGGCCCGCGACTGGATCTTCGCCGAGCTGAAGCGGTACGCGGCCGCCAGCGGCGGCCGGATGACGGTGGAGCTCCAGAGCTACGTCCAGGAACCGGCCTCGCGCATCCCCGTGGCGACGCGGATCACCAACATCGTGGCCACGCTGCGCGGTTCGACGGACCCCGACCGCGTCTACGTCGTCTCCGGACACTACGACTCACGCGCCACCGATGTGATGGACGCCGTGGGCGACGCACCCGGCGCCGACGACGACGCCTCGGGTGTGGCCGTCGCCATGGAACTCGCCCGGGTGACGGCGAAGCGCCGCCCGGCCGCCACCCTCGTGTTCGCGGCCGTCGCGGGTGAGGAGCAGGGGCTCTACGGGGCCGCCCACATGGCCCGGACGTTCGCGGCGGCGGGGGTCGACCTCCAGGGCATGTTCACCGACGACATCGTGGGCAGCCCGACGGCCGACGACGGCAGCCGGGACCCGCACACCGTCCGGCTCTTCGCCGAGGGCGTGCCCACCTCCGAGACCCCCGCCGAGGCGGCCACGCGTCAGTCGGTCGGCGGAGAGAACGACTCACGGTCGCGCCAGCTGGCCCGTTTCGTGCGGGACGTCGCGGACAACGACGCCACCGGTATGCACGTCCGGGTCGTCTACCGCAGAGACCGCTATCTGCGGGGCGGCGACCACATCCCGTACCTCGAACAGGGCTACCCCGCGGCCCGGTTCACCGAGCCGGCCGAGGACTACGCCCACCAGCACCAGGACGTGAAGGTGGTCGACGGCAAGCAGTACGGGGACCTGCCGGAGTTCTGCGACTTCGCCTACATCGCCCGTGTCGCGAAGGTCAACGCCGCCGCCGTGTGGACCCTGGCCCAGGCGCCCGGCACTCCCCGGGGCGCGAAGATCCTCACCAGTGCGCTGACGAACGCGACCGAACTGGTGTGGGAGCGGGGCAGGGAGAGCGATCTGGCCGGTTACGAGGTCGTCTGGCGGGAGACCACGGATGCGGAATGGACCCACGTCGTGCGGGCCGGCAACACGACGCGTCACACCGTGGACCTGTCCAAGGACAACGTCTTCTTCGGTGTCCGGGCCGTGAACCGGGCCGGCCTGCGCAGTCCGGTCGCGTTCCCCGCCCCGCAGCGCTGAACACCGGATGGGGCAGAGGTCCGGCCCGTGCGGGACCGTTCGGGGCCCGGTCCCGCAGAACGCCCCCAGCGCCCTGCGGGACCAGGCCCCGCCCCGCGAGGCCATGTCCCCGCCCTTCCCCCAGGCAGGGTCGCGGCCTCTCCCCATCCCCCCTTTTCCCCGTTGGTCTGTGTCCCCGGCTCGCGGTCACCCGGGGCTGTCCTTCGTCGCGTGCGGCTCAGCGCAGGGCGGCGACCGCCCACTCGGCCGCGACCACCACGGCCACTCCCGCGCCCAGGACCGCTGTGGCCACCCGTGTACGCCCCTGCTTGCTCAGCACCAGTGCGCTGCCGGAGAGGATCAGCGCGATCCCGTAGAACCCCATCGTCAGGACGGAGTGCGTGCTGCCGAGCCGCAGGACGAGTGTCAGACCGACCGCGATCATGATGAGTGCGGAGAGCACGATCCGGACGCGGCGTGCCTGACGTGGTGTGAGCCCTTGCCGCTCCGGGCTCGAACTGGCTTCTGCTTCTGACATGTCGGGAAGATTAGTCGTCTCGTCCCCGCTCAGGCGGTCGGGTCCGAGACGTGCGCCGCTCATGCGCTCCGAACGCTGCCGACGCCGGCCGTCCACAGGGGAGCGGTGCCGGTGAGCTGGCAGGCGACCAGGTACAGCGGAATCGGTGGTGTGTAGGGACTGGAGTCGTCGGGGCGCCGGATCAGCCGCGGGTTCACGGCCGGTACGTACGCTCCTTCGGCGTAGTGCGACGGCAGCGGCCAGGTCAGTTCCTGGTCGGAGCCGGCCGGCACGATCCACCACCACCAGTCGGTGTCGGCGAACACGCAGCCGTTGCGCGGCAGCCGGCCGAGCATCCGGAAGCCGTGCCGTGCGGGTACGCCCACGGCGTCGCAGCCCAGGGTGGGCACGACCGTGGGCGGGAGCTCGAGCCTGGTCAGCCCGTGCTCCCTCGTGCGGCTGCCGCCCCGGACCAGGAGCGTCGCCAGGTTTCTCAGCACGGCCTCGCCGCCCCGCGCGGAAAGTCCACCCCGTAGGGGATGTCCACGTGCGGCAGCTCCGCCCAGACGATCCGGCCGGCGCCGTGGTTCGGTACGTGTGCCCCCCATGAGGTGGACAGGGACTCGACCAGCAGGAGCCCGCGTCCGCGCTCCTCTTCCTGTACGGAGTGGCACACATGCGGGCCGGTGGGTGTGCATCCCTGGTCCTGGACGCTTATCCGCAGGTGTTCGACGCCGTTGAGAAGTTCGCAGGAGACCAGGTGACCGTCCGCGTGCACCACCGCATTGGTGACGAGCTCGCTGACGACCAGCATGGCCGTGTCATGGACATCGCCCCCTATGCCCCAGCACTGCAATCGCTCACGGGTGAGTCTTCTGGCCCGTGAGACGAATTCGACGCGCGCCGGCAGCTCGAAGCCGTACCGATGGTGGTCGGCCTCTGAGCACGGGTCCAAGAGTGGGGCAAGGAGCGCGTCGAGGTTCACCGCACCACTGTCCCGCTGCAATAGTCACCTTGGCAAGGGCCACTCTGAAAAATTCAGAGTGGGCATATTCATCCATGCAGGCGCGTGGCACACTGCTCGCAACAGCACGTGGGGAGGTCTCGAAGTGAGTGAACCGCGGTCCGCCCCCACCGTGGGGCAGGTCGTACTCGGCAAGCGCTTGCAGGATCTGCGCGAGCGGGCCGGGTTGAGGCGCGAGGAAGCCGCGAAGGTTCTTCGTGTGGCCGCGGGCACCATTCGCCGGATGGAGACCGCCGAGGTTGCGCTGAAAATCCCGTATGTCCAGCTCCTGCTGAACGCGTACGGGATCCACGAGGAGGAGGCGCGCGGCTTCATAGAGCTGGCCGAGGAGGCCAATAAGCCGGGATGGTGGCAGCGCTTTCACGATGTGCTGCCCGGCTGGTTCTCGATGTACGTCAGCCTGGAGGGCGCGGCCAGCATCATCCGTGCCTATGAGCCGCACTTCGTGCCGGGTCTGCTCCAGACGGAGGACTACGCCCGGGCGATCATGCTCGGCGGCGCCGTCGGAGCAACCGATTCCGCGGACATCGAGCGCCATGTGGCGCTGCGGATGGAGCGGCAGGCCCTCCTCACCCGGCACGACGCCCCCAGGCTGTGGGTGATCATGGACGAGACGGTGTTCCGCAGACCCGTCGGCGGCCCCGGTGTCATGCGAGCGCAGATCGACCGGCTGCTCGAAGGCGCCCAACTGCCCAACGTCACCCTGCAGATCGCGGAGTTCTCGACCGGACACCACCCCGGCACCTACGGGCCGTTCGTGCTCTTCCGGTTCGCTGTCCCCGAACTCCCGGACATGGTCTACAGCGAGTACCTGACCGGTGCCGTCTACCTCGACGCGCGCCCGGAAGTGGCCTCGCATCTGGAGGTTCTGGACCGCATGGCGGCTCAGGCCGCGACTGCGCAACGCACGAAGGAGATCCTCGGCGATCTCCGCAAGGAGCTGTGAATGGATCACATATACAACGGCATGCCGGCCGCCGACCTGGGCGAGGTGGGCTGGCACAAGCCGTGGAGCGGCGGGAACGGCGGCAACTGCTTCGAGACCATGAAGCTCGCCGACGGCCGTGTGGCGGTGCGCCAGTCCGCTGATCCGGACGGGCCCGCGTTGATCTACACCTCCAGCGAGATCGCCGCCTTCATCCAGGGGGCCAAGTCGGGTCAGGCGGACTTCCTCCTCACCTGATCACCGCCCTGGCCCTCCCACCTGTGCTTTCGATGCCCAACGATCATGTGCCAGGACACGGGGCCGGTGCACAGCACACGAACAGCACGTCGGCGGCGCCCCGC
>NZ_JBHXSL010000029.1:0-29190 GCF_042714725.1 Streptomyces sp. NPDC058685
GGCCTGGTCGCCGCCAACGGCTACACCGCCGGCTCCCTCGACACCCCGAACGCCGA
Organism: Streptomyces sp. NPDC058685; assembly: GCF_042714725.1. Classification (NCBI taxonomy): domain Bacteria; kingdom Bacillati; phylum Actinomycetota; class Actinomycetes; order Kitasatosporales; family Streptomycetaceae; genus Streptomyces; species Streptomyces sp. NPDC058685. Next base: position 57 of record NZ_JBHXSL010000029.1, read on the forward strand.
CAGCGACGACGCGCCCACCGGCGCCGGAAGCGGCCGTGCCTACGCCGACCTGCTCGGCGACATCGATCCGGCGATGGAACTGACGGAGAACCTCCACGCCCTCGCGCCACTGCTCGGACAGCTCGACGACCGTGAGCGGCACATCCTGCAGATGCGCTTCGGCCAGGAGATGACGCAGGCCGAGATCGGCAAGGAGCTCGGCATCTCCCAGATGCACGTCTCCCGTCTGCTGACCCGCACCCTGGCGAAGCTCCGCGCCGGCATGCTCACCGACCGCTGAGCCCAGCCCGGCAGTCGGTGCCCCAAGCGTCCTCGGCGCAGCAAAGACGCAGGCTTCGACGCGGGCGGCGAGTGCGTGCTGGTGAAGCCGGAGGAGCTGAATGGGATCGCGCCCGGCCGGTCCCGGTCGCCCAACGTGACGGATTCGTCGACCTGGACGAAAGCCGCACCCCATCGCTGCACTCGAACTCGATGTTCAGGGTTACGCCTTGCTGGCCTGCGTGAGATCCAATCTCCTGCCGGCGTTGGCGCGAGCAGCACGCCCAGCGACAGCACCAGGATGACGGTCACCTTCTCATCCAGTCGGCTGCGCGCCTCGGTCCGTCGGCGAAGCCGCACGAAGACCATGACGGCCAGCAGTACCGCCACATTGACGTGACCCACGACGCGTGTCGCACGGAGCCTGCCGGGACAGCATGTCTGCTGTCCCGGCAGGCTGAGACGAGGGGGTCCGGTCAGTCGATGCAGACCGGGTTCTCGCTGCAGGCGTGCGTCCAGTGGTGGCTGGAGACGTTGCTATTCATGAGCTCACCACCGCCGGAGCCGTTACGCCGGAACTTCCCGTACGCGAGCTCATACCGGGAGCCGTAGTCGATGCAGCGCGAGCACGTGTGTACCCGTTGTCCCAGTAGGCGAGCACGTCTTCGTACGAGCCCTGGTATCCGTTGTTGTCAATTGTCCAGGCCTTGTTGCGCATGTATCCGCCCGCCGCAGCTGGACCAGTCCGTGTCGTCGCCGTACCACGCGAGTACATGAGTCCGGACAATGGTCACATTACGGAGCCAAGCAGTCACCGCCCGGCGGAGTGCCCGGCCTCGGCTCGCGGGCCTCGTGCGGAGAGCCCATCCTGAGTAGGAGGGCGCCGTCGTCTTGACACTTGTCCTTCCCGAAGGCCGAACGAAGGCGCCTGAGAGGAGGAAGTCATGCGTCTGCGTAGAATCCTGGGCCTTGCCCTGGCCGCGGCAACCCTTGCCGGAGCGAGCGCAGTCGGTGCCGTCAGCGCCGGGGCCGCCTCGCTGCCGAACATCTCCAGAGACGAATGCACGGCCGCCGGCGGGCAGGTCATTTCGCAGCCCTACGCCGGCTACGTCTGCGCGCTGCCCGACGGGACCAAGCCAGCCATCACATGACCAGCCGCCCACGGCTGGTCCGCTACCGCAGGGCACGGCGGCCGTGTTTCGCGGAGACGGGAACCCCGGGTCGGCCATGACAGCGACGGCATACACCGGCCGACGTCCCCAGGGCGGGTCACGAGCGGTCAGTCGGCCGCGGACATAGCCGAGTTGCGCCCTGAACACCCCGGGCGCGTAGTACTGCCATCGGGTCCGCAGCGGAGCGACGGACACGTCGCACGCCCTGCAGGCAGGCGTCAAGCGCGCACGATTCGTTGCAGAGCACGCCGGGCAACCAGAGCGTACGCACAGAGCACAGCGGCGGATCCCCGCACGGTCGAGGTGCGGTCTGCACTCCTGCGCTCTCGCTTGTGGGCATGGCGCGATACAGCCGCATACGCCACGCGCTCGGCTGCCACATCGGTTCCGATTGGATGCTCCGGCCGGGGTCGCCGGGAGTGTCGAGAGCGTAAACGGCGCGCTTGGCGGTGAGGGCAAGAGTGTTGGGAAACCACCGGGCGAAGCGACGTACGGTTCGCTGCTCTGCCCCGCTTGCCGACGACGAGTTGATGCCGTGGTCGGCAACTCTGGAACCCGGCGCCCACCCGACGCGAAGGCCGGGCCCTCAACCCGCCCCCAGCCCCGAAAACCCCACCGCACAGACACAGAGTCCCCGGCAGCAAGCTGACGGGGCCTCATTAACGATCGTGGCCAATCGTTACCCTGAACCTGCCCGCTTGATCATTTAAGAGCCTCTTGTCACGTTTACGGCCATAGACCAAGCCTTAAAAGATCATTAGAGTCCGCTGGTCGATCACACGTTTTCTGCACGCAGTGAGGGTCTTGGGGATGAGTCGTGGGGGGATGGGGCGTCACCGACGCCCCGTATCCGGGGTAGTGGGGATCGCCGCGGGCGCGGCGATCCTAGGTAGCTTGCTGGCACCAGTGGGAACGGCGGCGGCGAACGATGCCGAACGCGCCGAGGCGGTGTCCCACACGCCGGCGGATGAGGCCGGCAAGGGGAAGGCCTTCTGGGAGGACGACCGCCTGCCTGCGGCATCTGCCGAGCAGCAGGCGTCCCAGGCCGCGGCCAAGGAGGGGCGCCGTGTCGAGGTTGCCGGTCTGACGACCGAGACCGGTCAGGTCTTCGCCAATCCTGATGGCACGTTCACCACGGAGAGCTCCGCATCGATCGAGCGCGTGCGACGGGGAGCGGGCTGGGCGGCCGTGGACACCACCCTCGTCCGGACCGACGACGGCACCGTGGCGCCGAAGGCGGCGCTGGACATGACGTTGTCCGCCGGCGGGAACAAGGCTCCGATGGTCCGCTTCGAGCGAGGTGGGCACTCCTACGAGGTCTATTCGCCCTGGACTCTTCCCCAGCCGGTTCTGGACGGCTCGCACGCCGTGTACAAGTCGGTGCGCCCCGACGTCGACCTGGTGGTGCAGGTACTGCCCGACGGCTTCACCCAGAACCTGGTGGTGCACACACCCCAGGCCGCGGCAGAGCTCAAAACCATCCGCTACCCGGTCAAGACCGACGGGCTGACCGTACGCAACCACGACGGTGCCGTGTCGCTGGTGGACGCTGGGGGCCACCCCGCGTTCATCAACAGCGCGCCGCTGATGTGGGACGCCGGACCCGCGGCCGCCGCCCCCAAGTCCGCAGCGGGCGCCAAGTCCGCAGCGAGTGCCAGGTCCGCGGTCGTCTCCGACGCCGATCCGGTGGACCCGGTGGACGCGGTCAGCCCGCCTGCCGAAGCGCGTACCGCGATCGCCGACATGGCGGCCGAGCAGGACAAGTTGACGGTGGTGCCGGACCAGGAGTTCCTGGCCGACCCGAAGACCACGTACCCGGTCGTGATCGACCCGCCCACCGTGGCAGGGAAGCTGACCGGCTGGACCGCCCTGTGGTCCAACGAGAGCAGCTCCACCTTCTGGAACACCAGCCACGCGCTCGGCGTGGGCTACGACGCGTACGTGGACAACAAGAAGGCCCGTTCGCTCTTCCAGTTCGACACCCGCAGTGTGGCCGGCAAGAAGATCCTGCACGCCGACTTCTCCGCGTACGAGATCTGGTCGGCGAACTGCGAGAAGCGCAACATCGAGCTGTGGCGCACGGGCAGCATCTCCTCGTCCACCAAGTGGTCCTCCTCGCTGTCCTGGTCCTCGAAGGTCGACACGGTCTCCGCGGCCAAGGGCCACTCGTCCGGTTGCCCGGACGGAACAGTCGAGTTCGACGCGACGGCCGCGGTCGCCTACACGGCGAAGGCCAAGTCGACCACGACCACGCTGGGGCTGAGGGCGAGCGAGAGCGACCCGATCGCGTGGAAGCAGTTCATGTCCCCCAAGGACTCGGACTCCACGACCGGCCGCAAGCCCGTTCTGTCCATCACCTACGTCTCCCCGCCGACGGCGAAGCCCTCGTCGGTGAAGATGTCGGACCCCAACGTGTCCTGCTCGGCTTCGAGCAGCCCCGCGATCATCCGCGACACCACACCGCGGCTCACCGCGACCCCGACGTCGTCGGACGGCTCGCAGGCGATCCTGCGCCCCAACTTCGAGCTGTACGCGGGCAGCAGCACCTCGCCGACCTCCCTGAAGCCGAGCACCTGGACCGCCAGCGGCACCGCCGGCACCATGCCGACCGCCGCGCTGGCCGAGAACACCACGTACCACTTCCGCGCGCGGACGGAGTACAAGTACACCTACGGCGGCACCACGGGGTACCTGTACGGGCCCTGGTCCTCGTACTGCTACTTCAAGGTGGACTCCAAGGGCCCGCCGAAGCCGACCATCACCTCGGTGAACAACCAGTACCCCGAGTGCGCCGGCACCAGCTGCACCAGCTCCCCGGAGACCGGCAGCGTCGGTATGACCGGCAAGTTCACCATCACCGCCGGTGCCACTGACGTCCGTCGCTACGTCACCTACCTCAACGGCATCAAGGTGGAGGACAAGTCCTACACCGCCAACACGGCGAGCCACACGGTGACCATCACCCCGGACAAGCGACTCACCAACACCCTGCGCGTACAGACCTTCGACGCGGCCGGCAACCCCGGAGAGACCCGCGACTACCTCTTCAACGTCGCCCGAGCCGCGGCGCCCGTCGGCGTGTGGAAGTTCGACGAGGGAACCGGCACCACGGCCGCCAACACGCAGGGGACCAACCACCCCCTCACCGTGACCGAGGGAAGCTGGACCGCCAAGGCCCGCCTGGGCAAGGGCTTCAAGAGCACGGCCGGCAACGGCTACGCCGCGGCCGCCGGGCCGGTCGTGGACACCACCGGCAGCTTCGCCGTATCCAGCTGGGTCAAGCTGAACTCCAAGACCCAGTCGACGGTCATGCAGCAGCGCGGCACGACAGTTGGCGGCTTCCAGCTGTACTACTCCACCTCCTACGACCGCTGGGTCTTCAACCGGTACGACAAGGACGCAACCGACGACGGCGGCGCCACCATCGTCCGCGCGATCGGCGCCAAGCCCCCCGTACTCGGCGCGTGGACCCACCTGCTGGGCGTGTACGACCGGCAGGCACAGAAGATTCGTCTGTACGTCAACGGCAAGCTGAACGCGGAAACCGCCTTCACCACCCCCTGGGCCGCGAACGGTCCCTTCGAGATCGGCCGCTGGGGCACGAGCAACCAGCTGGACGCCGAAGTCGATCAGGCCGCGGTGTTCAACCGGGTCGTCTACCCCGACGAACTGCAGGGGCTGGCCAACCTGGAGAACCCGGGCACCGGTCATCCGCAGGCCGAGCTGCTCGCCCACTGGGCGCTGGATGAGACTGCCGGCACCACCGGACTCGACAGCAGCGGCCGGGGCAACACGCTGTCCCTGCAGAGCGGATCCACGTTCACCACCACCGACGACTACGCCCACGGCAACGTGCTGAGTCTCGACGCCGACGTGCTGGGCAGAGCCACCGCGCCGGTCAAACTCGACGAGTCGGGCAGCTTCACCGTCGCCGGCTGGGTGAATCTCGAATCGCAGTCCAAGCTCGAGGACACCACCAGCGCGCACTCACCGACGGTCTTCGCCCACCCCGGAGCGAACCGGAACGCGTTCCGTCTCTGGTACCGGCAGGAAGCCGGGGAGTCCGTCGGCGACTGGAACTTCGGCGTGTACGCGACCGACGTGCTCGACGGCCCGGCCGCGACCACCGTGTCCGACGAGGTCAATCCGCCTGGTGGCTGGATCCACGTGGTCGGTGTCTTCGACTCGGCCAACCAGTCGGCCAAGCTCTACGTCACCGGCGAGCGCCAAGGCGACGAAGAAGGCGTCCTCGTCAACGACGTCTTCCAGAGCACCGGCCCGGTCATGATCGGTGGCGCGCGTCGCCACGACACCGGTGATTGGGGCAACGCACTGCCCGGTCAGCTCGACGACATGCGGATGTACGCCGGCGTGCTCAGCGAAGCGGAGATCACACAGCTCTCCATCGTCGACGAACCGCCCATCGACATCGGCTGACCGCACCCGCCAACAGAGCACCACCTCACCCACGCGCGGTGCCGCGTACCGGCTGAACCCGGTGTGCGGCACCGCGCCCTTCAGAATGCGGAGATCCCCGTGTCCAGGCGTACCTCAGGGCTGCACAGCCGATGGGCGTGGAGCAGAGCCGGCCGCCGCCGCTTGGCGGCTGTCGTTCTGCCCGTGTCCTCAGCAGTCGTCGCCACCCTGCTCGGAGCAGCCCCGGCTCAGGCTGTCGAACGAGACCACAGCAAGCTGCAGAAGGCCGAGTACGGCACAGCCGAACGGTTCGTCGCGAAGACCAAGAAGATCAAGGACCCGACGGCTGCCGCCTCGAAGAGGACCCGCGAGCAGGCGGCGCGGAAGGTCACCTGGCCCGCTGCGGAGTCCGTCACGCTGGACATACCCGAGTCCGGCAAGCAGCAGACAAGGGCCGCCGGAGTCCCCATCGCCTTGTCCCAGCCCGGAACGGTGAGCGGCAAACGGGCGCTGAGCGCCGCCAACAGCACCGAGGCCCCCGAGCAGGCAACGCTCGACGTGCTGGACCGGAAGACCACCCAGCGCCTCGGCGTCGAGGGCCTGGTGTTCAGCGTGCGCCGCGCCGACGGCGAGAACGCCTCCTCCGCACTCGGCGCCACCATCGACTACAGCCGGTTCGCCGACGCGTACGGCGGCAACTGGTCCTCCCGGCTACGCGTGGTGCAACTGCCCGAGTGCGCCCTGACCACTCCCACCAAGGCAGCCTGCCGCAAGGTCTCCCCGGTGCCAGCCGCCAACAACACGGAGCAGCAGAAGCTCACGGCGCAGATCACCACCCCCGCGGCCACCTCGGCGAGGTCGGGTGTGACCGTGCTGGCCGTCTCCGCCGGCGCCGGATCCGACCAGGGCACGTACGAGGCGACCCCGCTGTCGGCCTCCTCCACCTGGTCGGCCGGCGGCTCCAACGGTGACTTCACCTGGAGCTACCCGCTGGACGCTCCACCGGCCCCGGCCGGCCCGGCGCCCAACCTGTCCATCGGCTACTCCGCACAGAGCGTGGACGGACGCACCTCGTCCACGAGCAGTCAGCCGTCCTGGGTCGGCGAGGGCTTCGACCTGTCCGGCTCGTACATCGAGCGGGCGTACGGCAGCTGCGAGGACGACGGCCAGGACAAGAAGTACGACCAGTGCTGGAAGGAGAACAACGCCTCCCTCGTCCTCAACGGCAAGTCCACCCCGCTGGTCTGGAACGAGACCAAGAAGACGTGGCGCCCCAAGAGCGACGACGGCGAACGGGTCGTGCACAGCACCGGTGCCACCAACGGCGACGACAACGGTGAGTTCTGGACGGTGACGTCCACCGACGGCACGCAGTACGTGTTCGGCAAGAACCGCCTGCCCGGATGGGCGACCGGCAAGCCCGAGACCGGCTCGACCTGGACCGTCCCCGTCTTCGGCGACGACTCCGGCGAACCCGGCTACGACAAGGGCAGCAGCTTCGCCGACCGCTCGCTCTCCCAGGCCTGGCGCTGGAACCTCGACTACGTCGTGGACCCGCACGGCAACGCCATGACGTACTGGTACGGCAAGGAAACCAACTACTACGCGAAGAACGGGACCACCGGCAACGGCAGCGCCTACACCCGCGGCGGCTACCTCAAGCGCATCGACTACGGCCAACGCAGCGACGCCCTCTTCTCCACCACCCAGCCGGCCGCGGCCCGCGTCCAATTCACCGTGGGCGAGCGCTGTCTCCCGGTCACCGAGGGAGAGACCTGCGCGTCACTGACCGAGTCCAACCGCAACGCCTGGCCGGACGTTCCCTTCGACCAGATCTGTGCGGCCGACAAGCCGTGCACCGACCAGCCGGCCCCGTCGTTCTTCAGCCGCAAGAGGCTGATGCACGTCACCACCCAGGTCTTCGACGGCAGCGGCACGGGCGCGGACACCGACTACCTCGACGTCAACACGTGGAGCCTGAAGCAATCCTTCCCTGACCCGGGGGACGGCTCCGGCCCCGGCCTGTGGCTGAACTCGATCCAGCAGACGGGAAAGCCCGGTACCGACGTCGCGCTGCCGCCGGTGACGTTCAGCGGAATCCAGCTGCACAACCGGGTCGACAAGACCGGTGACGATGTCGCTCCGTTCATCAAGTGGCGGGTGCGGACCATCACTTCGGAGAGCGGCTCCGTCTTGACCGTGAACTACTCCACCGAGGACTGCCTCGCCGGCACCAGCATCCCCGACAAGCTGGACGCCAACACCAGGCGTTGCTACCCGGTCAAGTGGATCCCGCCGTCGAACCCGACTCCGGGCACCGACCCGAAGCCGCGCACCGACTGGTTCCACAAGTACGTCGTCACCCAGGTCACCGAGTCCGATCCGACCGGTGGCGCCCCGCTGAAGCAGACCGACTACACCTACAGCGGTGGCGGCGCCTGGGCCTACGACGACGAATCGCCCATCACCCCCGCCAAGTACCGCTCGTGGGGGATCTGGCGCGGCTACCAGAAGGTCACCACCACCACCGGCGAGCCCGCGGGTACGCGCTCGAAGAGCACCTCCCTGTACTACCGAGGCATGGACGGCGACAAGCAGTCCGACGGCACCACCCGCAAGGAGACGGTCACCGACTCGAAGGGGGTTGCCAAGACCGACTCCGAACAATTCGCAGGCCAGGTCCGCGAGCAGATCACCTTCAACGGCACCGACGGCGGTGAAGTCAGCGCCACGATCAACACTCCCTGGTCGGCCACCACCGCCACCGACGCACACTCCTACGGCACCGTCAACGCCTACATGGTGCGCACCGTCACGGCCGTGAGCCGCACGGCGCTGTCCGCAGGTGGCGAGATGACCGTCACCACCAAGAAGACTTTCGACCCCGCAAGCGGTCTGGCCCTGACCGAAGAGCAGGACGCGGCCGGGGAAAAGGACTGCACCCGCACCGAGTACGCGCCCAACACCCAGGCGTGGATCCTGAACCTGCCCAAGCGGGTGGAGAAGGTCTCGGTGGGCTGCTCGGAAACGCCCGCTCGTACCGGCGACCCGAAGACCACCCAGGTCATTTCCGACGTCCGGGCCACCTTCGACAACCAGACATGGGGTGCCGCCCCGACCAAGGGCGACGTCACCCGCACGCAGCGCGTCACCGGCTACTCATCCGGCGCCGCTGAACTCCAGACCGTCAGCACGGCCACCTACGACGCGCTCGGCCGCCCCGTCGACCAGTTCGACAGCGTGGGCACACGCACCAAGCACGCCGAGTACACTCCCGCCACCGGTGGTCCGCTGACGAAGACGGTGGAAACCAACGCACTCGGCCATACGGTCACCAATGACCTCTCGCCCGAGTGGGGCCTGAGGACGCTCACCACCGACCCGAACGGCAACCACACCGAGCTGGCCTACGACGCCCTTGGACGTCTGACGGACGTCTGGCTCGCCGACCGCGACCGCGGCGCGAACCACGCCCCGTCGCACAAGTTCGAGTACAAGATCCAGAGCTCCGGCGCCAGCTGGGTAGCCACCAAGGCCCTCAAGAACGACGGCACCACGTACCGCATCTCCTACGCCCTCTACGACGCGCTGCTGAGGCCTCGCCAGACCCAGGCACCGGCAGCCGCCGGCAACGGCCGCATCGTCACCGAGACCAAGTACGACAGCCGTGGTCTTGAGGTCGAGACAGCAGCGGACTACGTCGACACCACGGCACCGGAAGGCAAGCTCGCCGCACTGCTCAGCGCCCCTCCCAGCGGCACCGAGGTCACCTACGATGGCGCGGCACGTCCCACGATCGAGAAGTCGATGGCCCTGGGCAAGGAGTTCTCGCGCACCAAGAACACCTACCTGGGCGACGCCACCCTCGTGGAGCCGCCCGCCGGAGCGTCCGCGGTGCGGGAGAAGGTCGACGCGCGCGGCCAACTCGTCGAGAAGCTCGAGTACAGCGGGAACACTGCCGGCACCAGCTTCACGAAACTCACCTACGACTACGACCACGCCGGCCGCATGACCACGGTCAGGGACGATGACCAGAACACGTGGGCGTACGAGTACGACTTCCTCGGCCGGAAAACCAAGTCGACCGACCCCGACTCGGGTTCCTCGACCAGCGAGTACAACGCGCTGGACCAAGTCGTCTCAGCCACTGACAATCGCAGCAAGACGCTCGGCTTCACCTACGACCTCCTCGGGAGGCCAACCGGAAAGCTTGACGGCAAAGTCCCTGTAGTAGACGGCAAGCCGGCCCCCGCAGACGCCAAGTACCTTGCGCGCTGGTCCTACGACACCGTTGCCAAGGGGCAACTCACGTCGGCCATCCGGTACGTGGGCGGCAAGAGCGGCGACGTCTACGCCAAGACCAACGCGTCGTACGACAAGGCCTATCGGGTCCTCAAGGAGCAGTACACGATCAGCTCCAAGGAGGGCGCTCTCGCCGGGACCGGTACCTACACCATCACCAACGCCTTCAACCTTGACGGGAGTCTGCAGAAGCGCACCATCCCCGCCATGGGCGGCCTCGCTGCGGAGACCCTCGACTACGGCTACACCGATCAGGGCAACCCCGACACGCTCGGAGGCCTGACCGGGATCGTCCAGAACACGGACTATCTCCCGGCAGGCGAGCAGATCCGTACAACACTCGGCGTCTCCTCCACTGCCAAGTGGACCGAGGTCAACTCCTCTTACGAGGACGGCACCAAGCGCCTCGCTCGCCAGACCGTCGTGTCCGAGTCGAACGCAGGAACAGACTCCGACGTCAACTACCGCTACGACCCGGCGGGCAACCCGATCGAGGTTGACGAACGCGCAGGCGCGAGCGGCGACAAGCAGTGTTTCACCTACGACGGCCACCGCAGGCTCAAGGCGGCCTGGACCGCGACCTCGACCTGTGCGACCACGCCCGCGAGTGCGAACGTGGGCGGGACCGCGCCGTACTGGCAGTCGTTCACCTACGACAGCGCCGGAAACCGTGAGACGGTCACGAATCATCTGGCCTCCGGGGGCCCGGCGACCACGAAGTACACCTACAAGACCAGTGATCAGCCCCGCCCGCACGCGCTCTCCTCAACGGAGACGACACGGGCGGACGGCACCAAGACCAGCAACAGCTACACCTATGACCCTGCGGGCAACATGCAGACCCGCACGGTCTCCGGGAAGAAGCAGACTCTCGACTGGGACAACCCGGAGACCACGCTCGCCAAGGTCACCGAGGCCGACGGCACCACCACTTCGTACCTCAACGACGCCGACGGCAACCGGCTCATCCGCCGCGACAACACCGGATCCACCCTCTACCTCGGAGAGACCGAACTCCGCCTCGACAAGGCAACCAGCAAGGTCGAGGCAACCCGCTACTACGAGCACGGCGGAAAAGTAGTCGCCATCCGCACGCCCAATGCCCTGACCTGGACGGCGAGCGATCACAACGGGACCGCCAACGTCCAGGTCGACGCGGCAACCCAGGCGGTCACACGACGTCAGATGACCCCGTTCGGCGAAGCCAGAGGCTCCGCGCCTCAGGCATGGGCCGGCAGCAAGGGCTTCGTCAACGGAACCCAGGACCCCACAGGCCTGACTCACCTCGGAGCCCGCGAGTACGACCCGTCCACCGGGCGATTCATCAGCGTCGACCCGATCGCGGACCTCAAAGACCCGCAACAGATCAACGGGTACGCCTACAGCAACAACAACCCCGTGACCTTCGCCGACCCGGACGGCAAGTTCTTCGGCGCCATCTTCCGCATCATCCGCGCGATCATCCGCTTGATCAACGCAGTGAGGACCTACTACAGCAACCTCCGCAGCACAAACTCCGGATCCGGTGGCATGACCACCATGGGCAGCGCCAGCCGCATCTCCTCCTCAGGCGGAGACTCCTGCCCGCTCGTCAAGCGCAACTACGGAATCTGCGACAGCAACGAGCCGCCGGACCCGCGCGCCGAAGGCAGCTTCAAGGACGCACTGGGAGGCGCCGCCGAGGTAGGAGGCGCGACCCTCGACTTCCTCGAGTACGTCACGGAACCGTGGTGCTGGTTCGGAGCCAACTGCGGGGGCGCCGAAGACTCGGTCAAGAAGTTCGAAGAGAAGCATGGACTCGACACCGACTCAAAGGCACACGACTCCGGGAAAGACTTCACCGAGGCTGCTTCGCTGCTCAATATAGGCGGCCTGGTGAAGAAGGCCATCAAGGAGCTGTTGGGCGCGGCCACAAAGAAGGGCGGAAAGGAAGTAGCTGAAGAAGTAGTCAACGCGAATATCGATCCGCGAAAAATGGACTACCTCTTCAATAAGAACATCAAGAAGGACGACCATAACTCGCCACGGGCAAAGCAGAACGCGGCCCAGCTGAAGAAGGTCGGCTTCGACGACACTCCGGCGTCTCGCGAATTCGTAGCCAATCATTTGCGGGATGCAACCAAAAACGGGTTTTCCGAGAAGTTCACGAACCAGTGGGGGGAATTTGGCGTGACCGAATCAGTCCTGTACGGTCGGCACGGTGCAGTAGGGGCCACGAGCACCTGGCAGATCCTGCCTGACGGTACGTACAGGTTCTCGACGGTAATCTTCAAGGGCTAGCTCGATCGTCCGCCAACAGAGCCGTGCAGGCGAGGGGTTCTCGCCTGCACGGCCCGCATGGCAATTGGCCCAAGCCGATCTGAGCAGCCTCTATTCAACCCGTTTCGGAAGTGTGTGAGCCCCTTGGCAAGAGAATTCGTAACTCCCAGTCCGCAGGAATTCGTAAACGCTCTGGGGGTGGAACCTGAATGCACCGAAGGGACGGTGCAGATCCTCAGATTGGGAGAGGTTTCCGACGAAGACGTCACCTTCACATATGATGCCGTCGGCCAGTCCGTGAGGGTGACGTGGAATACCTCGTCCGGCGATGAGCTCCTGGACATCTACCGTGAAGGCGGAGTCCTGCTTCGACTCACTGAAGATGGCAACGCAACGGGCATCCTGGTCGAATTCAGGACCGGTGACACTCAAGGCGAACTCAGGCTTCAGGTATTTCCCAGGATCCGACTGACTGAAAGTTCCCTTATTCTGTAAGAATTCTTGGCACAGGGGGCGTGTCGCTCCGGCTCAAGGGGACCGCGTTCCCGCCCTCAAGGACGGGCAGACGCCGGGCGGCCTCGTCCGCGGTGTCGTCGGCCGAAGCCGCTCAGGCAGGAAGCCGGGGCCCCGCGGCCCGGCGAAGCCGGTTGGCGATTGCCAGCCCCAGCCCCTCCTCTACCGGCAGGGACGCGACGATGAGGTCGCACCCCTGCCGGTCGAGCTCACGCAAGAACCCGTACAGCCCCTTCGCGTAAGCCGCCGGCGATTCGGGCAGGGCCACCACGGCGTGCGCTCTGACCGCAGCACCGGCGAGGGGCGCGGGAAGGAACACACCGACCCGGTGCCCCTCCTCCTGGGCGAGCTCGGCTTCGGACACGACCTTCTCCGGCTCGACGAGAACAACCCGCGCCCGCGGTGCGTAGTGCGAGGGATGCTGCCCCGGCACCCGCACACCGCTGGTGGAAGGCACGGAGAGCGGGCGCCCCAGTACCGCTTCGAGGTCCTCGCGCGTCACCCCGCCGGGGCGCAGGATGGCCGGTGTCTCGCCCGTGACGTCGACAATGGTCGACTCGACACCGACCTCGCAGGACCCACCGTCCAGGACGAAGTCGACGCCGTCACCGAGCTCCGCCCGGACGTGGTGCGCGGTGGTGGGGCTGACCGAGCCGAAGCGGTTGGCGGACGGTGCCGTGACGCCGCCGCCGAAGGCCGACAGCAGGGCGAGAGCCACCGGGTGGTCGGGAACGCGCACTGCCACCGTCTCCAGGCCACCGGTCGCCTCCAGCGGCACGCGCCGACCGCGTCGCAGGACCAGGGTCAGCGGGCCGGGCCAGAAGCGTTCGGCCAGCAGCCGCGCCGCCAGAGGCACTTCCTCAACCCAGTCGTCCAACTGGTCCGCGGCGGCGATGTGCACGATCAGCGGGTGAGAAGGCGGCCGCCCCTTGACGCGGAAGATCCGAGCAACGGCCGCGGGGTCCTCGGCGTTCGCGCCCAGACCGTAGACGGTCTCGGTCGGCAGGGCCACCAGGCCCCCCGCTCGCAGCACCCCCGCAGCCTGCTGGATGTCACTGGTCGTTGCCGTCACCTTCGTACGTCCCTCTCCCGTTCCGTTCACCACGTACCCAACTTCGCCGTCGTACGACGACAAGACCATGCACGCCCTACCGCCCCATGATGCCGCGTAGGCCGGATGGGCAGCCGAGCGGTGCGGACCTGGAAAGGCAACGGAGCCGCACCTGCGGCGGCCCCGGGTGCCGGGCAGATCCCGGGGCCGCCGACCTCTACAAGCCCCTGAGGGCATTCCACGCCCCCTGCACACGTCACACCAACGCCCCGGCACCGGGCAAAGACACGCTCGGCGTCAACGCCGCCCCACCTGGCCCCTCCGCCTCACGGGCTCCGTGCCCGAGACGTCGTCCTGACTCCCGCCCTCACCTCGTAAGACGTCTTCGTTCCCCTCTGGGGCCCCGGGTGCATGTCAGAACCGAGACTGCGCCGACCTCCGCTTGGAACCCAGCCACAAGCACTCCCCCGCCCGGCCATCCATCCGACAGCTCAGCGATGCACTGCCGGCCTGGAGCTGCGGGCTTGGAGGGGCGCACTTCTCACGGGAGGACCATCAGCAGGAAAGCTCCACGAACGCGCGGGGAGCAGCTCTATGGGCAACGGGAGTGGAGGGCTTCGACCTCGCGGCGAGGGACGAGGCGCAGCGGCAGGCGCAGACGCGGGCCTGCCGGAGCACTCATCCGGCCTGACGGGCGATACCGCCCTACGGCGCGGCGACGGCCAACCCGCCCCCGCCGGTGTCCACACCGCCGCGAGGCTTGGGCGCGGCGAAGGGAGGCGCGTCCTGACGGCACACTGTTCCGGTCGGCGGGAGGGCACCGTCGATGAGGTAGCGGCTTGCGTATGCGTTGACGCAGCTGCTGGGGTTGAACAGTGCCGTGTGCCCGACCGCATCGTGGGTCAGCAGGCGGGCATTGGCCAGCTCCTTCGCCATGGCCTGCGCAGCGGGCAGGGGCGTGGAGGGGTCGTAGGTGTTCCCGACCACCAGGATGGGGTTCGCCGTTGGCTTGTTCCACGGGCCGCGGTAGCGGTCCTCGGCGACCGCCGGCCAAGAGGCACAGCCCGCGGAGGCCCAGATCCAGTAGCGTCCGGTGTCCCCCGTACGGGCGGCCGCGGCGTCAGCCAGGGTGCCGTACGCACCTGGGTCCCGGGGGTTGGGGCTGTCGCCGCAGAAGACCGCGGTGCTCTGTTCCTCCCCCAAGTACGGATTCGGGTTGGGGACCGGCGGCGGGGGCGGGAGGGGGGACGGCTCCGGAACGCGGCCCTGCCACAGGTCCTGCAGCCTGCCGGCGAGTTCCGTCCCCCCGAGCTGGACGTCGTAGAGGCTGTGCACCACGTCGGCCACTGTGCCGGCGTAGGTCCACGGGCCCACGGGTTCCTTTCGGAGCCGCTGCAGCAGCTGGTCGTACTTGTCCTGGGTCGCCTTCGGGTTGCCGGCGGAGAACGCGCAGCGGGCGGTCGTCGTGGATCCGCACAACGCGAGGAACCGCTTCACGGTCTCCGCGGCGCTGCGGCCGGAGCCCAAGCGCTGGAACGACGTGGTCCGAGCGGGCTCGTCGGAAGCGTTGTCCGTCCAGGCCCGCGGGTCCCAGTTGGCGTCGAAGACCATGGCGCGGACCCTGCCGGGGAAGAGGTTCGCATAGGTCGCGCCCAGGTACGTGCCGTAAGAGATCCCGTAGTAGGTGAGCTGCTGCTCACCCACCGCCTTGCGAAGCTGGTCGAGGTCGCGAGCGTTCTCGGCGGTCGACACATGGCGCAGGAGCTCGGGGGCGCGCTGCTCACAGCGCCGGCCCAGTTCCTCGTACGCGGCGGCGAAGGCCGCCCGCTCCTTCTCTCCCACCGGGAAGCCTGCCGCTTTGCTCGCAGCCCAGTCTGCGGCTTCCTCGGGAGTCGCGAAGCAGTTCACCGCGGTGCTGTTGCCGATGCCGCGGGGGTCCCAGCTGACGATGTCGAACCGCTCCCGCACCTCGCGCGGGAAGGACTCGTAGTTCTGTGGCATCTGGACTGTTCCGGGGCCGCCGGGACCGCCGGGATTGAAGAACAAGGTGCCGATGCGCTGTCCGGGACCGGTGGCCTTCCGTTTGACGACGGCGAGTTCGATGGTGCGGCCACTTGCATCGTCGTAGTCGAGGGGGACCTTCGCGGTCGCGCAGTCGAACGGACTGCCCTGGACGCAGGGTTTCCAGTCCAGCTGCGGGGCGGGCACGGAAGGGGGCGGCGCGCCCCCGGCCGGACTGTGAACCGGTCCGGCAAATGCCGTCGAGCAGATCACCACCGCGGCGAGGACCGCGGCATGACACCGCCGGCTCGCCCTAGGTGCAGATATGTGCATGTCATGTCCTTCCCCGGGTCGAGGGCCCGACGCCACCCATGCGCCGGACCTCGGCACGCATCCGGTCAACAACACCTCGGTCCGGCACAGCGCGCGAGCGAACCGGGGCCGAATGGCGCAGCGGAGCAGGTCCAGGGATGCGGGTGGAGGTCCGGGCGACGGCCGCGGTCCGGCCGGTGGTGCAGGCGTCCAGCACCGGGCTCACAGTCTCGCCGAGGGCGGGCCAGTGAGCGCTGGCGCCGAAATGTTGCCGCAGCATCCCGGCGATCCGGCGGCGAGGCGGTGTCGGTCGAGCTGGGCGCGGAGAACGCTCTGGTGGTGACGCTGCTGGTGCAGCTCGGGGTGGTGGCGGTGACGGGGCTGCTGCATCTGCGGCTGCTCCGGTTGGTCGGCTGGGACGCGGGGGCCGGCCAAGAGCTGAGCGGGACCGTTCGCGCCCGGCACGGCAGCGGGGCCCGGACCACGTGTCGCGGTCCGAGCCCTACCCCGTGCGCGATACCGCCCTGCGGTGGCGGTGCGTCAGCTCTGTGCGGTGTTGTCGCCCGTCTGCCCGACGCCCTCGGCTGTGCCTGCCTTCTCGCGCATCTTGCGCACCAGCTCCGCCTTCTGGTCGGCGGCACTCTGGCGGTCGAGGTTGCGGTGCGGACCGTTGTTCTGCCGTTCGGCGCGTGACAGCTTCTTGCGCTGGCCGCCGCCCATGCCGACGGGGTTGTTGATGTTCTTGCTCACGGGTTCTCCCGGAATGTGGTGAAGTGATCTACGGATTCATCGGTGAGGGACGGGCACGGCGACGTCGGAGGACGTCAGCAGGGGCCCATCACGCTCTCACTCGCAAATCGGCGTCTGGAAGAACATGAGCAAGACGTTACCTGGTCCCGTCGGCTCCGCATACCAGAGCTTTTCGACGTCCCGGCGTCGGCGGGGCCCTCGGTGAGCCACCGGGTGGTGAACGGTTCCTGCCGGCCAGACTGAGTGTCTCAGTTGGCCGGGCGCCATCGAAAGCGCTCAGCGGCGAAGCCTTGCTGGAGTTCCAGCCGCCATCTCCGGGGACGTGGACGATGCACCGCCGTCGCAGTCGGTGCATCGCGTTCCACGGTCTATTCGCTTTGGACGTGGGCCTTGTTGATGGCGGCTTGAATGTGAAGCCAGGTCGGATCTGTTGCGCTGGTCTCGGTCACCGTTGCCAGATCGTCTGCTTCCCATGTGCGGGTTCCGTCGGTCAGGACGAGGTGCGTCTCCAGGTCGTCGCCGTCTTCCGGAACCTCTGCGGTGGTCTCCAAGAACGCTGTGGCTGCAGCCCTGGAGATGTCCTTGCTTGTGGTGCAGGTCTGCGTGGAGTCGGAGAGCACGGACAGGAGCAGCAGATCTCCCCCACTACCGGCGACGAGTAGCGTGCCCGTCGCCGTGGCGGCCAGCGCGGACAAGCGGGACCCGGCCAGCACATCGTGCTCGACCGCTTGCCTTGTTTCGAGGTCCACTTCGACCAGTGCCCCCGCGGGCGTTGCGATCCACAGCCCGCCCGGTACCGATCCGAAGGCGATGTTGTGACGCGACCAGGATTGCATCTGATCAAGCCACGCCTGCGTGTACGGATAGCCAGGGCTGGGATCGCCCAGGGGTGTGGCCAGAACCCGGCGCAATGAAGGAAACTCGAAAACCTCCACCGAGTTGTCGTACGCGTTGCCACGGATCGCGAAATGACGTCCGTCTGCGCTGAAGAGTGGAGTTTCGTAGCCGTCACAGTCCAGGATCAGCGCCCGGCGGAGCGGCCGCATCACGGCAGCGGTCCCCTGATCGACGCGCGCGAAAAGGCAGTGCGTGGCCCCCTGGTCGCTGGCGAGCGTGGCAACAAGTCCGCCGCCGGGATGCTCCGCGGCGCCTGTGTCCCACGGGACGCCCGGCAGCGATGGTTCCGGAGGCAAGGTCGAGGACGTCCGAGCTCTCCCACACGCCGCCTTCGTCGCGAAACGACGGAGAACCCCACACAGTCTGTCCGTCCGGGCTGAAAGCCAGGCTCCGGTAGGAGGCCGTGGCCGGAGCACCTTCCGGTTCGGAGATCCCAGCAGGAGTCCATTGCCGCAGTCCGTCTTCCCCTGCCACAACAAGCAGTGCCTGGCCCTCACCGGATAGCTCACACCCATACGGGACAACCTCTGGCTTCGCGCCCGCCGACGCCGCCCAGACCAGCGGATGAGGCGACGTCACGCAGGGGCGCCGAGCGGCGGGTGCTCAAGCACACGGGGCTTGTACTCGACCAGCTGGATACGGCCGTCGAAGGTGCGGTGCTCGATCATCTCCAGGGCAACGTCCGGATAGCCGTCGTAGATGCGTTCCTCGCCCGTGGCTCCGGTGATCACCGGGAACATCACGACCCGGAAGCGGTCGACAAGTCCGGCCCGCAGCAGGGACCGGCACAAGCTGAGGCTGCCGATCGTGCTCAGTAGCTCCGAACCACTCGACTTAATGTCTCGGACCGACTCGACGGCATCGTCGCGGATGAGCGTGGAGTTGGCCCACGTCAGTGGCTCCTGAAGTGACGAGGAGAACACCATCTTGGACGCTTGGGTGAGCTCGTCGACGGACGCCTCTTCTTCGGGCCTGAACTCATCTTGGCCATCCGGGACGTTGCCCGCGGCGAAGCCCGACATCAGGCGGTAGGTGTTCGCTCCCATCAGGTAGGTGACCTCGGGCTGCTCGCCGAGCCATGCGAGGTACTCCGGGCCTTCGAGGCCCCAGAACCCGGGCCATCCCTCTCCTGAGGCATAGCCGTCGAGGGAGGTGATGAAGTCGACGAGAAGCTCCGACATGGCGGTGTCCTTTCCTGGGGTGTCACGAGCTTGGACCGACCGGGAGCCACAAACTCATCGGCCGCGCTGTGGAGCAACGAGAAATCCCAGGACGTTGCAGCCACTCAGGGCAGCGGAGCGGCACTGCTTCGGAGGGTCCGGAGCCCTACATGATTGCGCTAGGGCGTAGCGATCCTCATCCCGCCATCGAGCCGCGTACAGATCCAGGACTGACGGAGCGAGAGCCAGCAGCCCGTCGACGACACCTCGCGCGTCGCGATGGTCGAGCGAACCTGCTCGAGCCGGGCCAGGGCCCCGATCCACTCCTCGATGGCGTCCGGTGCAGCCGAGTGATGCAAGTCGGGCAGGATCACCACTCGCCGGCGCCGGTCGGCAGCCCTGATGGCGATCAGATCACCTGGTGCCCGCGTTGCCGAGCCCAACTGCTCGGCCAGCATCGGCGAGGCCGTCAGCGCCGAGTGTCCGGTCTGGGGAATAAGGCGGTGTACGCGGCGCTTCACCACGGCACCCGGCCGCGTCGCTCGGTACCAGCCCCCTCGCCAACTACCTCGGCATCATGGGCACCGGCGCCGGCCACGCGGCAGAAGCCCGGCCCTGGCCGGTAGCACGCCGGTGTGCCTCAGCAGGCTCGACTCCGCGCTGGAAGACCGTGGCAGCCGTACACCCCTCGACCCCACACGAGAAGGGACCAGCCCGGCGGTCTGGCCCCCTTCCTGCTTCCCCTGTTGGCGCTCGGGTTGCATCAGCCGATCGTGCGCCAGGTGCAGGTAGTCGTGGCCCACGTGCAGTGCTCGAACCCCGCAAGCTTCACGAAGAACCCGTCACCGTCCGGCATGCGCCACCGCGGCGAAGGCGAGCGACGTCAACGGCACACGCTCAGCCTCGGCTCAGATCGGCCGGCTCCGACGCCAACGGTCGGGGCTTCACCTCGAGACGACACTTCGCATGACGGGTGGGCCGACTCGTTGCCGCGGGGCCAGTGCCGCGCGGAGCGCCGGGACGAGGTGATGGCGAGCCTCGGAACGGGAGAGGGTGGCGAGGGCGGGGAGCGGGTTGAGATAGCGGGTGTAGATGAGGCCGCCGAGGATCGTCACCACGGCCGTGGCTCGGGCGGTCGCGTCCTGGCCGCCGAGAAATTCAACAAGCCTGGCCAGCAGTTCGCGTTCCAGATATTCGCGGATGACCTCGGCCGCCTCTTCACCCTGGGCCGTGAGCCGACGGAAATCGGCGTCCTCCCACAAGTCCGTCACCGCGTCGATCAAGCGGTCGGGGAGGGTGGCCCGGTCGCCGCCGAGGACCTCGTCCACCGTCAGCGCATGGGCACACTGGATCTGCATCACGTCCGCGAACAGGCCCTTCTTCGAGCCGAAGTGATAGGCGATCAGCGCCGGGTCGACCCCGGCTGCCCCGGCTACCGCACGCAACGTAGTACGCCGGTAGCCGCGCTCAAGGAACAGCAACCGGGCCACCGAGGCGATCGACTCACGGGTGGGCGGGTGGCCGCGGGGACGGCCTCGGGTGCGGACGGGGGCCGGGGCCGGGGCTGCGATATTCATCAGCGTTGAGCGTGCAATTCGTGATCGGCACAGTCAAGGGCGTTCCGCGATCCACACGAAGGGATGTCCCGACACCATGCGCATCGCAGTCTTCGGCGCCAACGGACCGACCGGCCGCCACCTCACTGATCAGGCCATCGCTGCCGGGCACGAGGTCGTCGCCGTGACCCGCCGCCCCGGCTCACTACCCGCTCGGCCCGGTCTGACCGTAGCTGTCGCCGATGCCACCGACCTGGCGGCCGTCGACGCAGCAGTCAGCGGGACGAACGCCGTTCTCTCCGCGCTCGGTGCGCGCTTCAGCAAAGAGACCGTCACCACGTACTCGGCGAGCGCCGCGGCGATCACCGCGGCCATGACCCGCCACGGCATCACGCGCCTGCTAGCCGTCAGCTCCAGCATCGCTGATCCGCAGTGGCGCCCCTCGGGCGCACACTTCTTCAACCATGTACTCGACCCGCTGGTGAACAGACGTCTGGGACGCACCCTCCACGACGACATGCGCCGCATGGAGGCCGTGATCCGGAAGACGCACCTCGACTGGACCCTCGTCCGGCCCTCCGGCCTCTTCGAGCACCCGATCGTCACGGACTACCGCACCGCTGAGACCAGCGCCGACGGCGTCTTCACCGCACGCTCGGACCTCGCCGCGAGCATGCTGCGCGAACTGGAGGAACAGCGATATCTCCGCAAAGCCATGGGTGTCATCACCACGGCCGTGAAGCCCAACATCGCCAAGCTGATCTGGAACGAGGGAGTGAAGAAGAAGTGAGCCGAGCCACAGCCGAGCTGCCGTCGCTGCACGGGCGTACCGCGCCCGCGATCAACCCCACCACCATTCGTCTCACGGCACCCTGCATGCCACCCCTGTCCGGCCGCCGTTCGGGGACTCCTCAAGCAACACAGGAACAGCAGAATGGCCATGCTCGCCAACGACGATGTTCTACAGCATCGGCCGCCACCCTCACGGAGGCGGTCGGTGCACAGCGGCTCCGCGTCCTGCCCCACCCGTCCTCCGTGTCCTATGCCTCCGCGCCCGTCTCGGCTGGTCCGGGGAGAACACCGAGGTGACCACGTCCTCGGCCGTCCTGCACAACGGCTCGCCGCCGCTCTGCACAACGGTCGCCGGCAGCTGGTTCTCAGCGCGGACGCCACGACGCCCGGCACGGTCGCCGAGCTGCTCCGAGCGGGGCTTCGGACCCAGCTCCCAGTGGTGCGCGCGGCCGCCGCGCCATTCCACCCACCGGGGATCGTCAGCACCGGCTCGGGATCGATGACTCCGGCCGCTTCGAGGAAAACGACCGGTCATGGTCGGCGTGGGCGAGAGCGAGATTCTCGTCCCGACCGTGACGGGTGCGCCGTCACCCGCCGACCGCCACCAGCCGACAGCGGATGCACGACGGCCGGCGCGCTTCGGGCAGCGGACGAGCATTGCGGGCGGCTCCCGCGGTCAGCCCTGCCGCAGCGCGGAAAGACCCTTCTGCATGTCTTCGCTGTTCATCACTGGCTGGATCTCGATCTTCGCGCCGAGTCCCTCGAAGAGCGGCTCCGCGATGGTGGGCAGCAATGAACTGTCCTGCATGTCGAAGACGAAGGCGCAGGGCCGCCCACCTCACTGGGGCCGAAAGGTGTCGACGTTGCCCGAGGGGGTGAGGTCAGCCTGGTCTGCGACCCGTTCTGGAGGGTGCGGATCGTCTCGCGGGACAGCGGGTCGAAGTCCTACGCGATGACGCCCGTGCGGTGACGCCCGTGCGGTCGGATCGCTGCATGAGGTTGCCGTCACCGTCGTAGGAGTAGGAGTAGGAGTAGGTGACGGTCGCGCAGCCGGGCGTGTCGACCTTGGTGACCCGGTCGCGGTGGTCGTACTCGCACAGAGTGGTCTCTCAGACCGGCGTTGCCAAGGCTCTGGTAATCAAGAATATGACTATTCTTGTTCTTGAGTATGATGGTTCGGGCGAAACGCTGGATCGGAGAGCGAGTGGAGGGAGTGCCTCGATGGCTCTGAGGCATGCCGTGCTGGCGGCCCTGCTGGACGGCGAGTTCAGCGGGTACGAGCTGGCCAAGGCGTTTGACCTGGGTGTCGCGAACTTCTGGCATGCCCTCCCCCAGCAGCTCTACGCGGAGCTGGCCAAGCTGGAGAAGGACGGGCTGGTCACGGGCCGGCAGGTGGTGCAGGAGACTCGGCCCAACAAGCGGCTGTTCCAGGTCACCGATGCCGGGCTCGCCGAGTTGGAGCGGTTTGCGGTGGCTGCGTCGAAGCCTTCGTTCATCCGGGACGACCTGCTCGTCAAGGTTCAGGCTGTCGACCGTGTCGATGCCGGGCCGGTGATCGAGCAGTTGGAGGCGCGTGCGGCGGCTGCCGAGGCCAAGATCGAGCTGCTCGAGAAGTTGCTGAGCCGTATGCGGGGGGACGCGGATGAGGAGGAGTTCCTGCGTGTGGGCGAGCCGGTCGGCCCGTACCTGACCTGTCGGCGCGGCCTGGTCTTCGAGGAGGAGCACCGGGACTGGTGCTTGAGCACGGCTGCGGTGCTGCGGGAGCGGCAGGTGTCCCATGTCGGCAACTGAGCACCGTGGAGACCGCGAACACCCCGTGTACGAGCGCTATGTGGCTCTCGGTGACAGTCAGACCGAGGGGGTGGGTGACGGTGACGATGTCACCGGGCTGCGTGGCTGGGCCGATCGGCTGGCGGAGTTGCTGGGGGTGGTGAACCCGGGGCTCGGGTACGCGAACCTGGCTGTTCGTGGGCGTGTCGCTCGCCAGGTTCGTGCCGAGCAGTTGGAGCCGGCTCTGGCTTTGCGTCCCGATCTGGTCACTGTGGTGGCCGGGGTCAACGACATTCTGCGGCCGCGGTATGACGCCGTGGAGGTGGCCGGGGAGTTGGAGGCGATGTTCGCCGCGTTGACAGCGTCCGGGGCGCATGTGGTCACGCTCGCCTTTCCGGATCTGTCGAAGATCGCGCCGATCGCCCGTCCGCTGGCGCCCCGGTTGACCGATCTGAACGCCCGGGTGCGTGCTGCGGCGTTGCGGCACGGGGTCACGGTTGTCGACACCGGGGGGTACGCGGTCACCACCGACCCGCGGTTGTGGACGGTGGACCGGCTGCATGCCGGTCCTCTGGGGCACGAGCGGATCGCCGCGGCTGTGGCCCACACCTTGCGTCTGCCCGGTAGTGACGATGCCTGGTCGCATCCGCTGCCGCCGGTGTCGGCGCCGGGCGCGGTGCAGGCGTTGACGGCCGAACTGCGGTGGGTTGCCGGTTTCCTGGGTCCGTGGATCGGTCGCCGCTTGCGTGGCCGGTCCAGTGGGGACGGCCGTGCGGCGAAGCGTCCGCAGCTGTTGCCCGTCGGGCTGTCCGGGCCACGGTTGCCGGGGGAACCGGACGCCTCGTAGACAGGCTGGAGAGCTGCGGCCAGGGGGGTTCCTGCTCCCGCTCACCGCGTTGTGTCGAGAGCGGATGTCCCTGTCGCTCTCTGCGCGACCACGGGCGTTGAGTGCGCAGCGCAGGGCCTCGCGGCGGCGTGCCGCTGGCCCCGGTTGCTCAATCGCGCGGGGTGGAATCCCCGTGGGGGCTTGTGCCGCCGGACAGCCGTCGGACCGGGATGCTGTGGGGCGGCGGCCCCGATCGGTCTGTCGCGGGGGCGGGGAGGGATGCGGCGTAGCGGCGCGCCAGTGGTCCTGCGCTGAGTCCGTGGGCGAGGACGCTGAGCAGCACGGTGAGGACGAGTGCGGGGAGTACTTTCTGCGCGATGGAGGGGGCGAGATCCTCGAGTGCGAGGAGAGAGAAGATGATCGTCGCCAGTCCGCGGGGGCCGAACCAGCCGATGAACAGGACGGTGGCGCGGTCCATACGGGTGCCGAGCAGGGCGAGAGCCACGGGCGCCATTCTCACCACGGTCAGGCTCAGTACGGCGTAGAGGGCGGATTGCCAGGTCATGTGGGGGAAGGCGGCGGGGACCAGGACGGCTCCGAACAGGAGCCACACCAGCAGGGAGAGCACGGTTCCTGATTGCTCGGTGAATTCCAGTTGCCATCTGGGGGCGCCTCGGTGAGCGGTGCCGAAGGCCAGGCCGGCGACGAAGGCTGCGACGAAGCCGTTACCGCCGATGGCGATCGCGGACAGGTATGACAGCAGGGCGAGGGCCAGTACGGCCGGCCCGGCGAACTCTTCTGCCCCCCAGTCCTCGCGCAGCGCTTTCCGCATCAGCCACCCGCCGACCAGCCCGAGTACGGCCCCGTATGCGAGGCCGACGGCCAGTTCCTGGATGGCCTTGCCGTCTGCTCCGTGCCCTTCGCCGGCGGCAGCGGCGGCACCGGCGAGTGCCATGACGACGACGGGAGTCGCGATGCCGTCGTTCAGTCCGCTCTCGACGTTGATCAGGCGGCGGACGCGTTCGGGGACGATGGGGTTGGTCATCATCGAGGCGCCCAGTGCCGCGTCGGTGGGGGCGAGTGCGGCGCCGACGAAGACCGCTGCCCAGCCGCTGACGCCGGGAAGGAGTCCGGTCGCCAGGAGCGTGCCGAGTCCGATGCACAGGGGCAGTCCGATGAGCAGAAGCCTGAGGTAGAGGCCGAGATCGGGCCGTAGGACCGGAAAGGACAGTCGGGCGGCGTCGGTGAACAGGATCCAGGTCAGGCAGATCTCCGCGACCGCTTTCACCGTCTCGTGTGACGGGTTGAGGTCCAACGAGCCCAGGCATGTCGCCAGCACCAGTCCCACGAGGACGAACACGGCAGGCGCGGTCAGCTCCACCCGTGCCGACCGTCGGGAGACCAGACCCCACAGGAACAGCAGCAGCAGAACCAGCGAGACGGTTCCGTCCATCGGGGCAGCTCCTGGAGTCCGTGATGGCGAGGCCGCGGGCGAGCGTGATCGTGCCAGTCTGTGGCGCACCGTCACGTCCGTGGACGATTGGTCGACGCGTGTCGTCCCGGTGGTCGGGGCCGCCTGACGACCCGGCACGCGGTGCTCGGGCTGTGCGGGGTCAGCCGGCGCGTTGGGTGGTGGTGTCGGCCTGCGCGGGAATGGCGGGCAGGGGGACGGTGCAGGCGGCGCAGCGGAGGGCGTGGGCGGGGACGGGGCTGAGGCATTCGGGGCAGTCACGCTTGGGGGCTTGGACGTCTTGGTGGGGGGCCAGGCGTTCGTGGAGTTTGTTGATGGGCAGGACGACGAGGAAGTACAGGGCGGCGGCAAGGAGCAGGAAGCTGATGGCGGCGTTGATGAAGGCGCCGTAGGGGAACTGGGTGGCGCCGAGGGTGAAGTGCTTGCGGCTCATGTCGCCGGTGGCGCCGGTGGCCAGTCCGACGAGTGGGGTCAGGAATGCGCCGACGAAGCCGTTGACGACGGCGGTGAATGCGGCGCCGATGACGATGCCGACGGCCAGGTCGACGACGTTGCCGCGCAGGATGAAGCTGCGGAAGCCTTTCATCGGTGGTTCTCCTCTTCCGGGACCTGCGGCCTCGCAGGTGGGGTGTGTGTCTGCGTGTCGGCTGCCCCGGGAGACGGGGGCGAATGTGTGCCGTCTGCTTTTCGCCCCGGGCGGCGTGGGGGCCTGCGGCGGCGGTGGTCCTGGGCCGCGTGTGCGGGGCGCTGCGGTGTACCGGCGCCCCGGGCGGCGGACTGTCGCGGTGCTCCCGTCCCGGACCGGAAGCGGAGGAAATCTCACAACGTACACCGCTTGACGCCCGTCGCGTCACAGTTGTCCGCAATGGGCGCAGAAGTCTTTACAAGGCTGCAGGCTGCTGCGAGTGTCAACTCCCGCATGGGCGTTGCCGTGGGACGCGACGTCATTTTCGTGGGGGGACGACGACATGATCCGTGGGTTTGCTCTGTCTGTTTTCCGCCGGCCTTTCCGGTTCGGGTCGCGGGGGCTCATTCTGCTGGCACTGACGGCGACACTGGTGGCTCTGCTGCCGCTGTGGTCTTCGGGGGGCCGGGCGAGTGCCGGGCCGGGGGCGTTGCCCATGGCCGATCCGACGGCGCCGCCGCCCGCGCCGCATCATCAGGCGGCGCCTGCTTCAGCGATGGAGCCGGCCGCGCCGACACTGCCGCGGGACGGGTGGACGGCCACGGCGAGTGATCACGAGACGGCGCGGGGGGACCATCGTCCCCTTCGCGTGCTGGACGGCGATCCGAACACCATGTGGCACAGCCGGTGGTCGCCGACGGCGGCGGCGTTGCCGCACAGCATCACCATCGACATCAAGGAGACCGCGGTCCTGTCCGCCCTGGTCTACCGGCCCCGGGCGACCGGGACCAACGGCCGGATCGGCGAGTACGCGATCCATCTGAGCGCCGACGGTGTGGCGTGGGGTGCCGCGGTGGCGACAGGCACGCTGGCCGACGACACCACGGTGAAGACGTTGAGTTTCGCGCCGAAGGGGGCCCGGTTCATCCGGCTGACGGCGACGACGGAGGCCGGCGGCCGCGGCCCGTTCTCCAGTGCCGGTGAGATCAATCTGCTGGGCGATCCGGGGACCGCCGCGTCCGTGGTCGATCTGCCGCGTGAAGGCTGGACAGCATCCGCGAGCAGCTTCGAGTCCGCACGCGGCGCGCACGCTCCCGCCGCCGCGCTGGACGGTGACCCGGACACGCTGTGGCACAGCCGCTGGTCGCCCACCACAGCTGCGTTCCCGCACAGCATCACCATCGACATGAAGACGGCTCGGCCGGTGTCCGCGCTCTCCTATGAGCCGCGGCGCATCGGCGTCAACGGCCGCATCGGCACATATGCCGTCACGACCAGCGTGAACGGCACCACGTTCGGTACGCCGGTGGCGAGCGGGAGTTGGAAGGACGACGACACGCTGAAGGGGGCCACCTTCACGCGCACCGTCTCCGCCCGCTACGTGCGGCTGACGGCGACGAGTGAAGCCGGTGGCCGTGGACCGTGGGCGTCGGCGGGCGAGATCCGTGTCAGCGGCCCCGCGGCGCCCGCCGCGCACGGGGTGTGGGGCAAGGTCACGGGCTTCCCGCTGGTGCCGGTCGCGACGGCGGTGCTGCCCAACAACAAGATGCTCGCGTGGTCGGCGTACGGGATCGACCGATTCGGCGGCAGCAACGGCTACACACAGACCGCGATCATGGACTTGGCGACCGGCCGGGTCACGCAGCGGCGGGTGGACAACACCGGGCACGACATGTTCTGCCCCGGCATAGCGGTCCTGAAGGACGGGCGGGTGCTGGTCACCGGCGGCTCGAACGCGGAGCGGGCGAGTATCTACGATCCGGCGACCGATGCGTGGGCCTCGACGTCGGACATGAACATCGCCCGCGGCTATCAGGCGATGACGCTGCTCTCCACCGGTGACGCGTTCGTTCTCGGCGGGTCGTGGAGCGGTGGCGGCAGCGCGAAGGGCGGTGAGGTCTGGTCGTCGGCGAACGGCACATGGCGCAAGCTCAGCGGTGTGCCCGTCACCACGACGATGACCGCCGACCCGCGCGGCGCCTACCGCGCGGACAATCATCAGTGGCTGCACGCCACTTCGAACGGGCGGGTGCTGCATCTGGGCCCGAGCAAGCAGATCAACTGGATCTCGACCAGCGGCAACGGAACCATCACCGCGGCCGGCCGGCGCGCGGATTCCCCGGACGCGATGAACGGCAACGCGGTCGCCTACGACATCGGCAAGCTCCTCACGCTGGGCGGTGCGACGGCGTACGAGAACGTGAAGGCGACCCGGCGCGCGTACACGGTCGATCTCAACGGGGGCGGCACGCCGGTCAGTTCGCGGACCGGGGACATGGCCTACGCCCGTGCTTTCGGCAACAGTGTGGTGATGCCGGACGGGAAGGTGGCGGTGTTCGGGGGGCAGTCGTTCCCGGTGCCGTTCAGTGACGCGACGTCGGCGATGACGCCGGAGATCTGGGATCCGGCGACGGGGAAGTTCACGCGGATGGCGTCGATGGCGGTGCCGCGGAACTACCACAGTGTCGCCAACCTGCTGCCGGACGGGCGGATCTTCACCGGGGGCGGCGGTCTGTGCGGTGCGTGTGCCACCAACCATCCCGACGGGGCGATCTTCACGCCGCCGTATCTCCTCAACGCGGACGGCAGCGAGAAGACCCGCCCGGTGATCACCGGCGGTGTTCCGGCCCACGCGACGAACGGGGCGCAGCTGGCGGTGACGACGGATGCGGAGGTGTCCTCATTCGCACTGGTGAGGGCGGGCGCCGCGACGCATTCCACCGACAATGACCAGCGACGGGTGCCGCTGGCCTTCCGTCAGACCGGTGCGGGGGCGTACGAGGTGACGGTGCCGGCCGACCCGGGGGTGGCGCTGCCGGGCACGTACTTCCTGTTCGCCCTGAACGCCGAAGGCGTGCCCAGCAAGGCAAAGATGCTCACCGTGGGCTGACAGCCCACGGCGCCGACGGGCGGCCCGCCCCCCCCGGCTGGGGGGGGGGGGGGGGGGGCCGGGGGGGGGGGGGGGGTGGGGGGCGCCCCCCCGCAGCGAGCCCGCGCCTCGAA
>NZ_JBHXSL010000029.1:29200-97071 GCF_042714725.1 Streptomyces sp. NPDC058685
CAGCAAGGCACTGCTGGTCACGGTGGGCGGACAGCCCCCGGCGCCGACGGGCTCCCGGCCCCTCCTGCTTGCGCGGGGGTGCCGGGCGCCCGGTGCTTTCCGCAGGAGGCATCACAGGGCCCCCTACGGCGGGCAGGTCAGATGTGGTCGTGCGCTGCCGCGGGCGCGGCGTGTCCGGGTGACGTACCGGCGCCGGGCTCTGAGGTGGGGGCGGTGGAGTTCAGGCGGCGGGACGGGGCACGACGCAGCCGCCGGATCGGGGTGACCGCGATCAGCGCCGCCGCGCAGCCTGCGCTGATCACGGCGGCGGCGAGCAGCAGTTCGTGGACGCCGACCAGGGAGCTGGCAGGTCCGGCGATCATCTGCCCCAGCGGGACGGCGAGGATCGAACCGGCGATCTCGTACGCGGAGACCCGGTTGAGCCGGTCCCCGGGGATCTGGGTCTGCACGGTGGTGGCCCACTGCACGCCCCAGAAGGCCCAGCCGACGCCGCTGACGGCGTAGCCGAGCAGAAGCACCGGCAGCGCCGGGACGAGGGCCGCGGTCAGCGGCATGAGGGGGAAGAGGAACAGGGCGACGGCGCCGCCGAGCAGCGGCCGGGCGGGGCGGACGCGGATGGCGAGGAGGCCGCCCGCGGCGCAGCCGGCGCCGAACGCGGCCTCGGCGTAGCCGAAGGCGGCGGTGCCGTGGGCGCCGGTGACGGACGCCGCACCGAGCGGCGTGAGCGGGCCCCAGACGAAGACGCCGAGGACCCACCAGATGAGGATGACCGCCCACAGCCAGGAGCGGGAGCGGAACTCGGTCCAGCCGGTGCGCAGGTTCTCCCAGGTGGAGGTGGTGCGGTCGGCGGTGAACGGCGGCAGCCGCAGGGACAGCAGGGACAGTCCGCCGGCGGCGAAGGTGGCCGCGGTGGCGGCGAAGGCCCAGGCGGGTGCGGCGGCTGCGACGAGCAGTCCGGCGCCCGCGGGGCCGGCCATGGTGGAGATGCCCTGGCCGACCCGCAGGACGGCGTTGGCCTTCTGCGCGTCGGCGGCGACCTGCGGCACCAGGCCGTTGACGCCGGGCTGGAACATCGCGGTGGCCAGACCGCCCAGGGCGGCGGCGGTGACGATGAACCACAGCGGGGGCCGGCCGGCGGCAACGTACCCGGCGAGGGAGGCGATGAGCAGGAACCGCGCCGCATCGGCGGCGATCATCACCGGGCGGGGATGGAAGCGGTCCGCGAGGACCCCGCCGAACACCACGAACACCGCGAAGGCGGCCATCCACGCGCCGAGCGCGAACCCGACGGCGCTCACCCCGTAGCCGAGGGTGAGCATCGCCACCGACAGGGCGACCGGCAGCATCGCATCGCCCAGCATCGACGCGATCCGGGCAGTGAAGTAGAGCGTGAAATTCCGTGTCCACAGCGGAGGTTGCACGCCTGCGGAGTCGCTCATCCTGCTGATCCTCCCCCGGGGGCACGGCGGGCGGCCCGTCCGCGCAGCACAGCATCGTAGGCGGAGCGGCGCCGCACGGGACACCGGGTTTTTTCGGCTCCCGCGTCCGCCGCCGGGCGTGGGAGCCGCCGGAGGGGTCAGGCCGGGGACGGCTGCCGGTTGGAAGACGGGGCCGAGCCTCCCGCACAATGGCTCCGCAGTCCACACCCCCAGACGAGAGGAACGCCGTCGCATGGCCGGCAACGCAGACATGGTGGCCTTCATCGAAGCACGGCTCGCCGAGGAGGAGCGGGTCGCGCTGGATGCCGGGGGCGCGAACTGGCGGTGTCCGGCCGACGTGCCCGGGGAGGTCCACGACCGGACGTCCGGGATCGCCTTCACGGTCAGGGACGCCGGCTACGACCGGCACATCGCACTCCAGGATCCCGCCCGCACGGTGGCCCGCATCGAAACCAACCGGGTCCTGCTCAGCGAGTACGTCGAGATCGCGGAACGGGACACCGACCGTCCGGAGGAGGACTTCACGTCCGGACGCGCCGTGGGCCTCGGCTTCGCGGTACGGCAGCTGGCCGCCGAGTACGCCTCGCATCCCGACTACACCGCGAAATGGCTCCCCCGCTTCATCCGCTGAGGGCTGGGCAGCCCCCGAGCTTTCAGGGGCTGTCGTACCCGGGCGAGGGGTCGTGCCGAGGGCCCCGGCGCCGGGCAGCGCGGGGCCCTCGGGTGCGGATCACGGTCAGGCGCCGGACTCGCTGATGTTGACCATCCAGCCGATCCCGAACTTGTCCGTGCACATGCCGAACACATCGCCCCACATCTGCTTCTCCAGCGGGACCGCCACCGTCCCGCCGTCGGAGAGCTTGTCCCAGTAGCCGCGCAGCTCGCCCGGCTCGTCGCCGCTGAGGCTGACGGCGAAGTTGCTGCCCGGCTTGTGCTCCATGCCGGGAGGAGTGTCGGCACCCATCAGGGTGAAACCGCTCGGGGTCTCCAGCTGACCGTGCATGATCTTGTCGGCGAACCCGGGCGGCGCCTCGCCGCCGAAGTCGCCGAAGGTGTTGACCGTCAAGGTGCCGCCGAACACGCCCTTGTAGAACTCCAGCGCTTGCTTGGCGTCACCGGCGAAACTGATGTACGGGTTGAGTCGAGAGGACACAGCATGATCCTTTCGTGACGTTTTGTCAGGAATGCAGCGTAGCCCCGGCCGGCCCCGGGGGAAGGGTCCCGCGCCTCGGTCCGTCGTGGAGCGGTGTGCCGCTGGACGGCCGGGGGCGGTGGCGGGCACCGGCGGGCGGCTGCCTCCGGGGTGCCGTTCGGCGTGCCGTTCGGGGTCAGGAGACGAGGTCGCGGGCCCGGCGGGCGGCCTGTGCGACGGGTCCCCGGTGGAGGGGGCCGTGGCCGGGAAGGAGCGTGTCGCCCGGCACGTCCTCGATGATCCGCAGCGAGGCCAGAGCACGCTCGCGTTCGGTGTCGAACATGACGGGAAGCAGCTGCGGCCCCTTGTGCCGTGAGGTGGGGTGGCCGCTGACGAGGGCGTCGCCCGAGATGAGGATGCCCGCATGCGGCAGTGCGTAGCAGGAGTGCCCTGCCGTGTGCCCCGGGGTGTGGACGGGGACCGGGCGCCCAGGCAGGTCAAGGGCGCCCGGGGTGGGGAACGCCCGCGGAGCCGTGACCCGTGTGTCCGTGGTGCCGCCCGAGCGCAGGGCGTGCACCGCCCACGGCAGGACACCAGGGCGCCAGGCGTTTCGCAGCACGGTGGTGATGCCGACCTGGTGCAGGAACTCCCGGCGGGCGTGCGGCACTTCGGCCTCATGCATCAGGACCGGGGTACCGAAGGAGTTGCTGAGGTGTTCGGCGGATCCGATGTGATCGTTGTGCGCGTGCGTGACGAGGACGGCCCTGACCGACTCGGGTGCGTGACCTGTCTCGGCCAGTGAGGCGAAGAGCAGTTCACGGTCGCCCGGATAGCCGCAGTCGACGAGGGTCGCCTCGTCGCCTTCGCTGAGGATGACCCAGTTCGTGTTGGAGCCGTGGACCAGGTGGACCCCGTCGGCGACCTGGATGAGCGAGAGTTGGGGCATGACCTGCCTGTTTCTCCGGAAAGGGGCAAGGGGGCGGACCGGGCCGTTCGGCGGTTCAGGCGGGGCGGCCCGCGAGATAGAACGCGAGGACGTGCGGGAGGTGCGCGGACCACTCCCGCACGCGCGCCTGCCGCCTCGCGCTCACCCGGCATTCGTAGAACGCCCCGTTCGCGTGCACGACACCCACCATCAGGCACGTACCGCGCACGGTGTGGTGGACGGTGCGGATCTCCGGCCAGGCGAAGGCGGCATGCCGGCCCTCCTGGTCGAAACAGACCCCCTGCGGATCCACGAGCACCGCGTTCCTCGTGTCGGCCGCCGCGAACTCGGGCCCCGCGGCGGGCGCGGGTGCGAGGGCGGGTTCGGGCGCGGGCCACGACGCGGGGGCGGGGGCCGGGGGCATGGGCGCAGGAGGTACGGGCGCTGCCGCGGGGGCCGGTCCGGGCGGCGGTGCGGGCTCGTACGGCGCGCCGAAGACGCCCGTGGGCGCAGGGACAGTGCCGGGCGCGCCGACCATCGGCGGCGCCGCAGCCGGACCGGGCACGTCGGCTGCGGGCGTCAGGAACGGTGACGGCGCAGGCGCAGGCGGGGGTGCAGGCGGGGGTGCTGATGCCCGTGCCGGTGCCGGGACCGTCTCGCGGGGCCGGTCGAGGTCCGCCCCCGGCATCAGTTTCGCCATCGCCCGGCGCAGTTCCTCCTCGGTGCGCGCCTCGTACAGCGGCAGCATCATGGGACTGGAACCGAACTGCCAGACCGCGCCGGTGCGCTTCACGACGATGTCGGGGCCGTTGCCGTACGTCATCGCGGAGGTGTCGCCGTCGAGGTACGCGTCGGGCTGGGTGTCGACCGACCAGGCGAACCCGAGGTCGCGGATCCGCCCCTCGGCATGGCGCGGCCCGTACCGCGCGCTCACCCATTCGGCCAGGTGTCGAGAAGTCAGCACGCCCCCGACCCTATGCCTTGTCCCGCGCCTCTTTGTCCGCGCCCTCGGTGAGTGCGGCGACGACGCGGTCGGTCAAGTCCTCTCGCGGATTCAGGGTGGTGGGGGTGTAGGAGAGCACGAAACGCCGCTGGTGGTCGCGGGTGGAGAACATGCGGGTGCGACAGCCGTACCACTCCCCCGTCTTGCCCCAGAACGTCACGCCGTTCACGGTGGCCTTCTGCAGGCCCATGGAGTAACGGGCAGCGCTGCCGTCCGGCATGCGCACACTCGCCGGCGGCAGCGTGAACAGCTTCTCCGTCATCCGGCGCGGCAGCAGCACTCCGCGAAACAGCGCCTCCAGGAAGCGGGACAGGTCCTCGACAGTGGAAACGAGTTCGCCCTCGCCCCAGCTCGAGGACGGGTTGTAGACGGTGATGTCGCGCAGAGAGCTGTCGCTCATGCGCAGATATCCGTGCACGTGGCTGCCGTGCAGGCGCGGATCGTCACCGGGCAGCCAGGTCCTCGTGAGGCGCAGCGGGCGAAGGAGAGCGCGCCGGATCTCCTCGCCGTAGGGCCGGCCGCTCAGGCGCTCGACGAGCAGGGCGAGCAGCACGTAGTTGATGCCGCGGTACTCCTGCACGGTGCCCGGCGGGAACTTCAGCGGTGCGTGGGTCACCGTCGCCACCAACTGCCGCGGCGTCCACCGGTCGTACCGGTGGTGCAGCACGTCTTCCGGTGTGGCCAGGTCCGGCAGGCCGCGGTGGTCGGGCAGGCCGCTGGTGTGCTGCAGCAGGTGGGCGACGGTGATCCGGGCCTGCTCCTGCGGCAGCAGGCCCGGGAGGTAGCGTCCGATCGGGGCGTCGAGTTCGACCTCGCGGCGGCCCGCCATCCGCAAAATGACAGTCGCCACGAACACTTTGGTGACGCTGCCCGCGCGGAACGCGTCATCCGGCCGTACCGCACGGCCCGTTGCCGTGTCGGCCACTCCCGCCGCGCCGTACCAGCAGCCCCGCGTGCCAAGGACGCGCAGCTGTGCGGAGGTGGCCGGCGGGTGGGTGAGGTCGGCGATGGCGGCGCGCAGTACGTCCGGGCGCAGTGGAGGGAGACGGGCGGCTTCGGTGGCTCGGCGCTGCGCACCCGTCGGAGCAACTGCCCGGGCGGGGGTACCTCCTGCCGCGGCGAGGAGGGCCGCGGCCGCGGCGCCGCCGACGAGGGATCGGCGCGAACAGGGCTGGAATGTCATGGAGTTCATGCTGTCGGCGCGATATCGGCGGGCCATCAGGGATGTCCCGCACGCCTCCCCGACCGAACCAGGACGCTCACCCGGGCATCTCCGCCGAGCCCTGTCTCTCGCCCCGCGGAGGTCGCGGCTGCAATGTCGCCGCCGGGGGGAGGAGCGGACCGCTTGCCGACCGGTTCGGGCAGGACTGGCTCGCGCGGGAGTGGCTCGGCCTGGGCGAACGCGCCGTTTAATCGCGCCAGTTGGGGCCAGAAGCGCATTAACGATCTTGGAAATGTGTGGGGGTGGCGGCAACATGACGGTTCCTGTGCGGCGATCAGGGGTGGTGCGGCGGCGGTCGGCATTCAGTCTGCGTCAGACGGCTCTCGGTTTCGCTCTGGTGGCGTCGCTGGTCTGCGGCGGCGGGCTGATGCTGAAGGCGCTGGTGAAGTCCGCCGACTCCAAGGAACTACTCGGTGTCGCGGCGGCGGCCGGCCTGGCCTTGTCGGCGCTCGCCGTGGTCCGCCGGACACGACGCCGGCACCGGGCCGGGAGTGTCCGCGCGGCGGCTCGCGACGCCGTCGGCACACAACTGCGGGCCGGGCCCGCGGAGCCTGTCCTCGTGCCCGACGCGCCCGTGCCGTCGGTGGCCGACAGCGAGGGGCACGTGGGAGCGGCGGACGGGGCGGGACAGGAGACGTCGCTGCTGGGCCTGTTGGACCCGGCCGCCTTCGAACAGGCCGTGGCAGCCCTGTGCGAACGCGACGGCTGCCGGGACATCGAGGTCGTCGGCGGTGCGGGCGACCTCGGCGCGGACGTGGTGGCGACAGCGCCGGACGGCCGGCATGTCGTCATCCAGTGCAAGCGCTACGGCCCCGTGAACAAGGTCGGCTCGCAGGACGTCCAACGGTTCGGCGGTACCTGTTTCGCCGTGCACGAGGCCCAGGTCGCGGCGGTGGTGACCACCGGCGCCTTCACCCTGCCGGCGACCGAGTACGCCGAGCAGTGCGGGATCGTCTGCTTCGACGCCGATGCCCTGGCCGCCTGGGAGACCGGCACCGGGCCGGCGCCGTGGGAGGCGCAGGTGGCCGCCGACGCTGACGCGGCCGACTGCTGAACACAGGGCCGGACCGCCTGCCGGGCTGCGGCTCTCGTGACACGGCCGTCGGCGACCCGCGGTGCCCGGGCGCCGCACGGCCTGGGGCCGCTCCTTCTACGGTGCGGCGCCCGGGTTTTCGAGGGCGCGCAGCACCCTGGCCGCCGCCCAGCGCACGCCGCCCGAGGCGTCGGACGTCAGCGCTGTGAGCACGCCGATCGCCGCCTCACCGCCCGGCGGGAGGGCACCGTGCTCCTGCGCGTACCTGCCGAGGCCGATCGCGGCCTGGTAGCGCACGTCGTCGTCCGGGTCGCTCAGATACGTCAGGAAGAGGCGTCCGTCGGCCTCGTCGGTGTCGTCCAGCAGGGACAGCACCGTCGCGCGGACACCGGGTACGGCATGGTCCAGTAAGTCCCGTGCCCGGGGAAGGATTTCGGGGTAGCTGCGCAGCGCGCTGCCGGTGTGCCAGAGCACCTGGGGGTCGGTCACCAGGCAGTGCATCAGCGCCTCCGCGGCCCGGTGGCGCTGATGCGGGGGCAGCCGGTGGTGGCCGAGACGGCCCAGGCCGGTCAGTGCCCCGGCGCGGACCTGCCGGTCCTCGTCGTTGAGGAGCGGGAGCAGCAGGTCGAGGGCTTTGCGGTCGCCGAGTTCGCCGAGGGCGGTGGCCGCGGCCGCCTGGATCGCGGGGTGGCATGGCCACTGGGTGAGGACCGACCGGATCTGCAGGACGGCGGTCGGAGTGCCGATGTCGGCCAGGACGTCCACGGCGACCGGGCCCACGTCGGGATGGTCGAGCCACGACACGGCTGCTGCCAGGACGCGGCGCCCGCCCCGCCGTCCGAGTGCGCGCAGCAGCCGGCGGGCCACGTCCGGGTGCCTCTCCTCCTGAAGGGCCGTCATCAGGAGGCCGGCCGTTACGCGCTCCTTGAGGTCGAGCAGTTTGCCCACCACCGCCTCGCGTACCTCGGGAGCCGGGTTGTTCAGGCCTTCGTGGAGGGAGTCGCGCAGCAGGTGCGCGTCGCGGGCGGACAGCATCTCCAGGGCCCGCGCGCGGGCCGCACCGGGGCCCCGGCGGGCGGTGTGCAGCACCTCGGCCCGCAGCTCGTCGTCCATCTGTGTCGCCACCAGGCCCCGGGCATGCCCCCAGACGCGCCAGTCGGGGTCGCCCAGCAAGAGCACCAGGGCCGTACGGTCCCCGGTGGCCTTCAGCCGGGTCAGTGCGGTGAGGGCGTTGACCCGCACATGCCGGTCGGGGTCGCGCAGCAGACGGCCGAA
Organism: Streptomyces sp. NPDC058685; assembly: GCF_042714725.1. Classification (NCBI taxonomy): domain Bacteria; kingdom Bacillati; phylum Actinomycetota; class Actinomycetes; order Kitasatosporales; family Streptomycetaceae; genus Streptomyces; species Streptomyces sp. NPDC058685. The sequence continues at coordinate 37,230 of NZ_JBHXSL010000029.1, forward strand.
GGCGTCGATGACGGCCGGGCCGGTCAGCTCCAGCAGGCGGGCGGCGACCGAGGCACGGCGGCGCACCCGAGCGTCCACATCCCGCATCAGAGCGATCAGTGTCTCGTCCGCACCGGGCGCGCCGAGGCGGCCGAGGCTGTGTGCGGCGGCCGCGCGCACCACGGGCTCGGTGTCATGACCCGCCCGGACGAGCGCCGGCACATGCTCCGGCCGCCCGATCCGCCCCAGCCCCTTGGCAGCAGCAGCCCGTCGCCACGGCTCAGGTGCCGCGAGCTCGCCCAGGAAGAAGGCGATCTGATGGTCAGCCCCCATAGCGTCCCCCCTTTAGGAGAAGAGACGCCCGCGGGGCCCCCGGGTTGCGCCGCGTTCGAGCACTTTTCACAGCAGGCAGGCAGGCAGGGGGTCGGTACCGGCGGCCGCGGTGCGGGCAGGCAGGCAAGGGGCGGCCGGGTGGGTGCGGTGGAGGCTGCGCGGATACGCTCCGCGGATGCCTGTGCAGCAGTACGCCTCCTTCGCCCTCACCAGCACGCGGACCACCCCGCAGGAGATGACGGCGGCACTGGGGATCGAGCCCGACGAGAAGGACGTGGTGCGCGGAAGCCGCTCCGCCGTACCGGCCCATCACCGATGGAAGATCGTGTGCCGTCGGCCCGGTCTGCGTCTCGACGAGCAGATCGCCTGCGTCCTCGACCGGCTGCGGCCCCATACCGGCCGACTCGCCGCACTCGCAGGGCAGTTGGACCGGCGCGAGGGACCGGGGTCCGCGGTCCTGCAGATCGTGCGCCGCTTCCACGGCGAGGACAGCGCGCACAAAGGCGGCCTTCCCGAAACCGTGGAGGCCCCGAACCTGTTCGGTTGGCACCTGGACCGCGACATACTCGGATTCCTCGCCGCCACCGGCGCGGTCGTGGATGTCGACGAGTACGACCTGACCGGCGGCCCGCACGCCGACTGACCCCGGCACGCCCGGCAGGACCGACCGCCCGGCACCGGCCGCCGCGCTGCCGCACGGCGTGCTTCGATGAAGAGGTGACGGTATTCGTCGGCACCTCCGGCTGGCAGTACAAGGACTGGCGGGATGTCCTGTACGCCGGGGGTGTGCCCCAGCGGTTGTGGCTGGAGGAGTACGCGGCCGGGTTCGCGACCGTGGAGAGCAACAACGCCTTCTACCGGCTGCCGTCCCGGGAGACGTTCGCCCGATGGCGCGAGCGCACCCCCGAGGGCTTCGTCATGGCGGTCAAAGCCAGCCGGTATCTCACACACATCAAACGGCTGCGGGAGCCGGCCGAACCGGTCGCACGACTGACGGAACACGCCACCGGCCTCGGCGACCGGCTCGGTCCGGTGCTCCTGCAACTACCCCCCACCCTGCAGGCCGACGCCGCCCTCCTCGACGACTGCCTGCGCTGCTTCCCGGCCGGTACCCGCGTCGCGGTCGAGCCGCGCCACGACTCCTGGTGGACACCGCAGGTCCGTGCGGTCCTTCAGGCCCGAGGCGCCGCCCTGTGCTGGGCGGACCTGCACTCCCGGCCCGCCACACCGCTGTGGCGCACCAGCGGCTTCGCCTATCTGCGGCTCCACCAGGGCCGGGCCCGGCCCTGGCCCCGCTACGGCAGGCAGGCCCTGGCGACGTGGGTACGCCGGCTGACCGACACCTGGCCCGACACGTGCGATGCGTACGTGTACTTCAACAACGATCCCGGCGGGGCCGCCGTCCGGGACGCGATGGCGTTCGCCCGCCTCACGGATGCGGCCGGCCTGCAGGTCACCCGCACCCCACACCAGCTGGCATCCGGTGCCGGAAGCACGGACTGACCGGCACCGGATGCCAATGTCAACAGCCTGGGCCGTAGCGGTCCGCCACTACTGGACAAATCACTTCTGGCCCGGTTTGTATGGATGCCACGTCGGAATGTCGAGCGGTCGTCCGACAGGGGCCGAGGCCCTGGGCGACGGCTGTCACGCGCCACACCACGGCGCACATGCGGGAGGCAGTCACATGGACATCACGACGACTGCCGGGCCGGGCCCGGAGCACGCCGTAATGAAGCTGGCCGGAGAACTGGACATCTCCACCGTCGGTGACATCCGCGCGGCACTCGCCGCGGCGGTCACCGCATACCGCCAGGTCGTACTCGATCTCGAAGACCTCGCATTCTGCGACTGCTCCGGTATCGGCGCACTCGTCGCCGCGAAAAACTCCGCCGCCCGCCGCGGCACCCGCCTCACCGTACGCAACATTCCCGACCATCTGGCGCGGCTGCTGCACATCACCGGCACGCCACTGGCGGCCACACCCACCACGGGCCTGACCGTCGGCGGCGCGGCCCGCCACCTCCCCCACGGCACCGCCGCCTGACCCCAAGCGGGGACCCGCCGGATGGGCACCCGGGCCCCGGCCCGGGATGCGGCCCGGCAGAAGCACACAACCCACTCCGACCGCGGTGGCCGACACCACCCATCTCGTGTCCCGGCTCCGTACGCAGCCCTTGAGCACCAGGCCACTCCGAACACCGTCGGATAGAATCTTGACGACATACCCGTCATTACGGTCACGCAACGTGTTTCCGATGGACGACGTGGATCGCGCCCTCCCGAGACGTGGCCAGGGAGGCGGCGGAAGATCCAGAAGCGGTGCGATGAGGGATGATTCTGGCAGTCCTGTTTGCCCTCTTGTCGGCGGGCAGCAATGCCCTGGGGACCGTACTGCAGCGGCGCGCGGTGCTGAATGTGCCCGAATCCCAGTCCAGGCGGCTCGGCCTGCTCCGTAACCTGCTCCACAATCCGGCCTGGTTCGGCGGAATCCTCGGAGTGGTGTTCGCCGCACTCTTCCAGGCTCTGGCCCTGGCGTCGGGGTCCCTGGCCGCCATCCAGCCGATCTTCATCCTCGAACTGCCGCTTGCCCTCCTGATCGGCAGCGCCGTGTTCCGGGTCCGCATCTCACGGACGGCATGGCTGTGCGTGGTGTTCATCTTCGCGGGATTGGCACTCGCCCTCTTCTCCACGGCGCCCAGCGGCGGGCGTTCCCAAGTTCCCGGAGTCTTGTGGGTACCCGCCCTCGCCGCTACCGGCGGGATGGCGGCAATCCTCGTCGTGACGGGGCTGCGGCGTCCTCGCGGCGTGGCTCGTGCGGCGTGCCTGGCAGCCGCCGCGGCCATCGGTAATGCCGTCACGGCTGCGCTGGTCAAGTCGGCCATGACCGTCCTGTCCGAAGAGGGGGCCACCGGCTTCCTGCTCGCATGGCAGACCTACAGCTTCGCGGTCGTGGGCGGGGCATCCGTCTTCCTGCTCGGGTACGCACTGCAAGCAGGTCCGCTCATCGCCTCGCAGCCGGCCCTCACTCTCGGTGATGCAGTGGTGAGCTTCGGCCTGGGCATAACCCTCTACGCGGAGTCGCTGCGTCAGGGGTTGTGGCTCGTGCCCGCCCTGTTCGGCGCCGCCCTGCTGTCCTACGGCGTCTTCACCCTTTCCCGCACCCGGTGCCTGGAGAAGTGCATCACCCCGGACGCCGAAGACGATCCGCACCAACAGGACCAGAACACCACTGCCCCAACCCTGTGACGGGCCGAAGGCAACAGCTAGACATGCCGTGAGCAGGGGAGAATCCGGCGCATGGCCGGCCTTGAGGTGTGCCGCGCATGCACATCCAACGCATCGCACAACGCCACGCCCCCCGGCCATGCGCCCCACCTTCTCGCCTCTACGACAGCGAGACGGCGACACGAGCACTGAGTGACCGCCCAGCTCCTTTCCGTCAGGTGGGGCGAGTTTCAGAGGCACCGTGCAGGGCGACGGCACGCCGCCCCGGCCACGATCGGATCGGGCGCTGGTCGCTGCTCGGGCAGCGGGGCGGGCAGCGGCGCTTCCGACGACCTCGTGGGTAGCTCTGCGCTCACGACCGTCGAGCTCGATGAGGCACTCGCGGCCTTGGCGGAACGAAATCTCAAGGACGCCACCGCCGTCCTGCGCGGGATGCTGCGGCCGGCTGCGCCGAGAACGGTTCGACGAACGGATCGTGGCGACGTTCGCTGTCGGCCACATCCCTCCCGCCTGGCTCGCCCAGACCCGGATGGGCACGGCCTCTCGCTCGGCCGCGGTCGGCTCCGAGTGGTTCCGCACGCCTTCCAGGCATGACCGACCCTGGGCGCCCGGCTCGCTGTCGGCCAGGAACCCCCCGATGACTGGCCCGAGTTCGTCGGAAGGTTCGTAGACGCCGCCGAACGGCAGTGCTTCAGCGGGCACCGATTCGCCACCATCGTCGGTCGACTGTCGAGTCCTCAACTGCCCGGCCCGGGCCTCCTGCAGCCGTTCGGGAGCGTGCGCCATGACGCTGCTCACCTCCGGCAGGGGAGGGAAGCGGCACCAGCAACCGCGATCATTACACGCATGACATACCCCGACCGCCGCACCGTATTGACCGGCACCGCCCTCAGTGCCTCCCTGCTCAACGCCTCCGCCGTCGCACCCGCCTACGCGGCCGACCTCTACGCATCGAACACCGATCTCTACGGCAAGCTCGCGGGGAAGGAGGGGACGGACTTCAGCCGTCGATACAAGCGTCACGAGCTCTTCGACAACAGCACCGATCGGAGAGGTCCCGTCAACCGGACCACGACCATGGCCCTCCACGGCGGCGGAATCGAGGGCGGTACCTCCGAGTTGTGCCTGGCGATAGCCGGATACCACCCTGCGACGCTCGCGGTCACCCCGGAAGGAGGCCCGGTCCACGACTACTGGATGTTCGAAGGCCTGCGCCCGTCCAACAACAGCGACCTGCACGTCACCTCGACGAACAACGACGACCGGACCGCGCTCTCCATGGCTGCCGGCAGCCTCAATGTCCTGAGCCTGCACGGATGTACGGCGGCGCAGGCCGAAGTTCCCACAGCCCGGCCCGAGGCGGTCGTCGTCGGCGGCCTCAGTGCCGACTTCCGGACCTATCTGCGTGAGGAGTTCCAGGCCGCCGGTTTCCAGACCATCGACGGCTCAACCGTCCCTGCCCTCGCAGGCGAGGACCCGAACAACATCTGCAACAAGACCCTGCTCGGCAAGGGCGCACAGCTGGAGATGACCACCGAACTGCGCCAGAGCATGTTCGACCCCGGCCATTTCAGTCAACTCGAACGACCTACCCATACGAACGGCCTCTTTGACGCCTTCGTCGGTGCCGCTCGCAAGGCCATCGCGCGCTTGGAGGCCCAGACGGACCAGGTCATCCCCTGATCCGTGCGTGCTCCACAACCGACGAACCCGCACAGCGGCCCGAGGCGAGCCGACGAGCCGTCCAGTCGACGAGACGAAGCCTCGCGGCCGCCATCGCGATCAGCGCCCACCGCCTCCCCGATGTGCGGAACCCGGCCACCCCGCACTTCGGGCCGGTCTCCGCATCACGGGGCACGGCTGACGCCATGAACGTCGCCGGCCACAGCAGCAGACGGCGGGGCGGCGAGAGGAACAGGGCAAGGTGGTGGCGGGGATTTCGTTCCCAGCGGGGGCTGAGCCGAGGACACGGGACAGTCAGGCTGGTCAACTCGATGACTCACCTACGGCGGCCGGCCCCCGTCACAACCGCTTGGCGCTCCGCAGCGTCTTGGCGTAGTAGCCGTTGCCGTCCAGTCGGGAAACGCCGCCGACGTCGCCGATCGTGGGGCCGTTGACCTCCTCGCGGCTGGAAACGAAGATCAGGTGACCCCCGGTGTCGTAGCCGAGCACCATGCCGACGTGGTCGAGCCGGTCCTTGGTGCGGGCGTCGAGCTTGAAGAAGACGAGGTCGCCGGGCTGGAGCTGGTCGATGGAGGACGGCCGGCCGGCGGCCCCCACTCCGGACAGCGGGAGCACGTCGACGCCCTCGTCGGAGCGGGCCATGCCGTTGGCGGTGCGCGGCAGTCCGTCTCCCGAGGTGTCCGAGGACATCAGCGGGTAGCGGGTGCGGTAGCCGAGCACCATCCGTATGAAGCCGGAGCAGTCCAGGGACTTGGCGCGCATGGTTTCGGGGGTGCCGGTCTGGCCGTCCCGGAAGGGGTAGGGCAGGCCGAGGTAGTCGTAGAAGTCGGACTGCTCCAGGCGCAGGTCGCCGCCCTCGGCTCCGGAGGTGTTCAGCGGTCCGAAGTTGGCGTCACCGGCATAGGCGACGCCCTGCTTGTCCTTCTTCTGCGGCGCGCCGGCCACGTACTGGAAGGCGGTGGCGAAGAGGTCGTCCTCCTTGCTGGCCTTGTACTCGGTGTACCAGTCGGTGAACCACTTCTCCTTCTCGGCGCCCTTCTTCCAGGGCTCGGGCATCAGCCGCACCCAGTCCGTGGTGGAGACCTTGGAGGAGGTGGAGGCCGGTTCGGCGAAGGTCCGGGCCGGGCCGGTGAGGGTGGCCAGGCGCGCCCCGTCGGTGAACACCGCCCGGATCTGGCCGTCGGAGCCGCGCAGCACCGATCGCGCGGGGTTCTCCAGGCGGGCCCACTGGGCCTCAGCCTTGTCGTCGGAGGCGGACCCGGAGCCCTTGCCCTTGCCGCCTTCGAGGACGCCGATGTTGCGGACCTCCGTCACTCCCGGCGCCTCCTGCTTGCGCAGTTCCAGGGTGAGGTACCCGGAGGTCGCGACGAGCGCCAGCACTGCCAGTCCCGAGACGACGGGCCGCGACTTCTTCTTTCCTGCCATCGGTTGCTCCTCGGTTGTTCTGGGCGGCTTGTCAGACGGTGGGCATGATGCCGAGCAGCAGCCCGGCGGCGACGACGATGTAGGCCATGAGCGAGACCGTGCCGGTGGCCAGCAGGGTGGCTCCCTTGGGCTGGCGCACCATCTGGTAGGCGATCAGGCCGGGCACGATGAAGCCGAGGGTCTGGTTGCCGTAGAGCAGCGGGAACTCCAGCGACAGAAGGATCATCACCGTGCCCTGGAGCAGCACGCCGAGCAGCACCACCGAGGCGAACAGCCGCTTGCCGTAGAGGATCACCAGCCGTTGCATGATCTTGGTGCCGCCGTAGGTGAGGGCGGTGACGCCCACCACCATGGCCGCGCGCTGGACGTCCTCGATCAGCGTCAGGGCGAGCCAGCCCGGAGTGATCATGCCTCCGGGCGAGAGGTTGGTGGTGAGGTAGCACAGCAGCGAGAAGAACAGCCCTACGGCAATACCCAGGGCGGCCATCTCGGGGGTCAGTGCGGCGGTGGTCAACGGGATCTCCGGGCGTCATCGTGCGGCTCGTCGTGGGGCGGCCAGGTCTGTTGGGCGGATTCGTACGACTGCTGCCGCTGCGCGTCGCCGTACTGCTCGAAGGGCTCGTATCGCCCCTGCTGTGCGTACTGCCGAGGGGGCTGGTGCTGCTGGGCGGGGATGCGGACCACCGGGATCTCCTGGGTCTGCGAGGCCTGGTAACGCTCTTCGTAGGCGTGGGGGTACGAGGCGAACGGGTCCAGCCGGGGCGCCTGCGCATGGGTCACCGCGGCGGCGGGGGTCGGCGCCTCCTCGTCCGTGTCGCTCTCGTCGGCGGGGAGTTCGGCGAGGTACTCCAGCAGTTCCTCGCCCTGGCCGTGGATGTTGCCGATGGCCACCAGGGAGGAGCCGTCGGACATGCGGCCGAGCAGGGCCGGCATGAACTCGTCGGCGGCCCGCTTCTCGCCGCCCAGGTCGACCGCCCGGTCCCGCCACTCGGCGGGGATGGCGTCGATGGCGCTCTTGGCGGGGTGTCCGATGACGAAGACGTGGTCGGGCTGGAGGTCAGGGATGATCTCGCCCATCTGCCCGTTGCGCTCGACGCGGTCGGGGCGGCAGTTGATCACCACGTTCAGAGGGCGGCGGATGGCGCCGAGGTCGAGGAGCTGGTTGATGTTCATCAGCGTCGACTCGGGGTCGTTGGCCGCGAAGACGTTGGCGAAGGCGAGTCGGTTGCCGTCGGGGGCGACGTAGCGCTCCACGGAGAGGACGCCCGGGTCCGGCGGGGCGTCGTACATGCCCTGGAGCGCTACCTCGCGCTCCACGCCGAGCAGTTCGGCGACGACCAGGGCGATCGCCACGTTCTCCTTGAAGGTGAACCAGCTGAAGCCGCGCAGTTCCTCGTCGCTCACGGTCTCCGGGTCGGCGTACACCAACTGGCAGTTCCGGGCGTCCGCCTCCTCCTGGAGGATGTGGAAGCGCTCCTTCTCGGCGGTGACACAGATGCCGTCGTGGGGCATCGAGCGGCACAGCGAGCGGGCCACGTCGTCGAGGGTGGGGCCCATCTCGGCGAGGTGGTCCTCGCGGACGTTGCACAGCACGCCGATGGTGGATCGGATCAGCTTGCTCTGGTTGACCTCCTGGAGGGCCGGCATCACGGCCATGCACTCGATGACGAGCGCGTCGGGCCGGTAGGTGGCGGCCCGGCGGACGATGCCGATCTGCTCCACCACGTTGGCGATGCCGAACTTGCGGTAGACCGGCTCCTCGGTGGCGTCGGGGTGGATGAAGCGGGCCGCCGTTCCCGTCGTCTTGGCGACGGTGATCAGGTCACCGCCTCGCAGCGCGCCCGCGCAGAGCCGGGTGATGGAGGACTTGCCGCGGATGCCGTTGACGAGCACCCGGGAAGGGATGGTGTGCAGGGCGGCGTAGTGCCGCCGCTGCTCGATGATTCCGGCGACGAACAGAAACAGACTGCCGATCAGCAGGACGAAGTAGAGGTAGAGCACGCTTGGTCACCTTCCTCCGGCATCGAGCCGGGGCTCGGCGGGTCGGCGCGCCTGGTTCTGCCGGCGGGCCTGCAATTGCTGGCGGATCAGTTCGAGGCTGCGGACGACGGCGCCGACCTCGTCCTGGTAGCGGGGGTAGTGCACGGTCTTGAGGTCGCCGTCGGCGAGCTTCTCGGCGTCGGTGGCGAGTGCTCGCAAGGGCCGTACGACAACGAGGTGGATCCAGCCCAGGCAGACCACGATCAGGGCGAGGCCGAGCAGACCGGCGAGCACCGCCCGGTCCTCTCGCTCGTAGGCGGTGATCTCGAAGCGGTCGGCTTTCTGCCAGCTCACGACCGTCCAGCCGAGGTCGGAGGCGACGCCTCCGCCGGTGAACGGCGCTGCGGCGGCCACGGTGACGGCGCCGCCGTCCCGGATGAGCAGGCCGTTCTCCACGGGCCCGGCGCCCACCTGGACGTTGCCGGCGCGCACCAGGTCGGGCAGCGCGTCGTTCGGCAGCCCTTCGAAGGCGAGGAAGCCGTCGCTGGCGGCGAGGGTCCGCGCGTCGTCGTTGACGATCCGGACCTCGCCGAGGCCGGGCCGCTTCAGCAGCGAGTTGAGGAACTCCACCCGCACCTCGCCGACGAGGTGGGTGCCCTTGTGCTTCGGCACCGGCGCCCCGGTCTGGACGACGGGCTTCTTCTCGCCCTTGCCGGAGACACGGACCAGTGCCCCGGCCTTCTCATCGCTCCACTCGTGGGCGTCGCCACCCGCCCGGGCGACGACGTCGCCGTCATCGCCGACGACGTACAGCGCCTGGTAGCGGGTGTGCTCGCGCAGGGCGTCCTTCAGCAGGGTCTCGGTGGCGGCGGGGTCGTCGACGTCGATCAGGCGTGAGATGGAGAGCACGTCGGCCTGGGCCTCGTTCAGAGCCCGCCGGACCCGGTCGGCGACCAGATCGGTTCGGTCGCGCTGGTCGTTGACCATGGCGGCGGGGATGCTGACGCTCCCGTCCGTACGGTTGAGCAGGAGCCCCACAGGGAGGCACCACAGCAGCAGGAGTACCGCCGTCAGGGCCAGCGGCACGCGTCCACCGGCCCGGAACCTGCTGCGACGGGCATCACCGGCAGTGTCCGAGGAGGTCACGCCGCCGAGTTGGCCGCGGGTGCGCTCCAGTGCGGCGCCGATGCGGGCGGCCTCGCCCCAGCGGGGCACCGTGACAGGGCGGATCAGGTCGCCGCGGGCGAGCCGGCGGGATTCCAGGAACAGCCCGAGCAGCGGACGTTGCACGGTCACCCAGAGCACGGCGACCGCGAGCAGTCCGAGCAGGACCAGGGCGCCCGCAGCGAGCAGGCCGAAGAGCTGCCGGCTGTCCACGGTGGTCTGCTGCTGGACGACGGGCAGCATGGCGACGACCGTGAGGCCGAGGCCGGCGGCAACGCTCTCCCCGTCCTCCGGGTCGGCGGCAGCGAGGGAGGCGTACCCGGCGGTGGCGACGCGGCCGTTGTAGTCGTCGCCGACGAGGGTTCCGCTGACGCCGGGGTAGCCGCGGGAACCGGGTTCCCGGACGCTGACGGGGTTCTGCTCGGTCTCCTCGGCGGCTCGGTCGGACAACCGGCTCATCTGCTTCTGCAGGAAGGTGAGTTCTTCGCGCTCCGCGTCCGAGTTGAGTGCCTCGGACTGCTCGAAGCCGGCTGTGGCGAGGACCTCGCCACCCCGCGCGACGACGGCCATGCTGCGGAACGGGCCCAGGTTGATCGAGGGCACGGAGAGGCTGTTGGAGGCGATCAGCAGTTGCTGTGTCTCGCCCTTCCCCTCCAGCACGGCCATGGTCATCAGGCGCACGTCGCCGGTCTCCAGCCGCACCATGCGCGGGGTGAGGGCCTCGTCACCGCGGAGGACGTCCTTGTCCAGCCAGGCGAGCGGGATGCGCTCCCCGCGGGCGGCGAGCACCTCGCCGCTCTCCAGGTCCAGCACCGTGGTGCCGGTCCACTTCTGGTAGGCCTTGCCGAGGTCCGACAGAACACGCTCGGGGTCCGTCCCGCTGCCCGCGTTCAGCGCGGCGGCGGTGCGTTCGAGGTCGGTGACGCGCTCGTCGATCGAGGCGCGCAGGGCGATGGCGCCGTCCTGGGCGAAGTACTGCTGCGAGGAGAGCACCGCCTTCGGCACGACCGGCTCCGAGTCCGGGCCCAGCACCTTGGCCGTCAGACCGGCGAGGGCGAGGACCAGTACGCACAGCAGCGCGATCGGCGGCCGGATGCCGCCGAGCAGCGGCATGTCCGCACGTCTGCGGCTGCGCCGCCGGCCTTTCGGCACGAGAGGCGCGGCAGGAGTCGATGTCACTGGTCTTCTTCCTTGATCGCTGCGGGTGCTCAGCGCCCGGAGGAAGCCGCGCCGGCGCGCGGCAGCGAGACACTGCCACAGAAAAGACTGATAAGAGCCGACAAGGTTGTATCCGTCGGCGCGCAGGGACGTGTGGCCCTGGTCACTTCTCCAGCGACAGCCGCTTCAGGCCGTCACCGCCCGGAGCTCCCCGGTTGTAGAGGAAGCCGCGCGTGCGGTCCTCGGCCAGCCGGTAGCGGGCGATCCGGTCGTCGGAGAGTCCTTCGGGGTCCTCCAGCTCCTGCTGGACGTCCACCACCCGGAGGTCCTTGACGGCGCCCTTGGGCGCCTTGTCCCCGGCCTCGATCTCGGGCGGGACGTTCACCAGTGTGGTGCGGTAGCGGGCGGATACGTCCCAGCCGTCGGCGGTCTCGCGGAACTCGAACCAGCCGATGGCCCCCTCTTCGGTGAGACCGGTCGGCGAGGAGTGCCGGGCAACCTGGTTGCCGAGGCTGTAGGCGACCCAGGTGCCGTTGACCTTCTGGATCGGCTGCACCACGTGGGAGTGGTGCCCGATGATCAGGTCGACCCCGGTCTCCTCGGTGATCCTCTGCGCCATGTTCAACTGCGGGATGCTCGGCTCGTTGTAGTGCTCCAGACCCCAGTGCAGGGAGAGGATCACCACCTCGGCACCCTTGTCGCGGGCCCGCTTCTCGGCCTTCTTGACCTCGTCCGTGCTCGAACGGTTGAAGGCCCAGCTCTCCTTCGCGGGCGTGGGGTTGAGGAAGGACTCCCAGGAGTACGCGAGGTGGGCGACCTTGACGCCGTTGACGTCACGGATGTTGATCTGCTCTGCTTCCTTCGGCGTCCGCGCCGACCCCGTGTGCCCGAGGCCCACCTCGTCCATGGTGTTCAGCGTGCGGCGCACCGCCTTCAGCCCGTGGTCGAAGGTGTGATTGGAGGCCGTCGAGCAGGTGTCGTACCCCACATCCTTCAAGGTGGTCAGGATCTGCGGCGGAACCAGGAACTCCGGGTATCCCTCGAACGGCCCTTCGGGCTTCCCGACGGGCGTCTCCATGTGACAGATCGCCAGGTCAGCCTTGCTGATCACGGGCTTCACCCCGGCCATCAGCGGACCGAAGTCCAGTCCTGCCTTCCCGCGCCCGGTCTCCTTGGCGTCCTTGGACGCCTGCTCGACGAGCTCGGGATGGATGAGGACATCGCCGGCCGCGGCGACGGTGAAGCTGCGGCCGCCGGCCTTGGCCTGTGGTTGCGCGGCCTGTGAGCCGCACGACACGGTCAGACCGGTGGCTATCGCCACAACCGCCAGCAAGCGACCTATACGGAGAGACTTACGGAATGTCACTGAGCAAAATTTACATGATCCGCACAGGAAGCCGCCGGATTCCCATCACGAGAAGGTCACGCTTCCTACACGTTTTCGCTCAAGTGGGTTTGCTTCTGGCTCTGTTCGGTTGCCAGGCCGACACGCCCCCGAGCTCGGAAGACTCCGTTCCGCGCGCCCGGGAGCTGGTCGACCTGCGCAGCCGCATCCTCGGATACACCGCGAAGTTCCGCGCCGACTCCCCCTACACTCCGCCCGGCAAGGCGCAGCGCGCGCGGCTGGCGAAGGCGGTCGGAAGCCTGCTGTCGGGCGACACCCAAGAGGCGAAACGGCAGCTGTCCCCGCTCGGCCTCGGACTCACCCGCCTCACCGACACCGACTCCGGCCGCCGCTACGACGAGATCGCCGCCATCGGCACCGGTGAGAGCAGCCGCTGGGGCCGCCTCTACCTCAACGTCGACGCCACCGTCCGCTGGAACGCCCAGGTTCCGCACCCCGTCTCCGACCGCGACACGGAGGCCCTCGGCATCCGGCTTCTGGAGGAGAACCCCGGCGGCGCCCTTGTCATCGCCGGCGCACACCGCCGGGCCGGCCGGGACGACGACGCCGATGTCGCCCACCGCGAGACCAGCGCCTTCCATACGATCGTCGTGGAGCTGCAGAAGCGCGGGGTGCCCGGCGTCCAGCTGCACGGTTTCGCCGCATCGTCCGACCGCCCCTACGACGCCGTCGTCTCCACCGGTGCCGTCGAGACCGCCCCGGCCGAGGTGGCCGCCATGGCCGACCGCATGGACGGCAAGGGCCTGCGGGTCTGCCGGGCCTGGGCGGCGCGCTGCCCGCTCGAGGGCACGATCAACGTCCAGGGCCGCTCGGCGGAACGCGAACATGCCGGGTTCGTCCATGTCGAGCTGGCCCGGCACGCCCGCTCGGACGACGGCCGCGACACCGAAGAGGCCGCCGAGGCCCTGTCCGGGCTGGTCACCGCATGGAACGAGGGCTGAACCGAGGCCGGCGGGGACCACTCCCCCGGCGATAGCCTCCCTGGCAACGACCTCCTTGGCCCGTCTCCCTGCTCGGTGGCGGGAACGATTCTTCGGCCGGACGCGCTCGCTCATGTGCCGCGCCACCCATGTCCGGGTCCGCGCTCCATGATCCTCCGGTACGAGAAGGACTCATACCTCGCCCGTTGTTGCCACACATCCGACCGCGCAGCCATCGCCGTCGGCCACCCCGATCCATGTTCATCAGCGCCCACTATTCACTCAGTACATACACGTAGTGCATACTGATCTACATGACCACCCGTCACATTCTGCTGGGGCTGCTCGCCTCGGGTCCCAGCCATGGATACGACTTGAAGCGACGTCACGACGAGCGCTTCCCCGAGGCCCGCCCTCTGGCATACGGGCAGGTCTACACGACCCTGCAACGCCTGGTCCGAGACGGTCTCGCGGCGGTCGACGGCACCGCGTCGGAGGGCGGTCCGGAGCGGACCGCGTATCGCACGACGGACGAGGGCGCGCGTGAACTGGCCCGGTGGGCGGGTGAGATCGCGCCGCCAGCGCCCTTCGTGACGAACGAGATCTTCGCCAAGGTTGTCGTGTCGATCCTCACCGGCGGAGACGCCGACGCCTATCTGCTGGCCCAGCGCGCCGCCCATATGGGGCGGATGCGGGAGCTCACGGCGGTCAAGACAGCTCCCGGCACGGACCTGACGACCATGCTCTCGGCCGACTACGCCCTCAACCACCTCGACGCCGACCTCCGTTGGATGACCACCACGGCGGCCCGGCTCACCACCCTGACCGTGGAGGTCTGCACAGCATGACGAACGGGACCATGACATCGCCGCTGCTCGCGGCCCGCGATCTGGTGAAGGTCCATGGCAGGACCGAGGCCCTGCGCGGCGTCTCTGTCGAGCTGCGGGCCGGCGAGATCCTCGCCGTTACCGGGGCCAGCGGCAGCGGGAAGTCGACCCTGCTGCACTGCCTGGCCGGGATAGTACGGCCGGACTCCGGTTCGGTGACGTACGACGGCGAACGACTGGACAGGCTGCCGGAGAAGCGGCTGAGCGAGCTACGACGCACCGCATTCGGGGTGATCTTCCAGTTCGGGCAGCTGATCCCGGAGCTGACGGCTCTGGACAACGTGGCGCTGCCACTGATGCTGGCCGGCACCGCCCGCACCGAGGCGCGGGCGTGCGCAGGGACGCTGCTGGAGCGGTTCGGGGTGCGCGGACAAGAGGATGTACGTCCGGGAGAGATGAGCGGCGGGCAGGCACAGCGGGCGGCGCTGGCTCGCGCGCTGGTCACCCGGCCCAGGGTGGTGTTCGCGGACGAGCCGACCGGTGCGCTGGATTCACTGGCGAGCGAGCAGGTGATGACGGCGTTGGCCCACGCGGCCCGGGAGTCCGGCACGGCGGTGCTGCTGGTCACGCACGACGCCCAAGTGGCCGCGTACGCCGATCGCGAGGTCCAGCTTAGGGACGGTGCCGCGTCGAAGCTGGAGGTGACGGCATGAGCACGGTGGCTTCCGACGTCCGCCTGGCTTGGCGGCTCGTACGCGGGTCCGACCGGCGAGAGTGGTGGAGGGTCACGCTGACGGCGGCGGGTGCGGCGCTCGCGACGGGCTTCGCGCTGGCGGCCGTCACACTCGCCTCCCTCCAGGGCAGTTACGCCATCTCACACTTCCACGGCCTCCTGAACCAACCCAGCAGTCGTGCGGCGGTGGCCGGCGGCCTGCTGCTGTTGCTGGTACCGGTGCTGGGCTTCCTCGGCTAGTGCGCCCGGATCGGTGCCGTGCACCGCGACCGTCGGCTGGCCGGGCTGCGGCTGGCCGGGGCGACACCCTGGCAGGTGCGCCGGATCGCCGCGCTCGAGACCGGTCTCGCCTGTCTGCTGGGCTCGGCGCTCACCACCGCCTTCGCGGTGGTGCTCCTGTTGGGCATGTGGAGCGGTCCGACCACGTTGACCTGGGCAGGCATCACACTGGTCGCCGGCGGAGTGCCGCTGCTGGGCGCGGTAACGGGGGTGCTGGCACTGCGCCGTGTTGTGGCCTCGCCGCTGGGCTGGGTCCGCCGGGTGCACCCGATGAAGGACCGGAGACCAGCACTGTTGTTCCTGGGTGGCCTGGTGATGTTGCTTGTCGGGGTGGCGCCGCTCGCCATGCACAACGGCCATGTCTCCGGCAACCAGGTCGACTGGCGGCCGCCGTTGACCGTCCTGAGCCTCGTCGTCGCGCTCGGCGCCGGCACGGTGTGGCTGTCCGGCGCGACGGCGCGGCTCACCGGGCAGCTGCTCGCCAAGCGTGCGCGGACCGCGGCGCCGCTGATCGCGGCGGAACGCCTGCGCATCGACCCGTGGGCCCCGGCCCGCTCCCACGCCGCTGTGCTGCTGGTGACAGTGGTCGGGACGGTCCTTGTCTGCGTTCAGCACACGATGCGCACTCAACTGGCCGGGCAGGGATATCTGCCCGCCGACATGGCCTACTACAGAACCGGCCTCAACCTGACAGGGGCCGCCGTCCTGGTCGCCCTCGCGATCGCCCTCGCCGGCCTCGCCGTGGGCACCGCGGAGTCACTGACCTCCCGCCGCCGGGCCTTGACAGCCCAGGTGGCGGCCGGAGTACAGCGCCCGGTCCTGAACCGCGCCCTCATCCTGGAGACGGCTCTCCCCCTCGCCCCCGGCTTGCTGCTGGCCGGCGCAGGAGGCTTGGCGATCGGCATCTCGTACTCCATGGCCACCGGCGTCGGTTCGGTGCCGTGGACCGCCATGCTGGTCGCGCCCGCGATGTACGCGTCCTGCCTGCTGGCGGCGGCGACGGCGTTGCCGCTTCTCGGACGCTGGGTACAGCCGAGTGAGCTGCGGTACGCCTGACCGCGCTCCATCAAGGCTGGACGGCGACGACCACCTGCCGCCCGGATGCGCGCCTTCGGTTGCGGTGCGGGCGGGGACGCCCGCCCGGCTCCCGTGCCCGACCGATGTCACAGCCACTCAAGATGCGCGAGACGGACGGTGATCCAACACGATTCAGGATGCCCCCGTGGGTGCAGGGCTTCGCTCGCGTCCGGATCGCCGGCAGCGCCGTCAGAGCCGCCGCGGCCCATTGCGCTTCACGTCCGACCTATGCCGAATGGGTACCGGCACGCGGTGGCTCGTGGCCTGCCGACGGGGACCGTTCGATGATGGGGCGCCAAGAGGTGACCTGGGGGCGGCGGCGCAGCAGAGCGCGTCGTTCGCGTTCGGTCATGCCGCCCCACACTCCGAACTCCACCCGGCTGTCGAGGGCTTCGGTCAGGCAGTCGACGCGCACCACGCAGGTCGTGCAGACAGTCTTGGCCCGCTTCTGTGTCGCGGAGTCGGCGAACAGGCCTTCCGCGTGGGATTCCCGGCACGCGGCCTGCTCGCTCCAGTACGCCCGCTCCGTCACTGTCGGTCCCCTCCCTCGCGCCCGTTCCCCTGCAGTGAGCCTAGTGGGTTGAAAACGAGCAGGTCACGGCCTCAGTTCCCGCATCCGCGAATCGCTCCCCTCGGGCACCGGAACGGCGCGCCCTCCGGGCGGGCCCGTGGCGCGGTCCGCAGGGGATCCGTACGGGCCCAGTCTCCTGCGCGCGGCCCGGCGTTCACGATCGTGTGGCCATGGATGCCCTCTCACTGGCTGTCGCCCAAAACGTCACGGATGTGAGGGAGTTGGTCCCCGGCCTCCAACTACAACGACTCATCGCCCGGCACCGTCGGACCCCGCATACAACTCGTCCCGACAGCGTGACGATTCCGCGAACGCTTCCCCCACCGCGGCATCGCCCTCATGGCCTTCATCGTGGTCATGTGCAGCTTGGCCCGAGCACGTGATCAGACGAGAGCCCCCACGTCCGGCAACTGCCCAGCTGGGCTACCCAGTTCGCGACGCCGTTCGACGTCAGTCAGGCAGCGCCACGGTGAGATCCACCTCGACGAGCTGTCCGGGAAAGCCCAGCTGGGCAACGCCCAAGAGCGTGCTGGCGGTGGTGAACGCAGGCCCCAGGGCAGACTCGGTGAGCCGACGCCATGCGGCTCCGAGACGGTCCCTCTCGTCGCTCCGCACGTAGATCACTGACCGCACCACGTGTTGCGGCTCGGCACTCGCCGCGGCCAGAGCAGTGAGCGCGTTCGCGACCACCTGGTCGACCTGCGTCTCGAGGGAACCGGCACCGACGAGGTCACCGTTCCGATCAAGCGGGCACTGTCCCGCCAGGTAGGCCGTACGCCCTGCCTCCACCACCGTGATGTGGTGGTAGCCGGGCGTCTCATGCAGCTGCTCGGGGTTGATGCGGGTGATCTTCTCAGTCATGCCCGCGAGTCTGCCTGGCGTGGTGTCGGCACGCACCGCCATTTCCCCACCGGCAAGCACTCCGCAGCCCCTTGAGGTTGAAGAACAGGCTCAGCGGATGCACCAAGGCTGGTGCAACGCCCTGTGACTCTCGCGGGTTGACTGCTTTGCACTCCCTTGACCTGCGTTTTTCAGGTGAGAACGTCCCACGTCAGGGCCTGTCAACGAGCGGGCCACACCTACCTGGTCACCACTAACGTGCACAGTCGGGCGCCGCTCGATCACGCCCACAGAAGGCCGATTCGGCCGGGCGGAGAGCAGAGCAGCCAACCAAACAATAGGTGAGCCTTACCTCATCTTCAAGAGTCGGCACCGCCGAATCGCACATGACCCCATCACCCCCATCGGGGCCGGAGAAATTGGGAGTACTCAAGGTGACCACGGTCCACGACCCGCTCCTCACAGAGGAGTCCGGAGCCGATGTCGTCGGTACGGCGACGGCCCTGCTCGATGCCTACCGCCCCGACACGGACCGCCTTTTCGCCTCACCAACCCGAACGCTGCTCGCCCGCGGAGACGGTCTCGCGGTACCGCACGACGCGCGGCCGCTCACCGAGCGGGTCGACGAAGTCCTCGCGCAAGCCCGCACCGCCGGCCGGCCCGACCCCCTGGTGATGGGAGCGATCCCCTTCGCCCCCTCCGCGCCGGCCGCCCTCACCGTCCCGGACCAGGTGCGCCGCGGCCCCGCCCTCGGCAGGGACCCGCTGATCGCGTTACCTGCTCCCGCGCCGGAGGACATCAGCTGGGACATCAGGCCCGTGCCGGGCCCGGACGCGTACACCACGGCAGTCACCACGGCCGTAGGCCGCATGACGGCGGGCGAGTTCCGCAAGGTCGTCCTCGCCCGGGCATTGGACCTGCACGGCGACCGCGCCCCCGATGTGCCGGGCATGCTCCAGCGGCTCGCCCGGCGCGACCCTCGCGGCTACACCTTCGCCGTCCCGACGGGCACAGGCCGCACCCTCCTGGGGGCCAGCCCCGAACTGCTCATATCCCGGCAGGGCCGCAGCCTTCGCGCCAATCCGCTGGCCGGATCGGCACCCCGGAGCAGCGACCTCGCCGAAGACGTACGCAGAGCCGCCGCGCTGCTCGAGTCGCCCAAGGACCTGCTCGAACACGCCGTCGTCGTCAGCGCCATCGGCGAGGCACTCGCCCCCTACTGCGCGGATCTCATCGTCCCCGAGCGGCCGACGCTGGTGAAAACAGCCGCCATGTGGCACCTGTCGACGACCATCACCGGCAGGCTCGATCCAGTACCGGCGTCGGCACTCGAACTCGCCTGCGCGCTGCACCCCACACCCGCCGTCTGCGGCGACCCGACCGACGTGGCGCGCTCCGTCATCGGCGAACTCGAGACCTTCGACCGCGGCCTGTACTCGGGCGTCGTCGGCTGGGGCGATGCCGCGGGAGACGGCGAATGGGTGGTGACCATCCGCTGTGCGGAAGTCGGCCCCGACAGCCTGCGCCTGTTCGCCGGTGCGGGTGTCGTGGCCTCGTCCGACCCGGCGGCCGAAACCGCCGAGACGACCGCCAAGTTCCGCACCTTCCTCGAAGCGGTCGGGGCTCGCCTGTGACCCTCGACGCGCCGACCTGGCCGGCCGCATACGCCGAGCGCTACCGCGCCGCAGGCTACTGGCAGGGCGAGACCTTCGGGCAGATGCTGGCGGCCAGGGCGCAGGAGTTCCCCGACCGTGTCGCCGTCGTCGACCCCGCCGGCGAGGGACGCCGGTGGACGTACGGCGAACTCGACCGCCGCGCCGACCGGCTCGCCGCCGGATTCCTCGCCGCCGGGATCGGCCCCGGCGACCGGGTGGTGGTGCAGCTCCCGAACATCGCCGAGTTCTTCGAGGTCGTCTTCGCCTTGTTCCGGATCGGCGCGCTGCCGGTGTTCGCGCTGCCCGCCCACCGGGAGACGGAGATCCGGTACTTCTGCGAGTTCTCCGAGGCCGTGGCCTATGTGATCGCGGACCGGCACGAAGGCTTCGACCACCGTGAGCTCGCCACGCGTGTCACAGCGCAGAACACCACGCTGCGCCATGTGTTCGTGGTGGGAGACCCGGGCGGACACACCGCGCTCGGATCGGTACCGCGGGAACCGGACGACCGGCTCCACTCCCACCGAGGCCCGCAGGCCTCGGACGTGGCCTTCCTCCAGTTGTCCGGCGGCAGCACCGGCGTCCCGAAACTCATTCCCCGCACCCACGACGACTACCTGTACTCCGTGCGCGCATCCAATGAGATCTGCGCGGTCGACGAGAGCAGCGTCCATCTCGTCGTCCTGCCCGCCGCTCACAACTTCCCGCTCAGCTCCCCCGGTTCGCTGGGCACCCTGTGTGCCGGTGGCCGCGTCGTCCTGTGCCCCGCCCCCGCGCCCGACACCGCCTTCCCGCTCATCGAGAGCGAAGGCGTCACCATCACGGGTCTCGTCCCCCCGCTCGCCCTCCTGTGGACGGAGGCCGCGCCGCACACCAGCCACGACCTCAGCAGTCTCGAGGTCCTGCTGGTGGGAGGCGCCAAGCTGAGCGAGGAGGCGGCCCGGCGCATCGGGCCCGTGCTCGGATGCGCCCTCCAGCAGGTGTTCGGGATGGCGGAAGGTCTCGTCAACTACACACGGCTCGACGACGACGAGGAAACCGTCGTCACCACACAGGGCCGTCCGATATCTCCCGACGACGAGGTCCGCATCGTCGACGAAGAGGACAGGGACGTTCCCCCCGGCGGGACCGGCCATCTCCTCACTCGCGGTCCCTACACCATCCGCGGCTACTGGAGGGCACCCGAACACAACGCCCGCTCCTTCACCCCGGACGGTTTCTACCGCACCGGCGACATCGCCCGGTCGACTCCGAGCGGGCACCTCGTCGTGGAGGGGCGCGCGAAGGACCAGATCAACCGCGGCGGGGAGAAGATCGCGGCGGAAGAGGTCGAGAACGTCATCCTCGGACATCCCGCCGTCCACGACGTGTCCGTCGTCTCCGTCCCCGACGACTACCTCGGCGAGCGTTCCTGCGCCTACGTCATCCTGCGGCCGGACGCCGAACTCCGCCCCGCGGCTGTCCGACGGTACGTCAGAGAGCGCGGACTGGCGG
Source organism: Streptomyces sp. NPDC058685 (assembly GCF_042714725.1). Taxonomy (NCBI): domain Bacteria; kingdom Bacillati; phylum Actinomycetota; class Actinomycetes; order Kitasatosporales; family Streptomycetaceae; genus Streptomyces; species Streptomyces sp. NPDC058685. The sequence goes on from NZ_JBHXSL010000029.1 coordinate 57,981, forward strand.
CCTACAAGGTCCCCGACCGGGTGGAGTTCGTCGAGGCATTCCCCTCAACGGGGATCGGCAAGGTCAGCAAGAAGGACCTCCGCACGACTGCGGCCCGCCCCCGTCACTGAAAGGCACTGTTTCATGGCGCTGCCCGCCATCGCCCCGTACCCGATGCCCGACGCCACCGACCTGCCCGAGAACCGGGCCGACTGGACCGTCGACCCGGGCCGGGCGGTTCTCCTCGTCCACGACCTGCAGAACCACTTCCTGTCGGCCTTCGGGAGCCACACCTCGCCGATGCCTGAACTCCTGGCCAATACGGGCCGGTTGACGCAACACGCCAGGAACCACGGCATACCCGTCGTCTACTCCGCCCAGCCCGGCGGCCAGAGCCCCCAGGAGCGTGGGCTCCAGCAGGACTTCTGGGGCCCCGGACTGCCCGACGACCCACACGCCTCGGCCATCGCGGACGCAGTGGCTCCGCAAGCCGGCGACACCGTCATCACCAAATGGAAGTACAGCGCCTTCGTGCGCTCCGACCTCGCCGCGCTCCTCGAACGCCACGGCCGCGACCAACTGGTGATCACCGGCGTGTACGCCCACATCGGTGTGATCGCGACGGCATGCGACGCCTGGATGCGTGATGTCGAGGCGTTCGTCGTCGCCGACGCCGTCGCCGACTTCGGCGAACGAGAGCACCGCTCCGCACTGCACTGGGCCGCCGGCCGGTGCGCCGTCGTCACCACGACCGACGCGATCCTCACCCAGGGGGAGTGAACCATGGCGCTCACCGTGCAGAAAATGCGTCAGGACGTCGCGGACGTCCTCGGCGAGGACCCGGCCTGCATCGCCGACGACGAAAACCTCGGCGATGCCGGCCTCGACTCGGTTCGCCTGATGAGTCTGGTCGAGCGGTGGCGGCGGGAACACGCCGCCGAGATCTCGTTCGTGGATCTCGCCGAACGCCCGGCCATCGAAGCGTGGGCCGCCCTCCTGGGAGCTCACGAGTGACGGCCGCACGCACCGCCGAACCCGCCCCCGGGTATCCGGCACCGGACGCCACGGCCGGGCTCCCGCTCACGGCCGCGCAACAGGGCATGTGGTTCGCCCAGGCGATCGACCCCCACAGCCCGGCACTCAACACGGCCGAGTACGTCGTCCTCGACGGGGATCTGCGACCCGAACTCCTGGTGCAGGCACTGCGGCAGACCGCGGCCGAGGCGGAGACCCTCAGCGTGCGGATCGTGGAAACCCCCGACGGGCCACGGCAGTTCCCCATCGATCCGGCCGCATCCGGTACCGGATTCCCCCTGCACTCGGCCGATCTGCGCGCGGAAGCCGACGCGCTGGCGGCGGCCCGCGCCTGGATGGACCATGACGTTGCCCGGCCCTTCGACCTTGCCGCGGGCCCACCGTTCCGCCACGGCCTGCTCAGGGTCGGGGACCGGCAGTGGCTCTGGTACCAGTGTGTGCACCACATGGTGCTGGACGGCTTCGGCTACATACTGCTCGCCCGCCGCGTTGCGGAGGTGTACGCGGCACTGGCTGCCGGGGCGAAGCCGGCGGAGCGCACCTTCGGCCGGCTCACCGAACTGATCGAGGACGATGCCGCCTACCGCGCCTCCGACCGTTTCACCGCCGACAGAAAGCACTGGACCGAAACACTCGCGGACCGCCCGCAGGCGCCAGTGCTTGCCGGACGCAGCATGCTCGCCTCCCCCACATTCCTGCGGCGCGGCACGACGGTGCCCTCGACCCTCACCACCCGACTGCGCGCGCTCGCCGAGGACTTGCGGGCGACCTGGCCCGAAGTACTGATCGCGGTCAAAGCCCTGTACGTCTCCCGGGTCACCGGCACGCCGGATGTGGTGCTGGGGATGCCGATGATGGGGCGCCTCGGCTCGGTCGCCCTGCGGATCCCCGGCATGGTGATGAATGTGCTGCCGCTGCGGCTGACCGTCACCCCGGACACCACCCTGGCCGGGCTGACCCGCCAGGCCGTGCTCGCCGTCCGCAGCGCGCGCCGCCACCAGCGCTACCGCATCGAGGACATCAGACGTGACCACGGCCTGCTCGGCGAGGGACGCGCGCCGGTCGGCCCGCTGATCAACATCATGCCCTTCGACCATCCGCTGTCCTTCGGGAACGTCAGCGCCACCTCGTACAACCTCTCCGCCGGCCCGGTCGACGACCTCACACTGAACATCTACGACCGCGGCGACGGGCAGGGCCTGCGGATCGACCACGACGCCAACCCCGCCCTCTACACGACCGACGCCCTGGCATCGCACCAGGAACGCTTCCTGGACCTCCTGGCCCGTGCCCTCGAAACCGACCCGGCGGCGCCCCTCGCGGCGCTGGGTATCGCGACAGCCGGGGAACGCCGGCGGGTGCTCGTCGACTTCAACGACACCGAGCGCCTCCTGCCCACCACGACCCTTGCCGCACCGATCGAGGAGCAGGCGCGCCGTACCCCGACGGCACCGGCTCTCATCTTCGCCGAACGGACCGTGACGTACGCCCAACTCGACGCGCAGGCGGGCCGACTCGCCTCCCGGCTGGTCTCCAGGGGAGTCCGGCCCGGGGCACTGGTGGCGGTCGCCCTGCCGCGCTCCGCCGAACTCGTCGTCGCCCTCCTCGCGGTCCTCAAGGCCGGAGGTGCCTACCTGCCACTCGACCCGGGTCATCCCCCGGGGCGGATCGGCGCCATGCTCGAGGACGCGGCCCCCGTCTGCCTCCTCACCGATGCGGCGACCCTCCCGCGCCTGCCCCGCACCCATGCCGCGACCCTCGTCGTCGACCACACGGACGCCCCGGCGCCGCCGCCGTCGGACACACCCCCTGGGCTGACACCGCGACATCCCGCCTACGTCATCTACACCTCGGGATCGACCGGCCGCCCCAAGGGAGTGGTGGTCTCCCACGCGGCGATCGACAACCGGCTGCGCTGGATGCAGCACACCTACCCGCTCTCCCCCGGCGACCGCGTGCTGCAGAAGACACCGTCCGGTTTCGACGTCTCCGTCTGGGAGTTCTTCTGGGCGCTGCGCGAGGGCGCCACGCTCGTCGTGGCGGCACCCGACGGACACAAGGACCCGCTGTACCTGGCCCGAACGGTCCGGGAACTGGACGTCACCGTCTGCCACTTCGTACCGTCCATGCTCCAGCTCTTCCTCGCCGAACCGGAAACCGCACGCTGCACGACACTGCGGGACGTCTTCGCCAGCGGCGAAGCCCTCCCCCGGGACGTGGTGCGCGCATTCCACCGCACGCTGCCCACAGCGCGGCTGCACAACCTGTACGGACCGACCGAAGCCGCGGTGGACGTCACCCACCACACCTGCGAACCCGGGCGCAGCGGACCCGTGCCCATCGGCCGGCCCGTATGGAACACCCGGCTCTACGTCCTGGACACCGCGGGACAGCCCTGCCCGCCCGGCGTCACCGGAGAGCTCCACCTCGCCGGCGCACAGCTCGCCGACGGGTACCTCAACCGCCCCGAACTGACGCAGGAGCGCTTCGTCGACGACCCCTACGGACCCGTCGGCTCCCGCATGTACCGCACGGGCGACCTGGCCCAATGGAGCGCCGACGGCGAGATTCTCTACCTCGGACGCACCGACCATCAGGTCAAGCTGCGCGGGCAGCGCCTCGAACCCGGCGAGATCGAGGCGCACCTGGCGGCGGTGGGCGGCGTGACGGGCACTTGCGTCATCGTCCGCGAGGACCGGCCCGGTGATCAGCGTCTTGTCGCCTACGTCACCGGGAGGACGGCGCCCGACCAGGAGAGCGTTCGGGCACATCTGGGCACCGTCCTCCCCGACTACATGGTTCCCTCGGCAGTCGTCCGGCTCGACGCCTTCCCCCTCACCCCGAACGGCAAGCTCGACCGCAAGGCGCTGCCCGCCCCGGTCGCCGACAGCACCGTGGGCCGTGCTCCCCGCAATCCGACCGAGGAGACACTGACGCGGCTCTTCGCCGAAGTCCTCGGAGTCGAACGGGTCGGTGTGGACGGCGCGTTCTTCGACCTCGGAGGCACCTCGCTGCTCGCCGCACGCCTCATGTCCCGCATCCGCGACACCCTCGGTCACCGGGCGCCGATCGGCACTCTCTTCCGTGCTCCGACACCGGCTGCGCTGGCCGAACGACTCACCGGCAACGACGGCACCGACACGGCGCTGGAGGTCCTGCTTCCCTTGCGGGCGAGCGGGGAGCGTGTCCCTCTGTTCGTGTTCCACCCCGCGGGTGGGCTCAGCTGGTGCTATTCGGGACTGCTGCCGCGCCTCGGCACCGGGCAGCCCGTGCACGGACTGCAGGCCCGCGGACTGAAGCACGACGAACCACTGCCCGCGACGATGGACGAGATGGCGACCGACTACGCGGCGCAGATCCGCGGTGTCCAGCCGCGCGGGCCCTACCGGCTGCTCGGCTGGTCCGTCGGAGGAGTCGTGGCCCACGCCGTCGCCGTGAACCTGCAACAGGCAGGTGAGCCTGTCGACCTCCTCGCACTCATGGACGCCTACCCCTCCGACCAGTGGCGCGACCTCGCCGGCCCCACCGAGGCCGACGCACTCAACGCCCTGCTGCGCATGGCCGGTTACGAAGGCGGCGCAGGGACCCTGACCCGGGACGGAGTCCTGGCCACCCTCCGCAACGAGGGCAGCGCCCTGGCGGCGCTCCCCGATCGGGTCCTCACCGCAGTCCTCGGCGTCGTCACCAACAACGCCCGCCTCATGCGCACCCATCGACACCAGATCTTCGACGGGGACCTGCTGTTCTTCAGAGCGGCCGCACCCAGAACCGAGGACTGGCTCACCCCCCTCGCCTGGCTTCCCTATCTGACCGGGCAGCTGGACGAGCACCCCCTGGACTGCCTGCACCCCGAGATGACGCAGCCGCGGCAGCTCGACAGGGTCGCGGCCGTCCTGACGTCCCGGCTGGACGCACTGGGGGCCTGACACGCCGGACGTACCGGCAGAACCGCACTCCCCACCCGCAACCCCTACAGGAGGCACCAGCAATGTCCCCCCGACGATCCCTCGTACCGCGACGAGTCCTGCTCGCCGCGGTCGTCTCCGCGACCTGCGCGCTCGGCCCGTTCACCACGGCAACTGCCGCACCGCTGGCCTCTGTCCACACTCGCCCGGCGCATCGCACGGTGGACTCCGCAGAACTCGCGCAGGGGCTCTACCAGTCCGCCTACTCGGCCCGGAACAACACTCTGTGGGTCACCAGTTCGGTGGGGTTCCCGCCCGTGACCCAGTCACAGCTCCTCAAGGTGGATCCCAGGAGCCTGAGGGTGACCGCGGCCTTCACACCTCCCGTCACCGACGCTGCCACCGGTGCGCGCGAGGCCGTCTACGGAGTGGCGGTGGACGACGAGCACAACACCGTGTGGACCACCAACACGGTGGACAACTCCCTCGCCGTCTACAGCCAGCGCACCGGACGTCACCTCGCCACGGTGCCAGGGGTGAAGCATCCGCGGGACGTCGTCGTCGACGCCCGTCGCAACCTGGTCTGGACGGCCGGGCTGGAGGACGGCAGCCTCGTCGCCTTCGACACCCGCACCTACCAGGAGAAGAAGCGCATCACCGTCCCCGGTGCGGCACCGGCCGGCCTGGCCGTCGACACCCGAACCGGCACCGTTCTCGCCGCCGACCTGACGAACAGCCGCCTGATCGTCCTTCGGCCCACGTCGGGGACGCCCACGTTCATCACCGTCGGCCAGGGCGCCATCGATGTGGCCCTGTCCACCGACGGCACCACCGCCTACACCGCCAACCAGGCTGCCGGATCGATGTCCGTGGTCGACCTGCGGGCGGGCGTCGTACGCCAGGAGATCCCGACAGGCGCCGGGAGTCTCGCCGTGGCCACCGACGACCGCACCGGGCATGTGTACGTGGCCAACCGGGGATCCGGCACGACCACCGTGGTCGACCCGCGCGAGGGCACCGTTCTCGCGGACCTGCCGACCGGCACGAACACCAACCACGTCGTGTTGCACCGCGGCACCGCCTACGTCGTGGACAAGGCCGCCGCCGGCGCGACCGCTCTGGACAGCGTCCACCGCATCCGCACCACCGGCTGACGAAACGGCCCCACCTGAGGGCAGGCCGCAGCTTGGGGCACATCGCGACGGTGCGAGAGCCGGAAGGACTGAAGTCCGGCGTTGCCCGGGACGCTGAAGCGTTCCGGGCAACGTGCAGGCGGGTCGGCGACAAGGCTGCCGGCAATGCGCCGTACCCGCTCCCCCGGTCCCGCGCCCTTTGCGGGCGGATGCGGGCGGGGCGCGCGTTCACCAGGTTCAGCCGTAAGGGCCGGGCGAGCTGTACAAGGACTCGGGGCTGTCCGGGACGGGGGTGTACTCCAAGGAGCCGTGGCGGCGGTGGCGGCCCGACCGGTTCGCGTCGTACGCCGGTACGTTCGGCATAAGTCGTCCTTCGGCGGCAAGCATCTGCGCCCGCAGAAGCAGGTCCTTGGAGTTCAGACCGAGTTCTTCAGCGACGGTCTGAAGATCAAGGCCGGATTGGCAGCTCCACTGCAGCACGGAGTCCATGCCGGGCGTCCACGTCACCGGCGCATCCATCGTGGCACTCTCCACCGCGGGTGGATGTGCGGGCGATCCTGTTTCCGGGCGTTGATGGGGTACATGGGCGGGCATTGTGTCGTCGAGCGGCTCCCATACGGGATCCGGGACGGGTGACATCAGCGGGGCGGGCGGTTCCACCAGGGCGCTGAGCAACTGGTCGGCGACGGCACGGGCGTCCTCCTTGCCGACCGTGCGGCGTGCGACGCGCACCTCGCGTTCGTTCAGCCCCATCAGGTCGGCTACCGCCCCGTCGCTGCCGACCGTCACGGCGAACGCCGCCAAGGCCCTGGTACGGCTGGCCACCGCCTCGTCCATCACCGCCTGCGCCTCACGCACTCGATCATTCGTGCTGCAGAACGCCTCAGCCAGAAGCGTGTTGCGTTCCCATAGTTCACGTGGCTCCACGAAGGCACCAACGTCTCAGAATTGATCGAGATACCCGATCACGTCCATATCACTCAAAGCGCCTATAAGCAGCCCGAGACGGCAGCTGATCATCACAACCGATCATCTGGTCAGACGGTGTCTCGATCGTGGCCGCGAACCCGTGCGCGGTGCTCGACAGGCTGGGACGCGGATCGGAAAGGGGCGGCGGGTGGGGATGGATCGGTTCCTCAGTTGCCCTCCGCACCGACATCTCCGCCGGCGCAGTCGGGCTTACCATCCGGCGCCGTTCGGTGCGGCCGGTATGCGTGTTCAGCGCACCGCGGGCACCGAGCCGCACTAGGTTCGCGTGACGAGGACGCTCGCACCCACGACCAACTCGCCGAGATGTCTTGGCCGCTGACCCGTCGCAGGAACTCCGGCAGACGGCTACGAGGAATCGACCGAGTCCAAGTCCGGCGCACATCGCCCCGATGCAAGGGAAGGCCGACAGAACGGTGCGCGGTGACAATGCCATCTCCGCAACGGGGGACAGTGTGGGGCGCTATCGCCTTGCGCGCCGAGTCGGAAGCGGAGGGCAGGGCACCGTATACGAGGCTTACGACCCCGACGGGACGCGAGTGGCCGTCAAGATCCTGCATGCCGCACCGGCCGTCGGCTCTGCAGCGATGCGACGTCTCGCAAAGGAGATCGAGGCCGCCCGCAGAGTCTCCTCCACCTGCACGGCCCGGCTGATCGATGCCGCTGTTGACGGCTCCCGCCCCTATGTCGTCAGTGAGTTCATCGATGGTCCGACTCTGCGTGAGGCTGTGCGGGCGCAGGGTCCCTACAGAGCCGACGACCTGAAACGGCTCGCCCTCGGCATAGCGGTCGCCCTCTGCGGCATCCATGACGCGCACGTCGTGCACAGGGATCTGAAACCCGACAACGTCCTGCTCGGGTCCAATGGACCCACGGTGATCGACTTCGGCGTCGCACGGCTGCTCGAACTCACCGCAACGGAGACCGGCGGCCTCCCGGGAACGTTGGCCTACACCGCACCTGAGGTTCTGAACGGGCAGGCGGCCGCGCCCCCTGCCGACGTCTTCGCCTGGGGCGCCACCGTCCTGTTCGCTGCTACGGGGTGCGATCCGTTCGGCGGAGAGCACCTCGAGGAGATCGTCCGGCGTGTACGAAGCGGCAGGCACGACAGGTCGATGGTCGGTGAGCCGTTGCGCGGTCTGGTGGGGGCCGCCTTGAGCACGGAGCCCGACGACAGGCCAGGCATGATGGGCGTGCTCTACGCGCTGACGTCGAGTTCCGGGGACTCCTCAGGCCCTCAAGGCCCTCGAACAGTGGAGAATGCCACACGCAGCGCCCGCCTGCTGACCTCGCCGAAGGGCTTGCGTCCGCTGCTGCCCTTGGGCGAGATCGCCGAACATGCCTTCGCCCTCCTCAGCCCTGCTGAACAGGACTGTGCGAAGGAGGTGATGCTTCGCATGATCGTCCCCGGCGACGAACACGATGGCGGCCACGACACGACTCGCGGCATCAGCCTGGAAGAGCTGGTGGACCTCGCCGCCCCAGGTCGCGCGGTCTCGATGCGCAAGGTACTCGCCACCTTCACATCGACAGGCGTCATCACCGGGACTGCCGGAACCATCGCCGTCCGCAGTCCTGCGTTGCTGGTTGCCTGGCCCCGGCTTCGCCAGTGGATTTCCGTGGACCGCGAAGGATTGCGCATCCACCGTCGTCTCGGGCGAGGCGCGCGGGAATGGGAAGCTCACGCCCGCCATGACGATGCGCTGCTGCACGGTACCGAGCTCGCTCGCTGCGTGGAATGGTCACTGACCGCGCCGGCCCATCTGCGTCTCAACTCTGCGGAACGGACGTACTTGGCGACTTCTCGCCGGGTCCGGCGCCGCCGGCGGATGCAACGTCGCCGGTGGGCGGTGGGCGCGGCCGTCCTGGTCATGCTCACTCTGGCCAGCGGCACGGTCGCCTGGAACCTCAATACCCTGAGCGAGGAACGACGCACCCGGCTGGAACAGGAGCGGGTGCAATCGTCGGTTCGACGCGCCGTCTCCCGCGCGGATGCGCTGCGCCGTTCCGATCCGGCAACCGCGATGCTGCTCAACGCAGCGGCGTGGCAGATCGCACCCTTGGAAGAAGCACGGGCCGGCCTTATGGCTGCGGCCACGCAGCCGGAGCGCAATACACGTTCCACACAGGCGCATGGCGACAGCAGCATCTGGTCGCACGACGGGAGCACCATCGCCTATCTGCGACGGGGTTCCGACTCGATCACCGTCGCGGACGCAGCCACCGACCGCGTCACGGCCACGTTCTCCCCGCCGAGCGGATGGCTCGCGACAGCCGACACGACGATCAGCGCGACCGGAACAGTCCTGGCCTATTCCAGTGCGTCCGGGGTCAGGCTCTGGAGGCCACAGGGAAAGTCATTGGCAAAGAGAACCTACGGAACGAGTCGGGGCATCCCGCTCGCCGTGAGCGATGACGGCCGACGCCTGGTTCTCCGAGAGGGAGATGCTCTGCACCTCTGGGACACAGTGACCGGGCTCAGGACTGCCCGCATCCCCTACGCGAACGTGGAGCCGTCGATCGCTCTCAGCCGCGATGGCAGAAGGCTCTCGGTCTGCCTGGCCCGAGAGGCGGTGCAGTTGTGGAACGCCGAGTCCGGGCGGCCCGTGGGCCGACCTCTGCTGCAAGGCACCCTGGTTGACGCCTGTGACATGCAGTTCAGCCCCGACAGCCAACTCCTGGGCACGGCCGCCGATGTGGCCCGCGACGAAGCGGGCATCGCCCACGGCACCGGCCGGATCCGCCTCTTCGACGCCGTGTCAGGCGCGGAGAAGCAGACGCTCGACTATGACGCCGACACCAATCTGCGGGCTCCTCGCCGCGTGTCCTTCAAATTCAGCCCGGACAGCCGGTACCTGGCCATCGCGGAACTGCGGACGCTCATCGTCCATGACATTGCCGACGAGGCCACCGTAGCCCGCTACGAACTCCCGGTCCTCGACAGCGTCCCTGTCCTTCACTACGGCCCGGACGCACGCACCCTCCACTTCGCCCACCGGGGTGTCATGCGCACCATCGCATGGCGGCCGCGAAGCCGACAACACGCGGCCGGCTCACACCAAGGCGCGGTATTCAGCCCGGAAGGCAGGCGTACTGCGTTTCTACGAGAGTCCCGAGGAGCGGGTCAGCACGGCCCCTTCGTCGAGGTTCGGGACACTGCCGACGGCAGCGTCGTCGCAGGCCCCTTCCCCGCGACCGGCACCGCGGCGCACAAGCTGTCGCTGAGCCGTGAGGGCGGGCGGTTGGTAGTAGCCAGTGGAACCACCGCCACCATCTGGGACACCCACCGGCACCAACGCCTCGCTGAGTTGCGCCCCGTCAAGACGGACCTGCAGAGCGGCGCCTGGCATTCCATCTCCTCCGGTGCCGTCATCAGCCCGGACGGCACCCAAGTGGCCACAAGCGACGCCCATGGGCTGCTGCTGTGGACTGCCGCTAGCGGACGGGTCGACCACACGATTCCGAAGGTGCGCGGGGTGCCGCTCGCCTTCACGCCGAACGGGGGATTCATCGCCACGGACGCCGGCGAAATAGTTGACGTTCACACGGGTACGGTCCACGAACCCTTTGGTCAGAACGCCGCAGTCAAACGGGTCGTGGCCAGTGACGACGGTAGGGTCCTCGCCGCCGCCGAGGGCGGAGGCGACGTCCACCTGTGGGACGTTCAGCGCAGGCGCCAGATCGGTACCATCGAACCGGATCCTGAGATCTTGATCGGATCCCTCGCGCCGGCAACACCCGACGAGATCGCCCTGTCCGCCGACGGCCGCACACTCGCCACCGCGTCGGTCCAGGGCGGTCCCCTGGATCTCTGGGACACCGGCACGTTGCGCAGGATCGGCGACGAGATCCTGCAGAGCACCCGTGTTTCGGGAATCAGCTTCACGTCTCGGACCGGGGACCTGGTCGTCGCGTCCGACACAGGCACTTCTTCCAACGCCCCGCTGCTGGAGAGCTATGCCCTCTCACCGGAAGCCACGATCAAGGAAATCTGCGCCTCCGCAGGCCGCTCGCTGAGCCCCACGGAATGGCGTACGCACATCCCCGATGTCCCCTTTCACAAGGTGTGCCCCGGGTAGGCGGAGGCTCCGCAATCGTCACAGGCGCCGTCGGAGCCCAGCGCCCGACACGGACAACAGCTCGATCAGCGACGATCGGAAACGCTCCCGTGCGGACTGCGCCTCCCGCACCGCCTCACGCACCTCGGGCGGGATCGGGTCCACCACCACGCCCGTACGGGACCTGCCGACCACAACGGAGCGCAGCAACAGAGTCGCGCGGGCCATCGCCTCGAACAAGGGCTGCGTCAGCCCGCTGGTGTCATCGGCCGATGCCACCCATAGGCCGTCCACCAGCAAGGATGCCGCAGCCTCGTCCGCCTCCCGTCGCAGCTTGCCGAACTCCTCGTCGAAAGCCGCCGGTTCCAGCTGCTCCCCCGCCTCCAAACGGTTGAACGAGGCCACAATCGCCTGCATCCAAAAGCCGCCCACCAAGCGCAGGGCCACGATGCGCTCGACGCGCGCCTGAACGACCCGCGCCACCTCCAACTCACGCGCATGCTCGCTCTGCAGACGCTGCAGCTCCAGTGCACTACTGATACGCAGCTCTTCCAACCGAACCTCATGATGGTGCACCCGCTCGTACTGGGTCGCCGTCGAAGCAGCCTGACGCCGCTGCAGCCGAAGCGGGCCGAACCACCCCACCAAGCCGGTCACCACCGAACCCACGAGCGCTCCTGCAAGAACCAGCCACGCGCCGCCTTCTCCCATCCCCGAATCCTCGCAGGGGAAAGCACGTCCACGCCGGGAATCCCTGCGGACGGCCGGGCGTCGGCGAGCAGCCGAAAGGTGGGGCCCGTTGGGGACGAGGCGCCGACAGCGCAACGAGGCTCCGACTCCGGCGCAAGGCACCCGTCCCCGGCCCGGGGCCCTGGTCCTCGGCAACACGGGCCTCGCACACTGGCAGTTCGGATGCATGCGCGGCGGTGCCGCCAGTGCCGACCTTCGCGTCGGTCCTCTTTCTCCTTGAACGCCATCTCTACAATCACGGGGGACCGGGCACGTCCACAAAAGGGGCGAGTTCGATGGCCACACTCGATCTCCAGGTGGGCCTCCGGGAGCGAAAACAGCAACTCGCCACGTCGACCCCTTCGCATGCAACAGTCCACTCTCCGGTGCGCCGCCGTATACAGAGAAGAGAAATGTTTCTGCAATTCGCGCCCTCAATTGCTCCCGCGATACGCCCCAGTACCCCGCCCAACCGTTTCGGGTTTCACGTTCTCGGGAACCCAGAGGATTTCGTTTTCGTACGAATCAGTACTCAGCCGTGTCACACAGCCGCAGACAGGAGCGTCGATAGACGGTCGATGAGTTGAAACCCTCCCGACGTGGAGGTTGACCACTTTCCAGTCAATCAGTACGCGTCCTCCGCACGGATGCACACTCCACCCACCCTTTACGCCCGCCCCGATCGCAACGCTGGTGACGCCACCCTTGCCTCATCCTGCACTGACGCAACTCGGCTACAGCCGCCGGCCAATTGCCACTAAGAAGCATAGTCGACTACATTTCGACGGTGTCGCAGGTAAGGGCGAAATACTTCCGCTTTTCCGCTACGAAGCCAGGTCTCTGCCCCCTACTCTCGTGATGTCCCGGACGGCAAATGCCTTTCCGATGATTCCGGGCACTACAAGAAATGAGGACCTGATGAAGCGCACCCCGAGGGCCCGTCTCGCCGCAGTCGCGGTGGCCGCGCTCGCCGCCGCGGGCGGCACGCTCGCCATCGCCCCCTCCGCCCACGCCGCCCCGAGTGACTGCACCGCTCTGCTCGCGGCTTCCGGCTACTCCAGCACCGACACCAACCTGGCCTGCACCATCGGTGGTTCGGGCCTGCCCGCGGACCAGCTGCTGTGCCGGCTGATCCTGCAGAACGTGTCCTCCGTGCCGCCGGCTCTCGCGCAGACGGCCTGCACCCTCGCCAAGCTGTAACCAGCAACGGCACACACCCTGGGAAGACGCCCGGTATGCGCCTTCCCAGGGCTCTGTCATTCCTGCCCACCCCACCCTCACCCACGCACCACACGGCGACATTGCCTCCGCACACCGGCACGCCGGGACCACGCCCAGCGAATCGTTCGCTCGCGTCGTGCTGTCGCCGCTTCCGGCGTGGCGCCGGCGCCGGCGCGTGACCCGAACAGGGGGAAGCGACGGACGAGTTCGGCGTCGCAGGGCCGCAACACCCGGCGACCCAGCGGGCGTCTGAGTGCACAGGCCGCGCCCGTGAGCCGCCGGCCCCCGAAGTCCACGTCGGGCCTTTCGACGTAGGCGATCCGCCGCGACGCACCAGCCGCAAGGCAGGGGGGTGTCAGACCTTCCCGATACCGAGTGTCGTCGCGCGAGGCAGCATTCCTGAGCCGATGACCTCCAGCCAGAGCGGGCCGAGGAGGTCGGCGAGCCGCGTGGTCCCGTCCGCGCCGAGCGACTGCCAGGGGGAAGCGGCCAGTTCGTCGGTGTGACGCTCGATCTCGGCGCGCAGGGCGCGGCCCGCGTCGGTCGCGGTGCCGTCGGCGTTCAGCAATCCCCGTGCGGAGAGCCGCTCGCGCGCGGCCTCCCACTCAGGCTCGTTCCAACCACGGCCGGCAAAGGCGTCCGCCGGCGCCGCGCCGACCGCGGCGAAGGACACGAGCGCCTCGACGGCATCAAGGCCTGCGGTCAGGAGCGCGGCGAGATGGCCGTCTCCGCGGTGCTCACGAATGATCGTCGCAGCCTGCCACAGCACGAGGTGCGGCGCCTGCGGCCAGGGCAGTTCGGCATTGGCGGCAGCGAGCGGGCGCCCCTCGGTGCGCGCGGCCTCCGCCGCTCGGCGGGCCAGCGCCGCGGCCTCGGCGAGATCGTCACCGCCGGTCCGCTCGCCGAACAGCGCGCGGTACGTCCGGTCGACGCCGCGCATCCGGGCGGCAAGCACCTCGCCCGGTGCGGCGACGTCCCAGGCGGCGGGGATGTGCTCGGCGACCATGCGCGGACTGAAGCTGTAGAACGCCGAGGCAACCTGGCGGGACCCGGGTGCCCCGAGCGGCGCAGCCCGCATGGCGAAGTAGCTCGGCCAGCGCTCACCGGTTTCGAACCCCAGCGACTCGGCCTCCTCGAAGACCTCCGGCGCAAAGTAGAGGACGGCGTGCAGGGGCTCCAGGAGGTGCCACATCTGCCGAACACGTCCGTTGTCATTGGCCATAGCGGTTACTCATCTCCGCGAGACATCAATCTTGTCACCGCCTAGATTGTGTTCCAGGGAGCAGTCTTGTCAATGCCTAGATTGCGCTAGCCTGCTCCTCATGACCCCCGAACGCACCTACCATCACGGAGACCTGCGAAGGGCCGTGCTCACCGCAGCCCTCGACGTCATCGCCTCCGAAGGACCGGCGGCCCTGTCCCTGCGCGACCTGGCCCGCCGCGCAGGCGTCTCTCATGCCGCGCCGGCGCACCATTTCAAGGACCGCGCGGGCCTCCTCACCGCCATCGCCACCGAGGGTTACGAACTCCTGGCCACAGCTCTCGCAGAGGCAGAGGATCTGCGCGATCTGGGCGTCCGCTACGTGCGCTTCGCCGCTGCACACCCAGCGCACTTCCAGATCATGTTCCGCCCAGAACTTCTGCGCCCGGACGATCCAGAGCTTCTCGCCGCGCGCGAGCGGACGCGCAGCCGGCTCCGCACGGCAGTGGAGGGATACGGCGACGATCCGGCCATCAGCTCCATGGCGGCCTGGTCGATGGCCCATGGCTTCGCAACGCTGCTGCTCGCCCACAGCCTTGATGGCCCGCTGGACGGGCGCGACCCCGAAGAGGCCTTCCGGGCGCTGGCAGGCGAGATGTTCCGGCCGGCCGGAAAGCGCGCGAAGGGCTGACTCGACAGGACGGAGCAGGCGCCGGCCTTGCCCACCGGCATCAAGGAAGCCCTCCGCCGCAGCATCCCGACCCCCGGCGGTCCGACGAGCGACTCCCCCAGGCGGTCAGCCCTGGTCTGTCACTTCCGCAGACGCTTTGGCGCCCCGACCCAGGGGAGGGCCGCATGGTCCGCGACCGCGCTGTCAGTCCCGCGTGCCAGGGTGTGCCACATGGCTCTCATCACGCTGGACATACCCACCCCCGCCCAACTCCGTCCGCGCTGGGCCGCCTTCGCCGCGGTGGTCGCAGCACGCGGCTGGGGAGACGGCTGCCGCGCCGACGACGCCCGCTGGCACTACGACGACGGTGGCGGGAACTGGCTCGACCTGCACCACTTCGAGGACGGGCGGGCCCTGCTCGTCGGCCACGATCACGAGTACAGCAACACCTACTACGGACCCGCCGCCGAGTACTTCCAGCAGGCGGAGACAGACCTCCTGGCCGGCGCGCCCGCCTGGTGGGAGCCGCCCGTACGAGCCGTACAGGACGCCGGGCAGTGGGTGGGCTTCGTCTACGGCTTCGAGAACGGACGATGGCAGTCCGCACAGTACGAGCCCGACGACGGCTTCGCCAGCGTGGGCCTGCCCGCACTCAGCGCGGAGATGACGGTGGAATTCGTCACCGAGTACACCAAGGACTCACCGGGCAGGCAGGCACCACCGCCGGCAGAGGCGATCGAAGCGCTCGTCGCAGCGGACTGCCTGATCACGGAAGACCTGCTGACCGCCGTCATCGGACCCCAACCCACCACACCCACGGCATGGAACCCAACAGCGGGAGTGGCCGCAGCACACGCATTCCGCACATGGCCACGCCCTTCGTAGCGCTCGATGGCCACGATCGCCGACTACTCCCCTATCGGCAACTGAGCCTGGGTGCGGCCTCGGAGCAGGCAGTCGTGCCGAGGTGTCCTCGTCGACGGCTGCGTATGGCTCAGGTGGAGACAGGAGAGGGGGAGAGAGCAGTGCGCAGCGCGAAGGCGCCGAGCAGGCCGCCTGCCGTGAACCGCTGGGCGGTCATGGCGCGGGGCCGGGCGGCCAGAAATCCCGACACCCGTGCTGCGCCCAACATGATCACAGCGTTCACGGAGATCCCCACGATGATCTGCACACCACCGAGCTGGAGCAGTTGTCCCCAGGCCGCACCTGCCTGCGGGTCCAGGAACTGGGGCAGGAGTGCGGCATACATGAGGGCGATCTTGGGGTTGAGCAGATTGGTCAGCAACCCCATAGAGAACAGGCGGGCGTCGGAGACCGGAGGCAGGTCCGGAGCCGGGGCGAAGACGGAGCGGCCGCCGGGCTTGAGCATGTCCCAGGCGAGGTAGGCCAGGTAGGCGGCCCCGGCGAGCTTGACCACCGTGAACGCCACCGGCACGGCGGCGAACAACGCGGACAGGCCCGCGGCCGCGGCCACCAGGTAGCACACGAATCCCACCGCGGTGCCGCTGAGGCTGACCAAGCCCGCTCTGCGGCCCTGGGTGATCGCGCGGGAGGCGAGGTGGATCATGTTCGGTCCCGGCGTCAGGGCCATGCCCAGTTCGACCAGGGCCACCCCTCCGACGGCGGTCAGAGTGATCACCGGTCAACCTCCTGATTGTTCATCGAGTCCCTGATGCGGAATGGGGTCGCCGGTCGCGACGGACGGCTGCTGCGCAGCAGCAGCAGCACTTGTCTCGCTCTCCGCAGAATAGGGCCTCGCCGTTCGGTGCCTTCGTGCGCCCCCGACCCCGCCTCACCACCAGCAGTCGATGTCGGCCGATCCGCCACGGACGACCGGATCGGTGCTCGTGCCGCTGATCCTCAGACGGCCGCCGTCCCGTCTCCAGTCCAACTCGTATGTGCCTGCGGCGACGGGCCGGTAGCCGTCGTCGACCGTCCAGGCTGCCGACTTGCCCAGGCCCAGGCCGGTGCGCCCCACCGCGTACGCCTCGCCGTTGCCGATCACGAGAAAGGACGTCTCCCTCACGACGGCCGTGCATCCCCCCGGCCCCGCAGGTCGTAGAACGTGGTACTCCGCGTTCGAGATCAGGTCGTCCGCTGCTCCCCACGCAATGCCCAGCATCGCGGTGACGATCAGCAACCTGGCTGCCACCCGTGCCGATCCGGCTCGCTTCTGCGGGAGGCTCGGAGCATCCGCCGCGTGGTCCACCCGGGTGAGGGCCCACCGCAGAACGAGCGCCATGGCAACGAGAATCGCGCTCACCACCCAGCCGGGCACCACCCGCCCCTGCACGACCAGAAGGAGGCTGCTCCAGCTCGCCACGGCGGCAAGTGCCGGACTCCCGACGCCTGCTGCTGTCGCGACGACGGGCGACAAGGTCACGCTGTACTGGGCACGTGTTTCGATCACAGCGGGTACGACGCTCTGAACACGCCGACCGTTGCCCTGAGAGTCGGAAACACACCGACTCTTTGAGCTTCGACCAGCGTCCATCGGCGCGCGCTGAATCAGGCCTGTTGCCGCGGTGCTGGGTGGATTCCTCGGCAGCCGAGCGGTCGGCTCGGGCCCTCTCACCGTAGTGGTCGGGCCCGACGGTAGCGCGCAGGCTCCCAGAAGGAGCCGAGAAGCTTCGCCAGGACGAGGCTGAGCGCGGTCAGGGTGTCCAGGCCGGAGGGCGCTTCTCGCAGAAGGCCAGGGCGCCTTCGGCGGCCGAGTTCGTGTCGAAGACGGGTGCGGTGTACGGGTCCTGGACAGTGAATGCGGCATGGTCGTCGAGGCCGCGGGTGGCGTCGACGACCTGGCGGGTGATCCGTACCGCGTGGGGGGAGTTGGCGCTGATTCTTCCGGCGAGGGCGATCGCGGCGTCCAGGGCTTTGCCCTCGCCGGTGAGCTGGTTGACGAGACCGTGGCGGGCGGCGTCCGTGGCCGGGAGCGGGGAGGCGGTCAGGAGCATTTCCATGGCCAGGTGGTGAGGGAGGCGGCCGGGGAGACGAATGGCTCCGCCTTCGGAGGCGATGAGGCCGCGGGCCACTTCTGGCAGCGCGAAGAAGGCGGTGTCGGCGGCGGTGACCAGGTCGCAGGCGAGGACGAGTTCGAAGCCGCCGGCGACCGCCGCCCCCTCGACGGCGGCGATGAGCGGCTTCGACCGGCGGGCGCGGGTCAGGCCGGCCAGTCCTCGGTCCGCGACCCTTGGTACTCCTTCGTCGGGGAATGCCTTGAGATCCATGCCGGAGCAGAAGTGGCCGCCCGACCCGGTGAGGACACCGACCTCGAGGTGCGGATCGTCTTCCAGGGCCGCCAGTGCGGCGTCGACGGCGTCGGCCAGCGTCTGGTTGATCGCATTACGGACGCGGGGCCGGTTCAGGGTGATGACCAGGACGCCGTCGTGGCGATCGGTCAGCACCAAGGGGTGCGTGGATTGCGTGCTCATCGTGTCCTTCCGGATCAGGAGGTGGTGCCGTCGGCGAAGTGGGGGGTCAGCGCCGGATCAGTGGGAGGGCTGCGAGTCCGCGCATGACACGGGCCGGGCGCCAGGGCAGTTCGTCCGCCGGCTTGGCCAACTCCACGGCGGCGAGCCGTTCCAGTAGCAGGGGGAAGGCCACAGCGCCTTCCAGACGTGCCAGGGCCGCGCCGATGCAGAAGTGGGGCCCGTACCCAAAGGCGAGGTGATCGTTGGGTGTGCGGCCCAGGTCGAGACGGTCGGGATGCGGGAAGCGCTCCTCGTCGCGGTTGGCGGACCCGATCAGCAGACTCACGATGTCGCCCGTGTCGATGGTCAGGCCGTGCAGGTCGATCGGGGCAGCGGCGCACCGGAATGTCGCGTCCCGGACAGGCGAGTCGTAGCGCAGGAGTTCCTCGACCGCGGTGGTGACAAGACGGGAACCCGCGTCCTGCGCTGCGAGGCGGGCGGCCTCGGCAGGGTGGCGGAGCAGGGCGAGCATCCCGTTGCCGAGCAGGTTCATCGTGGTGTCGTGGCCGACCAGCAGCAGGAGGTAGGCGGTGGAGCGCAGTTCCTCCTCACTGATCGTCCCGCTCTCGTCGCCGGCTCGCACGAGGGCGCCGAGCAGGTCCATGCTGCCGGGCCGCTCGCCGGACCGCTTCTGGGCGATCAGCGTGTCCAGCAGCATGTGGAGATCCCGTTCGGCGCGGGCGGGGTCGGCAGACACCTCGGGGGCGATGGTGGCCATGAGGGTGTCTCTGGTTTCCGGGGTGTCCAGGTGTTCGGGGACGCCGAGGATGGCGCAGATCATGCGGAACGTCAGCGGCGCCGCGAAGTCCGCGATCAGATCGACGTGTGTGTGGTGCTCGACCCGGTCCAGCAGGCGGTGCGCGACCTCATTGATGAAAGGTTCCAGCATGGCGATGCGGCGCGGCACGAACGCGGTATTGACCAGGGTCCGCAGCCGGGTGTGGTCCGGCGGATCGGCGTGGACCAGGTGCCGGTTGAAGCCGGCCGGGCCCGGCACGTATCCCGGAACCCGGTCCGGGTCCTTGCTCAGGCGGGAATCGGTGAGCATCGCGCGTACGTCCTCGTAGCGGGAGACCTGCCACACCACGGGCCGTCCCGGCCGCCGTTCGCCATGCGCAGGCGCATGACGGCGCAGCCACGCAAAGTACGGGTACGGATCCCGCACCCGCGCGGCCACGAGGTCGGCCGGTGGGTGGGCGGCTTCAGCAGACACGGCTTCTCCAGCACAGTGTTGATCAACAGACACCACACCAACGAAGCCCCTCACCAGGAGATACGGCGGCACACAACCCTGCGGGCGCATTCAATCCCGCCGTGAGGAACACACGCGAGCCGAGCGCACCCCCCGACACGCCCCCGCATGATCGCGCTACCCACCGCGCCAACTCCCTTTTCCGACTCGCATTCGGTTGATGCGGCGCTCGACGGTTCCGCTGTCCGCAGGGCTCGCGGTCGTCCGCCGGTGGTCTTGGCCCCTGTTGCCTCGCCGCTACCGATGGCCACGTCGATCTGTCG
Source organism: Streptomyces sp. NPDC058685 (assembly GCF_042714725.1). NCBI lineage: Bacteria > Bacillati > Actinomycetota > Actinomycetes > Kitasatosporales > Streptomycetaceae > Streptomyces > Streptomyces sp. NPDC058685. The sequence continues at coordinate 77,884 of NZ_JBHXSL010000029.1, forward strand.
GCACGGGAATCACCGCGCGGATGCGGGTTCGTCCAGGTGGTCGCGGATCGCGCGGGAGGACCTTGGGTAAGCCCCGCATCGTCCGTCGGGTCGTCGAGCCGTGGTCGGGGAGAGGTTTTGCCATACGGTCGACCGACGATCGTCCCTGCTCAGATAGCTTTCCGGCATCCGTTGAAGGCGATCGGCGGGCTGCTTGTGCCGTGGTGGAAGCAGCCCGACAGGAGGCATGCGATGAGTTCGATCAACGTCGTGGCGACGGCGGCCGCGCTGCCGGCTGCTTGGAGTTCCTGCACCCTGGGGAAGGTAGGGGCGGCCAGTGTGAAGGTCCTGCGCATGGACAGCAGCCCGGTCCGGGAAGAGATTCACGGGGCCGATGAAGTGCTGCTGGTCCTCGGCGGGCGACTGGAACTGCTGGTGGAGGGCACTGAGGTCGCCCTGGAAACAGGCGAGATGTACCGGGTACCGGCAGGCGCTCGGCACGCTGTCGGCCCGGGCAGCCACGGCACGTTGCTGATAGTGGAGGAACCCGGGGCGTGAACACGCTCGCACGGCCGGGGCCGGTCCACGGCCCCGGTGCGCAACCGCTCTCTCCGCCGCCCCTCCGCGAACTCGTCGCCGCAGCCCCACTGTTGTGGCCTCGGCCAGGTCCCTGGGCGGAGAGCCATATCAGCGGGGAGCCGCCGGTAGCAGATGAGGGCGCAGGCGACGCTCGTCAAGGCGAGGAAGGGTCCGGCACCACGCTCGTAGCGACGGTGGACGGCAGCAGGCGAGCCACGAGCCTTCGCCGTGTGATCCGCAAGGAGCCCGTCGCCAGGCTCGCCCCCGCTTCAGGCCGGCAGGACATCCTCGCCCGCCGTCATAGGGACGACCAGATCGGCGGACGGCGCCTCGGCCTCTACCGACGTCCCGAAGTCCGACAGCGTCATGGTCGTCATGGCCTTCATACCGCCGAAGCAGGACAGCCGGACCTGGACGGCGCGCCCCTTCCCGTCGACCCACACGTCCGCGTAGACGGGCACGTCTTCGCCCAGCTTCTCGCGCAGATCGGCCAGCCCATGTTTCGTCTCCGCCGTCATCCCGAGCGTCGCCGTGGCGTGGTCGATCGTGCCCCGATAGTGCACCGCAGGGGCACCGTTCACCTGCTCCTTGCCCTCGTCGGACACCTGCGCATGGCCATCACCTGGCGGAGCAGGTGCTCGGGATCGTTCAACGGCGCACGCAGGAAATAGCGCGTCAGTGCCTCGCTCCGGTCGGCCGCGGCCCACATGCCGGCGCCCACCGCCCGGGAGCCCCGCACGTAGACGGCCTGTGACCCGAGTGGTTCGTTCGCGGCACTGCCTGGGCAGGTCACCGTCCCGCCGGGGTCGTGGCGAAGGGCGAGGCGTGACAGCCGGTGCCAGACATTCGAACTCCGCTGACGTCAGCTTCCGCACGCCGTCGCGATCTGACGAGGGCGTTGCACGACTTCAACGGCAGGTTCGCTTTCGCGAGTCATCCCGTAACCGTGGGGTACGCGTCGTAGCGGAGTACGGGGGGTCGCGGGAAACCTGATGGTTCGACCGGCGCGAGACCTGCCCGCATGGCGCTGGTCCTGTCGAAAAGTGGTGCGGTCGTGGGGTTGTGGGGATGGTCCGAGCGCGTCAGCGCCGGTTGGAGCGGGGCAGCCGGCCGGCTCAAGCATCGCCGTGAGGCGGCCGAGGCCACCGAGTGGGCTGACGGGATCTCCCCGGCACCGGTCTTTCCGCCCTCCGTCGATCCCAGACCGGAGCCTGCTGCCGCAATTCCGTGGGGCGTCCGAGTGGCCGCGGAGGTGGGGTGGCGCTTCCTGGTCCTGGCGGCCGGCTTGTGGGTGTTGATGCAAGCCATCAGTGCTGTGCGCCTGCTCGTCCTGGCCTTTGTCGCCGCGCTCCTCGTCACCGCCCTCCTCCAGCCGACCGTGGCCCGCCTCAACAGGCACGGTATTCCGCGCGGGCTGGCAACCGCGTTGACCGCACTGTGCGGATTCGCGCTCCTCGGGCTCGTCGGATGGTTCGTGGTCTGGCAGGTCATGGACAACCTCGACGACCTCTCCGCCCGTGTGCAGGACGGCATCGAAGAACTCAAGCGCTGGCTGCTCGACAGTCCGTTCCACGTGACGGAAACACAGATCAACGATGTCAGCGACAAGCTGAGCACCACCATCGGATCGAGCAGCAAGGAGCTCACCTCTGCCGGTATCCAGGGCGTCACCGTCGTCGTCGAGTTCCTCACCGGTGTCCTGCTGACCGTCTTCACCACGCTCTTTCTGCTCTACGACGGTCCTCGCATCTGGAAGTGGACGCTCAAGCTGGTTCCTGCCCTGGCTCGCCCGGCGGTGGCAGGCGCGGGCCCCCGGGCATGGAGCACCCTCACGGCGTATGTCCGCGGCACCGTCATCGTCGCGTTCATCGACGCCGTCTGCATCGGTCTCGGCATCTTCCTCCTCGACGTCCCGTTGGCGCTGCCGCTGGCCGTGGTCATCTTCATCGCCGCGTTCGTCCCCCTGGTCGGCGCCGTGGCATCCGGCGCACTGGCCGTCGTGGTCGCCCTCGTCACCCAGGGGATGTTCACCGCGGTCATGGTCCTGATCATCGTGCTCGCCGTGCAGCAGCTCGAGGGGCACATCCTCCAGCCGTTCATCCTGGGACGCGCCGTACGGGTTCACCCGCTCGCTGTGATTCTCGCGGTAGCCGCCGGCAGCCTGGTCGCAGGAATCGGAGGCGCTGTTGTCGCCGTTCCCCTGGTGGCCGTCGCCAACACAGTTGCCGGCTACCTGCACGGCCGGCACACGGCAACGGCCCCCTCCCCCACTCCGGACACCGCCCCCGCAACAGAGATACAGCGCCCGGACGGTCCGCCGCTGGATACCGGCGGAACACGCCCTCAGTAGTCGTGCATGCCCGCATCGGCCACCGGATGCGCGGACTCCCGCCATGAGCCGACGAACCCTGGCTTATGCGCAGGCGAACAGCAGCCACGTACTCGCAAGCAATGACCTGGTGGCCGGCCGGGAAGACGCACCTGGCCCGGCCGAGCCGGCTCGCACCGCTCGTTGTCAGACCCGGGTGGGACAGTGAGGCACAGGCTCAGAACCAGCGGCCAAGGAGGCTGTCATGGCTGTATCGCTGCGAGAGGTGCAGGACGGTGACCTCACCGACTTCTTCGCTCACTCGAACGATCCACACGCGGTCAGGATGGCGGCGTTCACCGCTGACGACCCGTCGGACCGCGCTCGCTTCGACGCCCACTGGGCGCGGAGCCGCCGCGATCCGGCGGTCGTCATGCGCACCATTACGGACGGGACCAGCGAGGCGATCGGACACGTCGCGGTGTTCGGCCCGCCAGAGGAACGCGAGGTCACCTACTGGATCGGACGGGAGCACTGGGGCCGCGGAGTGGCCACCGCCGCACTGCGGCAGCTCCTCGAAGTCGTTCCGGAGCGGCCGATCCACGCCCGGGCGGCTACGGACAACGGCGGATCGATCCGGGTGCTGGAGAAGTGCGGATTCGTCGTGGCGGGCCATGAGCGCGGATTCGCGAACGCGCGGGGCGAGGAGATCGACGAGGTCGTCCTCACTCTGACCCACTGACCCACTGACCCGGCTTCCAGGACGACGACGCGACACCCCTTTCCCCGTCACCCAAGTCGGTTCCGGTACAGGGGAGATGGGCATCCGCGTCCCCGCCGGCGAACCAGGAGTGAGTCCCCCGAACCGGGACCCAAAAATCCCCTCCCGCCATCGGACTAGGCAGCGGTTCCGTTCAAACCATGTCCGCCCCTCGCAGCAGGAGCTGCGCCACAGCGATGCCGGCGACCGCGATCGCCGACCGGAACGGCCACCGGCTCCGTGTTCCCGACGGCACTGCCGTGCCTGCCACGGCGATGACAACGGCAGCTGTCGCCGGCATCCAGTCCACAGCTGTAAGGGGTCCGGGCGGCCCCGATACCAGCACACCCACAGCCGCCAGCATGGCCATCGGGCTCAGCCACCGGCAGGCCGCCCGTCCCATCCGCTGGGGCAGTCCGCGCACGCCGGTCGCGAGATCGTCCCCGATGTCCGGAAGGACGTTCACCAGGTGCGCGCCCACGCCCAGAAGCGCGCCGGCCACCACGGCCCACCAGGCCGGCCAGGTCGGCGACGGCAGGCCGAGGGTGACGAAGGCAGGCAGAGAGCCGAAGCCCACGGCGTAGGGCAGCGGGGAGAGCACGGTCTGCTTCAGCCGCAGGTTGTACGCCCAGCCCGCGGCGGTGCCGGCCAGATGCACGGCGCCCGCGGCCGCGCCGCTGAGCAGAGACAGCGGCACGCACAGCGCCAGCGCCGTGCCCGCCGCAACCGCCACCGCCCTGCGCGGGAGTTCGCCGGCGGCCACCGGCTTGTCGCGGCGGCTGCACACCGTGTCGCGTTGCGCGTCGACCGCGTCGTTGCACCAGCCGACCGAGAGTTGACCGGCCAGTACCGCTGCCGCGACGGCCGCCGAACCTGCCGGACCGCGGCCGGAGGCCAGGGCCAGCGCGGTGACGAAGACCGTCACGGCCAGGGCCGGCTCCAGGTGGCAGGAGCGCAGCAGCGCGGGGACACGGTGTGTCGTGGAGGCAAGGGTCTCGGAGGGGTGTAGAGACACGAGTGCAGGTATAAGTCATGTGCCCCATGGAAGGCATTACCGACATGCGTGTCCCCGTCATCACCGGTACTGATGCCTTCTCCGTCCCCTCCGCGCCGCGCGGGCCGGCTGCCCCCGAGACGGCCACCACGGTCGCCGCCGTGCGCACCGCACTGCCGCCGCACCGCTACACCCAGGACGACCTCACCGAACCGATCGGTGACCTGTGCCTGCCCCCAGGGGCCGACCGCGCAGTGCTGCGTCGCCTGCATGCCTCCGCCGGCGTGCGCACGCGCCACCTCACACTGCCGATCGAGCAGTACGCCGAGCTCGGCGATTTCGGTCAGTGCAACGACGCCTGGATGGCTGCGGGCCTGGAGCTGGGAGAGGAAGCCCTCACCGGCGCGCTCAAGGAGGCGGGACTCGAGCCGGCCGACGTCGACCTACTGGTGTGCGCCTCCATCACCGGCATCGGCGCCCCGTCACTCGATGCCCGGCTCGCCGGACGCGTGGGGCTGCGGCCCGACATCAAGAGGCTGCCGGTGTTCGGCCTGGGGTGCGTTGCGGGGGCGGCCGGTCTCTCCCGGGTGCACGACTACCTGCGGGGCCATCCCCATGACACCGCCGTACTCCTCACCGTCGAACTGTGCTCGCTCACGCTCCAGCAGCGTGACGACTCCCCCGCCAATCTCGTCGCCGGCGCCTTGTTCGGTGACGGCGCGGCGGCGCTCGTCGCACGCGGCAGCAGTTGTGGCACCGGCGCCGCCATCGCCCCCGGAAGAGCCGGACCCTCGGTGGTCGCGACGCGCAGCCGTCTGTATCCGGACACCGAGCAGCTCCTGGGGTGGGACATCGGCGCCAGTGGGTTCCGCGTCGTGATCGACGCCGGTGTCCCTGGTATCGTGCGCGACCACTTCGGCCGGCACCTGCGCGCCTTCCTGGCCGAACACGGCCTCACCATCGACGACATCGAGACCTGGATGTGTCATCCGGGAGGCCCCAAAGTGCTCTCCGCTGTGACCGACACCCTCGGCCTGCCCGACGGCGCCCTGGACAGTGCGTGGCACTCACTCGCGACAGTGGGGAACATGTCGTCCGTCTCCGTGCTGCACATTCTGCAGAACACCTGGCAGTCCCTTCGGCCGGAGCCAGGTGCCTGGGGCCTGCTGATGGCGATGGGCCCGGGATTCTGCTCCGAACTCGTCCTGCTGCGCTGGTGAGCGGCCACATGACCTGGTACACGCTTCTCGTCCTGGCCGTCGCCGTCGAACGCGTCGCCGAACTCGTCGTCGCCCGGCGCAACGGGGCATGGACCCTGGCGCGCGCCGGTGTGGAGTACGGCCGCGGTCACTACCCGGTCATGGTCGCCCTGCACACGGGTCTGCTCGTGTGCTGTGTTCTCGAACCCATGATCGCCCACCGCCCGTTCCTGCCTGCCCTGGGATGGCCCATGCTGGCGCTGGCCTTGCTGGCCCAGGCACTGCGCTGGTGGTGCATCACCACACTCGGGCCGTACTGGAACACACGCGTCATCGTCGTTCCCGGAGCGCGTCTGGTCAGCGCCGGACCCTACCGCTTCATGCGTCATCCGAACTACGTCGCCGTCGTGGTGGAGATCGCCGCTCTTCCCCTGGTGCACTCAGCGTGGGTGACCGCGACGGCGTTCACGCTGGCCAACGCCATGCTGCTCAGGGTCCGTGTCCGCTGCGAGAACACGGCCCTCGCACGGGCGTTGCCCGCGTGAGCGGCGGCCACGACCTGCTGATCGCCGGAGGCGGGCCGGCAGGACTGGCGACCGCCTTGTACGCCGCGCGCGCCGGTCTCGACACCGTCGTGGCCGAGCCACGTCAGGTGCCGGTCGACAAGGCATGCGGCGAGGGACTGATGCCCGGCGCCGTCCACGCCGTCACCACCCTCGGCCTCCAGGTCGCCGGCCACCCCATCACCGGCATCCGTTATGTCCAGGGCCCACGCCAGGTTCAGGCAGCGTTCCGGCAAGGCTCCGGCCTCGGTGTCCGCCGCACCAGCCTGCACAGCGCTCTGCACCGGGCGGTTCTGCAAGAGGGTGTGCCTGTACTGCCCGTGCGAGTGGAGGACGTTGAGCAGGACACCACAGGTGTTTCCGTCCCCGGCACCGGTCTGCGGGCCAAGTGGCTGGTGGGCGCCGACGGCCTGCACTCACCGGTACGCCGCTCCGTCGGCCTGGCAGTGCCACCCGGCCGGTCACCTCGGTACGGGCTGCGCCGTCACTACGCGGTGCCTCCCTGGTCCGCGTATGTCGAGGTGCACTGGGGGCCGCATGCGGAGGCGTACGTCACCCCGCTCGGCCCCGAACTCGTGGGCGTCGCCCTGCTGACCGCCCAGCGCGCCCCTTTCGACACCCAACTGGCGGGCTTCCCCGAGCTCGCGGCCCGCCTCCCTGCTGAAGCGGCCGCGACGGTGGTGCGAGGCGCGGGGCCGCTCCGCCAAACAGCGCGCGCCCGATTCCAGGGGCGGGTACTGCTGGTGGGCGACGCCGCCGGATACATCGACGCGCTCACCGGCGAAGGCATCTCCCTAGCCCTCGCCGGCGCCGAGGCCTTGGTCCACAACGTGCGCCGAGGCACACCGTGGCGCTACGAGACCGACTGGAAGAGCGCGACCCGCCGCCATCGCCTCCTGACGGAACTCCTGGTACGGGCCAGACAACGACCCGCGCTCGCACCGCGCATCGTGCCCACGGCGGTACGCCTGCCACGCGTCTTCGCGGCCGCGGTGAACGCGCTGGCCTGAGACCCACCCCGGGCCGGCTCGCCCCAGGGGGACCACAGCACGGCACGCCGCAAGACATCCCCGAGGCTCACGGCCACTTCCGTGCGGGGCGTCGGCGGCGAGCGCGAGCCCGCACGGGGCGGGACATGGTTGTGGCTGTTACCGCACGTCGATACTTCGACAACGCGTCGGCGCACACCGCCCGTCGGTTCCCGCCGCCTCCGCTTCCGCGGGCCGACTCCGGCAGGGCTTACCTGCTCCTACCGCTGGTTCGGGATCCGGAGCGTGAACACCGTCGACCCCGGACCGCTCGCCAGCTCGCTCGACCGCCGTGTGCTGCAATCAGTGACTGTGCCACCGCAAGCCCCAGGCGGCTGCCGCCGCGGTCGCGGGTGCGGGCCTTGTCCACGCCGTAGAAGCGGTCGAAGACCCGCTCCCTGTCGGCGGAGGGGATGCCGGGACCGCGGTCGGCGACCCGGACAACCGCTGTGCCGGGGGTGAGGCGAGTTCCAGCGACACCTGCGTGCCGCGGCGAGGACGGCTGCGAGGTGTTCGCGGTGGACGAGGGGCAGCGGGTCTTCCGTACGGGGGACTTCCCCTCGCCGGGCGAGCGCTGCGTGGCAGCTCGGTGACCGCTGGGTGACCGCCGCGTCGTCACCCGAATCCAAAGCCTCCCTCGACCCCGGGCGCGGGATCTACCCTGGCCGCAGGGCCAGTTGGACGAAGCGGTGCTCCCCCTCCCCCACAGCGCCCCGCAGATCGCGGTTCTTGAGGCGTCGTCACGGAGGCGTTGTACATGGTGTCCCTCGACCCACCCAGCGATGAGGAACTCACGCGGAGGGCCCAGGCGGGCGAGACCGGAGCCCTCGGGCTGCTGCTCGCGCGCCACCAGGCGTCCATGCGCGCGGTCGCGCTGGGCCTGCTCGGCTATGGCCCCGATGCGGAGGACGTGGTGCAGGACGCCGCCCTGACCGCACTGCGACGCATCGGTGACGTACGGGATCCGGCGGCGGTCGGGGCGTGGCTGCGGGCGGTCGTACGCAATGGCGCCCGCACCCGTCTGCGCGCCACACGGGAGACCCCGGGCCTCGAGGCCTGGACCCATGGCGGCCGCGCAGCCACGATGTGCCGGAACCCGAGAGCGTCATCGAGCAGCACGCGATGCGCGACTGGGTCTGGGACGCGGTGGAGGAACTGTCGAAATATCGAGCGGCGAGAAAGTCACCATTGCCTGGACGTCCGGCAGGAAAGACCTTCTGACCAGGAGCGGGAACGGTCAGACGGATTTCGCGCAGTGGGGGCTTCCCGGGCCCAATGCGGCCGGCTGATCTCTGATGCCCCCGCTTCGACCACGAAGGACGGCGCCGTCGAAGCGGGGCCGGGGGGCTTCCCCCGCCGCCTTCCGTAGCGCAGCGATGCAGAGGAGACCGGCATGTCAGGTGGACGAGATGCACAGGCCCCCGGCCCGGAAACAGGCCGGTGGACGTCTGCCGCGGGCCGGGGGCGGCCTGGGCCGCTAGGCAGCCGTGGCCTGCCGGATCATGTCGACGACCGCGGCGGGCTGCGACACATAGACGGAATGGCTGCCCGGAACCTCGGCGACGGTGGCGCCTGCACGCTCGGCCATCGCCCGCTGGGCCGGCGGAGGGATCATGCGGTCGTCGGCAGCGACCAGGTACCAGCTCGGCTTGGATCGCCAGGCCGGTTCGCTCACGGCGCCTTCGAGGGCCTCGACTCCCCACGGCACCTGGGAGTCGGCCATGAAGCGGGCCTCCGCCTCGGGCAGGTCACCGGCGAACGAGGCGTGGAACTGCTCGCGGTCGAGGAAGAGCTGGCCGTCCTTCGGAGGGAGGATCGGTGGTACGGGCGCACCCGGCGGCGGGTCCGCGATCAGGGAGTTGACCGACTCGCCCTCGTCCGGCGCGAAGGCCGCGACGTAGACGAGCGCGGAAACCCTGGAGTCCCGTCCCGCCTCGGTGATCACGACACCTCCGTAGGAATGCCCCACCAGCACGGCGGGGCCGTCCAGATCCGCGACGACCTGGAGCGTCGCCGCGACGTCGCCGGCCAGGGACTGGGTCGGGTTCTGCACGATGCTGACGTTGTAACCCGCATCCACGAGGGGTTCGTGGACACCCTGCCAGCCGGACCCGTCCACGAATCCACCGTGGACCAGGACCACATTCCGCAGGGCGGTTTCCGCTGCCATGATGTGCCTCCGTTCGCTGAAGCGGGTCGGGAATTCCTGAGCGCACTCCTGTTGCGAATGCCGAATGACGCGGCTTCGGTCGCATGGCCGGATGCCTCGATGAAACCGCGTCATCGTGATCACCGCGTGCACTCACCACGATTGCCGCGTGCGCCGTGAAAATGCCGGACCTTCGCGAATTCTTCAGATGACATTTCCGAATCCGGAAAGCGACTCGGGACAACCGGTCGGCGTCGACCTCTCCGGCCCTCTCTCCATCATGTCGCCGATACCGTCCGACCACCATGGGAGGATCCATGGCATCTCCTGCACTGCCTGCCCCGGGCGACCGCGCCGGCGCCAGCAGTGCCCGGTCCTCCAGGGACGGGCTCCACGGCCGACCCTTGCGGACCGCATCCGACCCTCACGCCGCAGCACCGTCACCAGCTTCCCGAAGGCATGTGGGCTCAGCCCGGTGCGGGGCTGTCCAGGACGGCTCCGACGCCGTGATCACACCAGCCACGCAGCGATCATCGCACCGGGCCAGCGCGCCCCGTCAGCATCCCTCCCCGCCTCAACGGAACTCGTGGACCACCTGGATCTCGCCAACAATGTGAGCGTTGAAGTCGTCCAACTCCTCGGCCGGAACCCAGAGCTCGAGGATCGTCTGCCCGCCGGCCTGCTGGATGGGATACCTGCTCAAGAACTTCGATTCGACCTCGAAACGAGTGACGAACCCGGCGCCATCGTGCTTCACGTTCCAGTCCCGCGCGATCCTGACCGCGTAGTCCTCGTTGAGGACCGGGTAGAAGATCGGCTGCTCGGGCAGCCGGGGCGGCCAGGCACGCCAGTTCAGCTCCCCGAACCAGATCCAGCTCCTTGGGGCCGGTGGGGCGCCACAGGGTCATCGTTGCTTGCTGGCTGGTCATCTGCATCGCTCTCTGAACGTTGGCCGCCGGTACGACGGGAGACCGGACGATACCGGCACCGCGAACTCAGCAGCTACGCAGTCTCCGCACCCTGGCCAGCTCCGTGACCAGCAGTTACGGGACAGCCCTTAGCTGCGCGGTGTGCGACCTCCATATTTACCGAGAGCAATCAACCCCCGATTTGCGACCCGCATGCGCGTGATACAGAATCAATTATAGTAACTGGCGGGCAATACGTCACATTCAGGCCCGACAGTCGAGGGGCGGTGCGATGAGAGACTCCCCATACGAACCCTTGATATAGGGGGAAGGTCATGCAGGAAGATGTTTACGCCCGTGGAGCAACCGGGGTACTCCTCATTGACACAGTCAACGAGGTCTTTGCAGAAAAGGGGAAAGGGTACCCGCAGTACCAGGAAGAATTCGCGAGAATCGGCGTAGTGGAAAATCTCAAGAATCTTCTGGCGGGGTCGCGCAGGCACGGTCTGCACATCTTCTTTTCCGGCATGTCCTACAGTGACGATGAGTACGGCAACTGGCGACACAGGTCGGGCATACATCAGGCAATGTTCGAGAATAGACTGTTCGAGCAGGGGTCGTGGGGAGTGCAGTTTCACCCTGATTTCACACCCGGCCCCGGCGAAGTGGCGCTTGCGCCGCACAAGAACATCGATGTTTTCATGACAACAGACCTGGACGCACAGTTGAAACGGCGCGGCGTGGAATACCTCGCTATTGCCGGAATGATTGGCTCAATGTGTGTTGAATCAACGGGTCGTGGCGCAATGGAACGCGGATACCACGTCACGATGCTCAAAGATGCCACGGCCTCTCACAGCGGTAAGCAAGAGTACGACAGCATGGTCGGGCGGTATCCGTTGTTCGCCCACTCAGTGCTCACTGTGGATGAGTACCTTGCCGCGGTCGAGAGAACCACCGGAGCCAAGTAGGCGAACAGGGCTGGTGGCAGTGTGCCACCGTCCGAACGATCTGCGACGTCGAGGACGACGACCACGCTGAGCGAGCCGTCAAGGCGTTCGCCCAGCTCTACGGCGCGAAGTTCTCCAGGGCTGCCGCGAGGATCACCGATTGCCGGGACGTGCTGCTGGAGTTCTTCACCGTCCGGCTGCGGACGAAGGTCACCACGGACACCGGCTCACGCGCCGCCGGGCCGGCCCATGGTTGTTCAGCTCTTCGAGTCCGCCCTGGCATGTTGGAGAGCCTCCGCCCCACACCGGCCCTACTCGCCCCGGGCCGGCGTCCGCTTCGAACGTGGCCTCCTGGTTGAACGCTCTGAAATGATCGGCGCGTGACAACCATTTCCCCCGAACGATCTGAGATGCCTCCACGCGAAGTCCGGATTCCTACTCCCGACGGCGGTCGCCTTTGGGCTGAGCGCAAGGGCGCCGGAAGCCCGGTCGTGCTGCTGCACGGCGCCGGCATGGACTCCCGCCTGTGAGACGCCATCGTTCCGGAACTAGCGCGCCACTACGACGTGTTCCGTTACGACGCCCGCGGGCTAAGGCGCTCCACACCGCCAGGGAAGCCGTTCAGCGACGTCGAGGATCTGTGCGCCGTCCTTGACCACTTCGGCCTTCGTCACGCCGCACTGGTCGGGCTGAGCATGGGCGGGGAGACGGCGCTGGACTTCGCCCTCGCTCACCCGGAGCGCGTCACAGGACTTGCCCTGGTCGGTGCCTCGGTCAGCGGTCACGTCTGGCCGCAGAGTCACGAGTTGTCGGCCTACGCCACGGCCCGGCGCGAGCGTGAGACGGCCACCCTGGCCGAGCTGGAACTGGCGATCTGGGCCGCCATGGGCCGTACGGCCCCCGGAGGAGAGCTGATCGAGACGATGGTCGCCTCGAACGCCAAGCGGCGAGTTGTGAGCGAACAGCACTGCGTTGTCTCCCCCGGCCGTGATGCCGAACCACACCTCGGAGACATCGCCGCGCCGACGCTGGTCATCCATGGCGACCACGACCACCCCGAGATTGCGGTGATCGCCGAACGACTTGTCACTGATATCCCCGGCGCCCGCGGCGAGACGATCCCGGACGCCGACCACTATCTGCCACTCCGTACGCCCGAACGTCTCACCCAGCTACTGCTGTCACACCTGACCTGACTCACGGACCAGCAACGAACCGCAGATCAGCTGACGTTGTCCCGAAAATGATCAACGGCATGTTGGCCGGCCAGCATCTTTCCCGGTCATCCGGCGAGGGTGAGGTCTACAGACGGGCACCGCGCCGGACATGGTGGACGCCATCGTCTCTCAGGCGGTAGTCACGGAGGTTCCTCCATCAGTACGGTGTCGTCGCGGAACCGTCTGCCGGGCTGCAACGCGAGTGACAGGCCCGAGGTGACCACCAATACGGTCGGCGGCCGACTTCGGCACCCTCAACAACGGCGCCAACTGCCGCAGGTTGAGGTTCGTGCGCCAGTACGCGGCGACCAGCGTCACCCGGTCCTCCAGCCACAGGCCGCGGGGGCGGCTCTTGCGGACCGGGTCCACACCTCAGCGCCGCAGCGCGGTGACCACGTGACCGGCACCGCGCCGCGTGGTGGAGGCAAGGTCACTCTCCATTGGCGACGCCGAAGCACTGAACTCGCTCACGGTCTGGCGACTCGCGACTGCTGGGGCGCTCGAAGGTAGTTCACGCACGAGGAATTGGCCGCATCCATGAGAAGCATGGCCTGCCGTCATCACGAGGTCGCGCGAACACCCGTGCGAGACTGCTGACTTGATCGTCCGGGCAGGGGGCCCGTGCGTGATGAGGATCGGGGGACCCGTGTACAAGGCAAGATGGGCGGCCGCAGCCGCCGGTGTGGTGCTTCTGGTGACGGGATGCAGCAGCGCGAAGGACGACACCTCGGGGACGTCGCAGTCCGGTCCGTCCGCCACCCCAGCAGAAGCGGGCGGGGGCCTCGACGTCGCTACGGCCACCAAGGAGATCGTGGACGCGGCCACGGCAGCAGGTTTCACCCGGGAACAGTCCGAGGGCTTCCCTGCCTCCCTCAAGAATTGCGCGGTCTCTTGGCTGGCGGACGTCAAGAAATCCGCCGACCCACAGAAGTCCTACACCAGAGCTCTGGCCGCACTGGAGAAGGGCGGCTGGAAGCGCGCGCGGGAACTCAAGCAGCGGGGCTCGGTCGTCACTTCCCTGAACAAGGGCGGCTGGACTCTGAGGGCGGGCTATCACGGCCGGCCCGAGACATTCCTGGTGATCTACTTCCAGGCCTCGGACAACAGCGCCGAGTGCGAGAGGGCGGTCAACGAGGAGCTGGCGAAGAAGCAGAAGTCGTAGGGCACGGGTGGTTGACCTCCCCATCTGGCACGGATCCGGCACGGGAGCCTTCCGCGGTGCTGCAGTGGACGCGGTAGGGCGAGGCGTGTACCCCGCGTCTCCGCTCCGCCTCGGCATGACTGGGCTGTGGGACCGGTCCGGAAGACGCCATTCGCATCACCTGCCGCGGCCCTTCAGGTGATGGTCAAGTGCCTCACGGGCCAAACAGCTGATGCGGGGGTACGACGTCTGATCAGAATTCAGACCCTGACCCGCACGAGGAGCCCGGTGATGTACGCAGCAGTCCGGCGGTACGAAGGAGTGACAGATCCGGCTGAGGCGGGACGCCGCGTGAACGAGGGGTTCGTGCCGCTCATGCGCCAGGTTTCAGGCTTCGTGGCCTACTACTGGGTGGATGCCGGAGACGGAGTCATGGTCGCCACCAGCGTCTTCCAGGACCGGGCCGGTGCCGAGGAATCGGTCTCGAAGGCGGCGGACTTCGTGCGAGACAACCTCGCGTCACTGCTTCCCAACCCTCCCCAGGTCATGTCCGGGGAAGTCTTGGCATGCTCGTGAAAAGCACGGATGCGGAGGAGCTGACCGCGGCCCGGGACTGATGATCAAGCACGGGAAGCACACCTCGGGTCAAAGCCATTCGTCAGGAGCTTCGATCAGCACAGTCGCTTCCCAGCGGAGGCGAGTCTGTCGTACCGCGTGGCTACCGCTCGGTGGCGCTTGAGGCGGTTGATGCCGCATTCGACCGCGTGGCGTTCGCGGTAATCAGTCCTGTCGAATTTCGGCGGTCAGCCGCGGCGGGAGCCGAGCTTCCTCGGCGCTGGTTGATGTGGACGGTGGACGAGCCGGCGTCTCAGGCGTCGCGGCTCGTCTCCCGGAGAATGCTCTCGTTCGTCCAGGCCCACAGCCACGGGCCCGACAAAGGGCTGAAGCCGGCCGGGATCGCCGCGGGCTCCCGTGCGGTCGCTCGGGGAAGGCCAAGGCGATGAGCCCTGTCCGCTGATCCACGCTCCGAAGTCGGTTCGTCGAGGGCAGCGGGACCAGCACACCGAAGGTGCTGTTGACATCCCCGTCCCATAACCTCGTGGATGGAGACGCCAGAGGCCATGCGTATCCACTTGAGGAGGCGATGGTGCTCGGAAGAAGCAGGCGGCTACTCGCGGGCGCCGTGATCGTCGCCTGCGTGGTGCTTATCGGCCCCAGTGCGCCGAGCGGTGGCCTCTTCGCCAGGTCAATGCCCGTCGAAGCCGCCAAGGATGTCGTACCGAACAGGGTCATGACGTGGAACATCTGCAACCCCTGCGAGGAGAGCAACGTCGACCGGGCGGCGGCAATCGCCACACATGCGCCCCAGGTCATCGGCCTTCAAGAAGCCTGCGTGCGTGACGTCGAGCGAATCCGCGACAATCTGAAGAGGCTTCACGGGCTGGTTTACCACGTCGAGTACGGGATGGTTCTTCGGAATTGGGGCCGCTGCGGCGGTATGCCGTGGAGTCCGGGGGCTTTCGGCCAGGCGATCCTCTCGGCGGCACCCATGACAGACCGCCGACTCGTGGAGTATCCCGAGGGAGGATCCGAAGACCGGGGGTACGTGGCCGTCACCACCCTGGTCGACGGCCGGCATGTCCGGGTCTTCAATACGCACCTCGCCCAACGACGTCAGGAAGCGTTTCGAGCAAAGCAGACCCGCGTGCTCGCCGCAGACGTCGCCCAGCACGACCGCGCGATCGTACTCGGCGACTTCAACGCCGTGCCGAGCACTCCCGAACTCGCCCCGATATGGGCCCTGGCCGCGGACGCAGACCCTCAGTGCCATCCCTCGTCCGTCGGCACCTGCAAGCCGACGACCGACTGGCAGAGCAAGTTCGACTACATCTTCCTGCGAGGCATCGCCCCACGTCAGCACCGGGTGCTTCCCACTTCGCATTCGGACCACCACATGCTGTACACCGACGTGGACGCGACCTGAGTCGGCATCCTGACCGGCCCGGCTGGCGACACCACCGAGTTGTCGCCTCGATACGTGAACACGGCTCCCACAAAGGCATACTGCCCTGCCCATCCGGTCCATCCGCATGAGCCCCTGCCACCGAGAGAGCCGAGAGCCGCGGCATGCTGCTCTCCGCCGCGAAGTGCAGTTGTGTCCGCCCCCTGACGGCTCACGTGGCCCAAGCCCTCATCCCGCCGTGTCTGACCATGACCGGCGTCGTCGGCGGCAACATCCCCAATCCGACTCGGATGACCGGCGTCAGCTCCCAGCCCGTCCACCGGGCGCGGCCGGCTGCGGGGAGCCGCCGCGGTCCGCGGCGGGCCGACAGTGCCGTAGTGTGGGGTCTACCGACGCGGGGTGGAGCAGCTCGGTAGCTCGCTGGGCTCATAACCCAGAGGTCGCAGGTTCAAATCCTGTCCCCGCTACTGCTGGATGAGCCCGGATCCGTGAGGATCCGGGCTCTCCTTCGTCCGGCAGGCGGCGGCTCGGCGGCTTCCCGGCGCATTTCGGCCGCTTCCCTGCGGGCCCGCCGATCGCCTGAGCGAAAGCGTCCTCCGTCCAGCTCGCACGGTCTGACAGAGCCAGCCCGGCGCGGACCCTCCCGCCGGATGCGCGGTCGGGCCGCGGGAGACCGCGCCCACGGTTCTGTCAGTAGCGGGTGGCACAGTGGAAGGACTGCCCGGCGGTGTCCCATCCGTGAAGCCGATGCCGCCGCCGGGCAGCTTGAACGCAGTCAGGCTGAGCGCAATCAGCCCGGCGAGGCTTCCCGGTCAGGCATGGGGCGAGGTGACCGGTCACCGCGAACAGCAACACCGGCTTGTAGTCGGTTGTCGTCCCCAACCCGGATCAGAAACATCAGTAGGTGGACGAGCCACCACCGTGGTCGGCAGGATCGACAGGAGTCTGCCAGTGGCTGTCACTGCCGTGGTCGCGCTCGCGCCGCACGTCGATGGCCCACAGAGCCGCTCCGAACAGCACGACGATCACGCTGAAACCGCCGATCACCACCCACATCTCCACTGTTGCCCCCATGCCTGAACCCCCGGGGTCTGCGAACACCCGCAGACGCTTGCCCTGGCTCATGGCGGCAAGCGTTCCCCGCAAGTCGCCGCAGTACTGGCGACTTGAGCAACTTCAGAGGTGCGGTCCCCAGTACGCGTCCGCCAGCCCTCGATGCGAAGGGGCAGCGAGGGTGCCGGGCCTCGCCATGGAATGGAATGGTCTTCAGCGGGAGCTGGTGATCCATCGCTGAAGTGCAAGATTCGTTTCGTCGTCGAGCAGGGACAGTTCATCGATGGCCCGCAGGTCCCCGGGGGCCGGCGCGACGCCGGCCACAGTCAGCGTCGCGTGCAGGTCCAGTCGACGGCGCACCGACGCCCGCACCGGGCGTGCCACCCGATCGCGTGGATCGGGCGCCGGCGAGTGCGCCAGCAGTTGCTCGTGCGCATCGATTGGCGGCCAGTTCGTGTCACCCGACTCACGCGGGGAGATGCCTGGCGACTCACTGAGGAAGGCATCAGCACCCGCCAGCCGGTACGGGTCAACATCGGTATGCGAGACCGTCGCCGCCTGGGGAGAGCAGTTCCAGGATTCCACGAGAACCTCCTGTTGCCGGAACGGGCTGTCTCAGGTCAGGAAGCCCGGCCGAGGAGCTGCGGTTCCAGCATCGGTGGAGCACCACCCGAACGCACGCATAGCCATCTCTTCAGACTCGCTCGACGCCGCGATCGGGGTGCCCAGTACTCGAACGAGCCCTTATCCATAATTGGCGGACACATACGATAATCGGGGTTGCCGAGTCACTCCATTCGCCAGGGTGCGCCACCCTTCCTGACCAGGGGTCTTCTGCTGCACAGTCTGAAACTCGAGCCGTGCAGTTGCCTGCGGAGGGACTTTCCATGCGGAAGTACAAGGCGGAATTCTGGCTTTCGGCTGCCGCCGATGATCCGGGCGCCTGCAGACGCGAATGGCGATCGGGAGAACATGGGGTGGCCCTATTGGCTGCTGGAAGAATGTGGGACGCTTTACTCGTTCCCGAGGCTCTCGCTCGCGCAGTGCTGGACGAACTGAGCAAAATTCCGCACAACACCATGGGCCCCGCCATACTCGACACCCTCCGGGGTCGGATTGCGCTTCTTCTGCCGCCCCAACCGCTGACACGTTGGGCCGGCGCGGGAGTACGGCACCTAACAGTGGGTTCTTGGATCGCCGCACCGTCTCCGTACCGAAAAGGCGGTCCCCTACGGTGGATTGCTCCGCCGGATGACGCGGGCACCCTTTTCCCCGCAGCTGCCGTTGCGGGTGCGCTGGATCGTGCTGCCCGAGAGTCAAGGCCGCACCGTTGGTGGCGCCACCGCCAACATGACTCCACCGAATAGGTCATCAATTTTGTGCACCCGGATAAGGATTCTGATGCACAACTGCGCCTTACCGGGCGAGATGTTGGCCACGTAACCCCTGTTCGTGGCCGTCACAAAGAGGCATGAACCGGCGCCTCCCTTCTTCCAACTTCTCTCAGCGCGAGGTGCCATCCGATGCCCCTAGGGAAAGTTCTATGGTTTGACACTCGACGGGGGGTGGGGGCAATCAAGCCCTACGGACTCGAACGCGAGGTGAGCGTGGAGTCCCGTGCGGTACAGGCAGAATGTGAACTACGAGCAGGACAGAAGGTGCTGTTCGACATCTGTCTGGACAGCGACGGGCGGCGGGGTGACAACGTCCGCATTCTTGGCAGTTGAGGCAGGGCCAGCACCAGAAGCGCCCAGCGGCCTTTCACAGCCGCGGCCAGGCGGAACACATCGCTTCCAGGGCGAGCATGTCAGCGGTGACCGAGGGGGCGCAGGCCTCCGGAGCGCGGGAAGGCATCCGACGACGGGCAGACTGGCGCAGGGGGACGGCTCTACGGGTGACTGACCCATGAGTTCCGCTCACCGTGCGACGCGCTGGGTGAATGTCGTTGCTGCTGCCCGACGTTGGCACGGTACAGGTCGATCAAACCATCGCGAGTGCCGGTCGCGGCGGACGCTGTTGTACTGACTGTCGCGGCCCATGCGTTGATCGCCACGCCCACCTCGCGGCGAGTTCTGATTTCTCCCGGCCAGACATCATTTTGTATGCGCGGCAGGGAAGACAAGTGGACGACGCTCCCTCATGCGAGTTAAAGGAGCGACGCATTCGGCGGGTATGTCAGATGATCGCCGATATGCATTCACTAATATGCCTGACGTATCGCGCCGTCGAACCTTCAGCATTTACCCCATTCTCGACCTTTCATCGTTGCCTCGGGGATTCTCGTGCGTAATATTCATCGGCGTCAGCAAGGCTTCCGGGCGATCGGTTAGGGCCCGGTGTGCCACGGCCCCCCACAGAAACTGGCCCTTAGATGAAGCTGAAGATCCGTCAAGCGGC